>CAJWBJ010000109.1 GCA_913020495.1 uncultured Oleiphilus sp.
GGCCGATTAGCGGCCAATGGTTCTTTCGTCGTTACCACCGGAAAGAGAACTGGACGCTCGCCTTTGGACCGTTATATTGTTGATGAGCCGAGCACTTCGGATGCCATCAGCTGGGGTCCAATCAACCGCCCATTCGATGCTGATAAGTTTGATGCATTATGGGAGCGTGTTGAAGCTTATTTAGCTGAAAAAGAAAGCTACCTTTCTCATTTACATGTAGGTGCTGACGCTGACCATTATTTACCGGTTAAAGTAGCTACTGAAACAGCATGGCAGAATCTATTCGGCCGTAACTTGTTTATCCGTCCTGCAGAGTATAATTCTGCAGATAAGCAAGAATGGGAAATTCTTAACGTTGCTAGCTTTGAATGTGTGCCTGAACGTGACGGTACTAACAGTGATGGCACAGTGATGATTAACTTTGCCAAGCGTCGTGTTTTATTGGCGGGCATGCGTTATGCCGGTGAAATGAAGAAAGCGATGTTTTCTGTTCAAAACTTCTTGCTTCCCGAAAAAGATGTATTGCCCATGCATTGTTCTGCAAACGTGGGAGATGATGGGGAAACTTGTCTCTTCTTCGGTCTTTCGGGAACAGGCAAAACTACATTGTCAGCAGATGAGAGTCGTTATCTAATTGGTGATGACGAGCATGGATGGGGCAAAGGCGTTGTTTTTAATATCGAAGGTGGTTGTTATGCAAAAACTATCGATTTGTCTCAAAAGAATGAGCCAATTATTTGGAATGCGATTCGATTTGGTGCCATTGTTGAAAACGTAACAATCGATGAAGAGCTGCGTACGCCAGATTATGCTGATACTTCTATTACAGAAAATGGGCGTTGTGCTTATCCATTGGAGCATGTTGAGAAGCGTGTTGCTGAAAACTTGGCGGGTGAGCCGAATGCCATTGTGTTCTTAACCTGTGATATGACCGGCGTATTGCCGCCAGTATCCTTGTTGAGCAAAGAAAGTGCAGCGTATCACTTCCTAAGTGGTTATACCGCTCTTGTAGGCTCGACTGAAATGGGTTCAGACTCCAAACTTAAATCAACTTTTTCTACTTGTTTTGGTGCGCCGTTCTTTCCGCGTCCAGCAGGTGAGTATGCTGAATTGCTAATGAAGCGTATGGAAGAATTTGGCAGTAAGGTTTACTTGGTTAATACTGGTTGGACTGGTGGTGCTCATGGTACTGGTCAGCGTTTTAGCATCCCTGTTACGCGTTCAATTATTAGCGCAATCCAGAGTGGTGCATTGGCTGATACTGAAACAGAGCATCTGGATGGTTTAAATCTTGATGTACCTAAGGCTGTTGAGGGTGTTGATGCTAAATTGCTTAACCCTCGTAATACCTGGGCAAGTGCAGAAGAGTATGACGCAAAAGCTGCTGACTTAATTTCTCAGTTTGTTGAGAACTTTAAGAAGTTCGATGTGTCGGATGCGATAGTTGCAGCCGGGCCAAAAGCTTAGTATGCAAACATAGAAATTGTTTTAAGAAAGCCTCAGTTTATCTGGGGCTTTTTTTTGTCTGAAATAAGGGGTTGGTATCTGGAAGGTTTTCAGGTCTTGTTTCGGGTGTTTGTTGCGTAGGTATTCTTGTCTGTAGGGGGACGACTACGGTTTGTTTGCGGGGGTGGCATATATACAGGGAAAAAAATCCCCGCCGAAGCGAGGACGTTAGTGCTTGGTAGGTTTTGGTATTAATAACCTACAATTAATGGTCCAAATGCAACAATCAGTAATGCAGAGCCCATAGTGATCATCGGCATTAAGATTCTTTCGTGGCGTTGGTAGAATGTACCTTCAGTAGATTCAGCCTTCAATAACTCGGCTTCTCCCACTACTTGTCTTGTTAATAAATGGTTCAGGGCAACGGGAGGGCTCAAGTACCCAAGCTCGAAGGCTACTAGTGTCACCATCCAAAAATGAACAGGGTCTATACCGCTATTGTAAGCGACGGTCGCTATAGTGGAGCTTACAAGGATGACTGCGCCAAATGGTTCCATGATCATTCCCATTACGATTAATACGCATACAAGAAGCCCCATTGCGCCCCAAATACTATCAAACGACTGTGGAAAATGCTCAATGATGCCGCTTCGCTCAATCATACCGCCCAGACAAATTGTACAACCTACTAATAGTAGTAAGGCGCCAATCTCTGCGGTAGTTTGGTTGGTTGCGTGTCGGATAGAGGTTTCGATACCTTTGTGTGGTTCTGAGGTAAGGCCGTCATCACTGACTGAGTTAGGTTTAGTGAAGTGTTCGTAGATGAGGATTGACAGCATCATGACAGGAAGAACACGAGCTGCTGAAAACTCATCTAATTTAACGTTGATTGCAAAGCGATAGAATAGAACGACTGCTGCCATGCAAAGGATGTAGGGAACCAAAGGTCTGATTTGGCGGACCATTTCAGGAAATGCGACAGAGATCGGTGCTAGCTGAAGCTTGCTTTGACGATTGACAGTCATTAGAACCGTAAAGAATAGTAGGCCGCTTAGTGCAAATACCCAGACGCCCCAGCCAAATAATTGGTCAGTGGTCACTTCTCTGTTCATAAAAGCAATAACAACAACGAGTAAACATGGGCGAAGAACTACACCCATACTGCCTGACATAGCTGTTGCGGCTAAAGCCAAGTTTCGTCGTGCGCCTGCAGATCGTAGCTCATGATAAATAACTGCACCCGCTGCAATAACGAAGATGCCTGATCCGCCTGTGTAAGCTGTTGGAATAGCAGCTAAAACAACGACGAAGAAAGCAAGCATTTCAGGGGGCATTTTCCACGGTTTAAATAGCCCAAGTACAAGTGGTGCGAAGCGTGTTTGCTTTAGCATCATTCCGATCCAGACAAATAAACCAACATTCAAAAACATGTCTGCTAAATCCATTAGCTTATCTAGATAAATTCCGATACCTGCATTGTGCCCTGCAGAGAAAAAGAAGATTCCGGTAATTACGGTCATTGTGCAATATAAAGGAATTGCTAGGCCTGCTCGTCCGATATTGCCTCTAGGTTCTAAGTCTTTTGAAGGTTTGAATAGGGTGTAGATGCTGATTGCGAGTAAGAGGCCAAAACCAAAGACCCAAACATTGTGTAGCATGGAAGCGGCTGGATCAAGTCTTGTGCCGTCAGAATGAACGAGTGTTTGGAAGGATAGTGATGAAGCAAGTAAGATGGCATTAGCAATGACTTGGCTGATTGATGCAACGTAATGATCAAGGCGTGAAACAACAGGTCGCATTGCAATGTGGTGGCGCTTTATTGTTGCAGTCATAGCGCAGAGCAAAATAAGCATGACCAAAATAAACTTCTGGGAAACAAGGCCAACACCGATAGCTTGTGAAACGAAGAGTTCTACAGAGCGAAAAGCTTCTACTGAAGGGGTGATTCGGACCTTTATTTCATTAAATGAGTCAAATTTCTGAACACATTCCTTGCGAGCATTCTCAATGGAGGTGCGGATCAGGTTGGGATCAACCGGTGCTGCATCAAATAAGTCCAGGCCTAGGTCGTCATCTTCCTGACTTTGGGCTAAGCGTTTTTGTAGCTGTTCCTCTACATTAATATTTGGCTCGCAGTTGGGTGGTACGGGATCAACGCGCAATTTATAGTAGCCAGGCCAGAAACTCTCGCCGACTTGTAGGATTTGATTGTGGATGTCACTACTGGTACTAAAAATAACGACAAGTAATAGTAAGATACAAGCTGGTAATGATGAAAACCACTCGGTAGATGAGCGTTTATTCTGCGTATCGGAAGCCACGGATTTCCTTCCCCCCAAAAAAGTGAATTGGTTTAATTTCGTACAAACAAAAATGCCGGTAGATTATACCGGCATTTTTTACAAGCAGACTAGCTTGGCATTAATTAAATTTTGGCAAAAAGCGCGAGATCTATTTCTATCAAGTCTCTTTGAGTGAACTGTGTCACATTATTTTAAAATAGATCATCGAGATCGACTGTTTCAATGTCATCTGCTGCGTTTTCGTCCCAGAAGGTGCCAAGTTGGCCAAGAGGGGTTCGGTGTCCAACAGCTTCCGTCCACATCTTGTCAGAAATTCGTTTAATCGCTTCAGTGGCTGCTGCATCAAATAGTTTAAATTTAGCATTTGGTTTATGGTTTTCGATTTCTTCAGCGTGACGTTTGATGACTGTTCTGACCCGCTCCATATCGCCCTTTGAGTATGCCGCGACAATGTGGAAAACATGAGAAAGTCTAACGTGTGCTTTTTCGCCAATAATATCTGCTTGCTCAAGTCGCTCCCAGGCATTCTCGCCTTCAGGGAGTGCGCCTGGAAGCAATGACCAAATGGCCGCTTTAAGTGCTAAAGGAACACCAAACCAAGTACGATTGTCTAGGCAACCTGCGCCACGCTCGGCTTGAGCGGCGATGTTTTTAGGAACGCCTGTACCAACGCCAGATAGAATGTCATGGTTAAGTGCTTGTAGGCCAGAGATGAGGCCTGCTAGCCAAACAACTTGGTCAAACTCTTGTTCAAGATCTGGACAGCTGGAACCGATTTCATTCCCGATGTTGTATTCTATCAAGTGTAACCATGCTTTGTAGTAACGCTTGGCTGCAAGCATGTGATGAGTTTTTTGAGCAATTAAGGCGTCTTGAGCCATATCTGGTTCTTGAGCTCGAATATAACGCAAGTAAGCAAGCTCTTGTTCGAATGCTCGCTCCTCTTCACAGCCACCAGAGCCTAAATAAAGTAAGACGCCAAGCTCGTGCGGTTCTTCTGTAATTCTACCCAAGGACATAACCAAAGCGCCTGTCGCTTCGGCACCAGCACACCCAGCTTGAAGGTCGTCGGATGCCAGCTGCCATGGTACAACGTGAGCTTCGCCTAATAAGGTAATACTGTCACCGGTTGGCTTAAGCATCGGTTTTACAAGAAATTGGTTGATCGCTTTACAGCCCCCTAGAAATGTTGATAGTACTAGGGACAATAAAATCCATTTAAAACTGGTACGGAAGTGATTGAAATTCACTGTAGGCTCCTAAAAAAGCTTTGGTGCAAAATAAAGTTTATTTCTGGTTATAACAGAAATTATAGCTATATAGCGTCATAATAAAATTGAGAACCGCTGGATTATCCATGACTTGCACGTTATTTTGTGAGATCAATGACACAAAGATAGAAAACAGCTGAGGAAAATATTAAAAAATTGGATGTTGATCTAGTGTCTTTGTAAATATTTGGTCTTTTTTATACTTATTAGATTGAAAGCACCGAGAACTGGACTATCTTTGCTAGGAAGGAATCTTCATGAAAACAAAAAATAGAGGTGAATAATGAAAAAACCAGAACTAGCCGCAGCCATTGCAGCAAAAGCTGATGTAACAAAAGAAAAAGCAGGTGAGATCATTAACGCGATGACTGATGAAATTACTAATGCGATGAGTAAAGGGGATGCAGTTACCTTGATTGGTTTTGGAACTTTTTCAAGAAGAGAGCGAAGTGCTCGAACGGGAAAAAATCCGCAAACGGGCGCAGCAATACAAATTAAAGCAAGTAAAAGCGTTGGGTTTAAGGCAGGTAAATCACTTAAAGATGCCGTGAATATCTAACTTTGGATATTTGAGTGCAGGTTGCGATTAGATAAATTTAATTGCAACCTGCAAAATAACGTTTTCATTAGGAGTGTTAATTTATTAACAGATAAAGCTATCTCCCTCCCCCCTCTATCTGATTTTTTTCAAAAAAACCAAAAATGAGTTATATCGACTTATGCTGCTTGTTCAAGCTGATAGGGTGACTAAATCATTTAACATTCTATCATCGAACTGATTTTATCTAATAACTCTTGGCTAATTCCAGGAACTTCGGCCAGTGCTGTTATATTGCTGTAAGGCCTTGACTCAATAATTTTTTGAGCTGTACTTTTACCAATACCCTGTAGCGCTGTGAGTTGGTTAATGTCTGCTTTGTTGATGTTAATCAGACTTTCTGTGCTTTTAATTATTTCAGTTTGTGAGGGTTGAATTGTTATAGGCGGCTTATTAAGTTCTTCTATATTCTTATTTAACTTCATTAGCTCAGCGAGAATCGCTGTTTGTTTATCAAGTGAATCACCAGAATTTTGGTTAATTGTCCAGAGTAACCAAAGAACACTCGCAGCCACTAATAGTGTGAAAAACCACATATACTGTACCCTCTCATTCGAAATTAATTTGCGATAAATGAAATATTACCTTCATATATTGTTGCTTTAACTTTTCCTTTTAACTGTTGTTCTATTAAAGGTGAGTTTTTGCCTTTTGACAATAAATCTTCTGCTTTGAGTGTCCAAATTGTGACTGGATCAAAGATGCAGAGGTTTGCGGTTTTTCCTTCAACAATTTCGGGCTTATCCAAAGACAAAATATTCGCGCTTCGTGTTGTCATAGCTAAAATGAATTCTGTTAAAGGTAGTTCATCATTCGCGTTCAGTATTGTTGCCATAGGAAGTAATAACTCAATGCCGCTAATACCGGGTTCGGACTCACCAAAAGGCATTTGTTTTGCTGCCGCTTCATGGGGTTGATGGGCGCTGGTAATTGCATCTATAGCGCCTGATTTAAGACCTTTTAATAATGCTAGTCGGTCGGACTCGGAGCGAATAGGAGGTAAACAGTGAAAAATGCTATTAAAATTTTCTACCTGCTCATCAGTGTAAATAAGGTGATGAACTGCGACGTCTGCGGTGACGTTTATGCCTTTCGCTTTCGCTGCTTCAACTTGTGATACTGAGTCGGAAGCGGATAATTGTGACAAATGCAGATGAACGTCACTAACCTCGGCCAGTTTAATTAACTGAGCAACAGCAATGGTTTCTGCCAAGCTAGGAATGCCTTGTAAACCAATAGTCGTGCTTACATGGTTTTCATGCATAACGCCTTCATGTAGAGACGCTTCAATTGGGTTGATGAATACACTTAAATTATGTGTTTTAGCGTATTCAAAGCAGCGTTTTGTAATGGCCGAGTTTTTGATTGGGTGATAGGCATTACTTAATGCAATGCAGCCTGCTTGTTTAAGGGATGCATATTCAGAGAGTTGTTCTCCTTTCAAACCTTGAGTAAATGCACCTAAAGGAAGAACCTGACACTTATTACTTGTTTGAGCTAATTTGCTAATCAGTTTGGTTACTGCCTCGGAATCATTGATTGGGTCTGTTTCAGGTGTGCAGCAGAGTGTTGTGACACCGCCTGCAGCTGCAGCAGATGTTTCGCTGGCAACTGAGCCTTTGACAGAGTAGCCCGGGTCTCGAAGTGATACGTTTAAATCTATCAGGCCTGGAAAAACATAACAGTCTTTTGCGTCGATATGATGATCTGAAATAAAGCTTGCGTCGGGTGTTGAATCATTTAGATAAATGCTACTAATAGAACCATTTGTAATTTGAATGCTATTGAATGCTTGCCACTCACCCTGGTTATTTAATAAGCTTCCATTGGTGATTTCAATTTTCATGATGCGCTCTCAGCTAACAAGTTTTTAGTTTCAGTTTGGCCACTCATAGCCATTGACATCACCGCCATACGAATAGCAATACCATTAGTAACCTGATCCAAAATAACAGATTGAGGTCCGTCTGCGACTTCAGATTCAATTTCCACGCCTCGATTGATTGGGCCTGGGTGCATGACGATAGCGTCTGGTTTGGCGCATTTGAGTTTTTCCTGTGTGAGTCCATACAACTGGAAATACTCTTGCTCGCTTGGTAGGAGTGCGCCATGCATGCGCTCTTTCTGTAGTCGGAGCATAATGATAACGTCAATATCATTTAAGCCTTGTTCTAAATCATTGAATACGGTGACACCAAGAGACTCTACTTGTGTGGGTAGAAGTGTATTTGGTGCAATCACACGAACCTCATCAACTTCAAGGGTATTTAACGCGCGGATTTGGGATCGAGCAACTCTGGAGTGAAGAATGTCGCCGATGATCGCCACTTTTAATCCCTCAAACTGACCTTTGTTCTGGCGGATTGTGAGCATGTCTAGCATGGCTTGAGTGGGGTGCGCGTGCCAGCCGTCACCGGCATTTACAATCGCAACCCCTGGTGTTACAGATTCAGCTATAAAGTGCGCGGCACCGCTTTGTGCATGCCTAACAACAAACATGTCGCTTGCCATGGCTTCCAGATTTCTCAGCATGTCAGATAAGGATTCACCCTTTGATGTGGCAGAGGTGTTAATGTTGATATTTAATACGTCGGCAGATAAGCGCTTTGCAGCTAATTCAAAAGTACTTCGAGTCCGTGTGCTTGCTTCAAAAAACAAGTTAACGACGGTTTTTCCCCTTAATAGTGGCACTTTTTTAATTTGCCTCTCTCCAACCTCAATAAGCGAGTCTGCAGTGTCCAGAATCTCGGTTAATAACGCTTTACTCAGTCCTGAAATAGTTAAAAAGTGCTTGAGTCGTCCTGATTCAGTCAGCTGTAACGATGATTGCATGACAATTTGTCCTACCTAGTATGTGTCAACTTAAGGGGCGTTTTGTATTTCTAAATTAAGGTTGTCTGGGCCAATTAGTTTTATACGCTCATTCTTTTTGAGTGATAAGTTTGCACCCACGATATTAGGCGATATAGGTAATTCTGGGCGGCCAATATCAACCAGTACCGCCAAAGTAATGCTTGCAGGTCGACCGTAATCGAATAGCTCATTCATAGCTGCGCGTATCGTTCGGCCGGACATCAATACATCATCAAATAATATAAGGTGCTTGTCATTGGTTTCAAAAGGTAAGTTTGATGGTGTGACAGTGGGGTTCAAACCAATCTTGGTAAAATCATCCCGATAAAATGAGATATCTAACTCACCAATTTCCTGGGTGTTATCGAGTTGCTCTTGTATCGCCTTTGCAACCCAAACACCGCCGGATCGAATTCCAATTAGCTCATATTCATTAATGTTTTTGTCTTTGAGGTAATGGTTTAGTTTTTGTGCCATTGAGCTGAGCAGGGCATTTACTGCTTGATTGTCATGCATTAAAGGGGTCCTTCATTCATTGAAAACCATGATTCTAGAATTAGGCAGGCTGCAGCGCCATCAACGGAATGATCTCCGAAATTGATATGCTTGCCTTTTTGTATTTTGATTTGATTCTTTGCTTCATAGCTCGAAAGTCGTTCATCCATCATTTCAACTTCTTTGTTGAATCGCCCTTTTAAGCGCTTACCAAATTTTGTGGCACGTAAAGACATATCACTTTGGCTACCGTCCATATTCAAGGGTAGGCCAACAATAAATTTGTTAGGCTTCCACTCGGCAACCAACTTCTCAATAATCGACCAATCTGGAATACCGTCTTTTGCTTGAATAGGTGGGAGTTCACTACCTTTCTTGAGCAGTTCATTACCACTGGCTACACCAAAACGTTTTAAACCAAAGTCGAAACATAAGTATGTTTGATATTTATCACTCATTTTGCTTAACCATTGCTTCTTGTATCGCCATCATTAGGCGTGTCCAATCTGACCGTTTAGCTGGCTTGAATCAATACCTAGCTTCTTCATCGCTTTATTAAATTTATCGTTGTGCTTGGTGTGAAATAAAATATCATCATCAGCAGGGCAGTTGAGCCATGCATTTGCTAGTAGTTCTTCTTCAAGTTGGCCTTCTCCCCAACCTGCATAACCAAGGGTAATTAAATAATTTTCAGGGCCTTTACCGCAAGCAATCGCTTCTAAAATATCTTTTGAGGTAGTGAGTCTCATATGGTCATTTATTTCAAGTGTTGATTGCCAGAGTCTATTGTCTGTATGAAGAATAAACCCTCTATCTTGCTGGACTGGTCCGCCAATATAAATCAATTGATCTTCGCCGTTGAAAGGAATGTTGAGTTGCTCCAATAGCTTACGAAGAGTAAATTTGCTTGGGCGATTAATGGTGACCCCCATAGCGCCATATTCATCATGCTCACAAATATAACTTAGTGTACTGCTAAAGTTAGGATCAAGTAATTGAGGCATCGAAAGTAAAAACTGGCTTTGTAAACTGGTATTTTTTTTAGAGGCATCCAAGCCGGACTTAGGCTGATTGGTTATCATTGTGATGTGGATACTCCTTTTTTGCTATACGAGAATGTGCGGATGAGCTCAATGATGTCCCGTTCTTTTCTGACTTTTTTAGGGAAAGGAGCAAATGGAGCCGCGCGATGAATTATTTCTTTCGTTCTAGCATCCAATACAAGATTTCCAGAGCTTTGCAGAACGATAACATCCTGGATGGACCCGTCAGCATATATGGAGATTGACATTCTAGGAGTGCCATATAATTTTTTTCCTGCTTCAGTTGGAAAATTTAAACTGCCTATGTTTTCAATCTTTTTAACGACATGTTGAATATATTCAGCATCGACTGCTCTCATGGTCGAGGCTGCATAAAATCGAGTTACGCGAGGGCGCCTTGCATAACTTTGTTGTTGGCGATCCAAATTCGCTTCTAGCTCGGCTATTTCTAGGCTTTGTTCTAATATAGAGCGTCTTGGTTGAACTTTTACTGGTTTTGTTGATTTAACGGCGCGATCAAATAGTGATGGTCGACTATGATCGGAACTTTTAGTGATAATGACTGGTTTCTTTTTAGCAAGCTGTTGTTGTCTTTGTTTTGCCGGAGAAGAGGCTTTTTGTGGTGCTGCATTCTGTTGAATTGCCTGTGAGGGTGATGTCATCATGGCTTTTTTCTCAAGCGTGCCGCTACCAGACTGATTGGTTTCAGCTACGTAATCGGCTTTCTCAGGTTTCTTTTCATCATCAAAACGCGATAAAGTAATTTCCATTGTGAGTGATGCGGGAGTGGGGTCTTCTTGAATAAAGTCAGTTAGCACAATCAGGGCATGAAGTGCTAAAGCAACAAATACTGTAAAGCTTAAGCGGTCAGCTGCACTTACTCCCGATTCTGCAATTAACGATGCCAAACTATTCCCCTAGAGCTTCTGTTTTTTGTTGGAGTTGATGATTTTTTCTTCGATTGTATCCATAAGTTGCCCGGCAATATCTAAATCATAAGCGTTATTCAGTTCTTGAATACAGGTTGGGCTAGTGACATTGATTTCAGTTAAATAATCGCCAATTACATCAATGCCAACGAACAATAACCCTCTTTTTTTAATGTCTTTTTTTATCTGGTTTACAATCCAGTGGTCACGCTCACTTAATGTTTGTGCCTCACCTCTGCCACCAGCGGCTAGATTACCACGATGTTCACCTTTTGTTGGGATTCTTGCTAAAGCGTATGGAATAGGCTCGCCATCAATAATAAGTATGCGCTTGTCTCCTTTTTTAATTTCAGGCAAATAGCGTTGCGCCATAATTTGATTTTGACCATGGCATGTTAAGGTTTCCAGAATGACTCCTAAGTTATCATCGCCTTGTTTTACCCTGAAAATTGAAGCGCCTCCCATTCCATCTAAGGGTTTGTAGATCACATCTTCGTGCTCAGCAAGAAACCGCTTCAAGCGGGACTGATCGCGTGAAACTAGTACGGGAGGGCAGCATTGTGGAAACTCGGTAGCGTAAAGTTTTTCATTACAATCTCTTAAGCTTTGCGCCTTGTTAACAATTAGCGTGCCCTGTTTCTCAGCGCGTTCAAGAATATGCGTGGCATAAATAAACTCAGCATCTACGGGAGGATCTTTACGCATAATAATGGCATTGAGCTCTGAAAGAGGCTTATCTTGCTGAGAGGAAAATTCAAACCACTGCTCAGGATTTCTTTCAACTTTAACAATTCGCATACTCGCTTTAGCTTCGCCTTGATCCAGATACAAATCAGGGAGTTCCATGTAATAAAGCTCCCAACCTTTTTCTTGTGCAGCAAGCATCATGGCAAAAGAACTGTCTTTTTTAATATTTATGTCCCCAATAGGGTCCATTATAATTCCAAGCTTAATCGTCATTTAAATCCTGCGAAACAAAAAAAATGTACTAGTCTTAGAAATACTAAGACTAATTTAGGTAGGCAAATTGGCATAATTCACTCTAACTACTGGGCAAATAGCCATATTGTATATTTAGAGTCTAAATTCTAGACGATATTCGTCTTCATTACATTTTATATAAAAGAATTTCTTTCTTAGAATATCTAATTAAACTATATATAATATATGCTTATGAAATATATCGTGAATCTATGTTAAAAAACCGGTGTATCTAACATCTCGTTACAAATAGCTTAAAAGTTACGGAAACATATTTTTAATATTGGTCTATAGTAATTTAATGGCAAGTAAAAAAACTGGCTGTGATGTAACGCGTTAGTCGGTATTATTCATTTTTTATGTACTAAATTAAATAATAATGGCTGCTTTTCATTAATAAAGACTATTTTTGTTAGTAGTTTTGAGTGAAAACGCGAGTAAATGTAAATCTTCAAGTGCCCCAGGCTGCTAGATAATGGAAGAGAATTTCGAAAATCTTAAAA
>CAJWBJ010000110.1 GCA_913020495.1 uncultured Oleiphilus sp.
GAATGCTTAATGTCTTGTCCATCAAAGATGTCTAAAGCGCGATTGATTTTAATGGCCCATTCAGCTTCCTTTATCAGTTTATATCCTGACCCACGTTCAGCGATATTCTTGACGCCTTCCGAAACAGAGGACCCTGGCTCCCAAAATGAAACTTGATTATTGTGTGAGACGCCAAACAAATGAGACAAGTGAGGCTTATCTGGAAAATCCTCTGGGTGCGATTCATCACTCCAAGTACTATTGAAGACAACCTCGTAGTTAGCGTGCCCCTCACAAGCAAGTTCATTAGGCTTTGGGTTTTTGCTAGCACAGCCAGCAACGAGTAAGGTAATAGAAACGGCTAACAACGTTTTTTTAAATGGGTGCTGAGGATTGTTTTGCATTGTTGTGTCCTTTCTTGATTATTGTAAGTGCTATCTGAATTTTGTAATTGGTCAACGAGGTATAATTCTCATTCAGGCGTTCAGACTACGTTCTAAGTATTTAGTTCCCAAATACCCTAATTTTGGTCTTGAATAAATAGCTTGGGGAAATCTCCGATTCAAAAATCACTTTTGCACCGAGACTTGGTTAATTATTTTCAGTTTGGGGACAACTTGGCAAAACCCTAAAAGCGCATGCAACGAAGTTAATGCAGCCTTTTTGCAATTCACGAAAATAATTAAAAGCATCATTTACTCTCTACATACGAATCAATGATTTGCTTGTAACGGCCTGATTCTTTAAGAACCTTAAGCCCATGATTAAACGCATCTCGTATCTTATCTTCTTTAAATGCCATGCGATAAGCACTAGGCTCAAACAAATTATGGAAAGTAACCAGTGGTTCGCTTGGAAGTCTGGTCAACCGGTTTCGGTAATATTTGAAAATACGGAAATCTAATACAATTACGTCAGTGTGCATCAAAAAAAGCATGGTAACCTGTTTGCCCTGGTTTGATAGCTCATGATAGTCAGAATTTTCTTTTGCCATTAATTCAAATTCTTTGCCTAAGGCCAGACTCGCTTGCTGAAATCCAGATACTCTTGTATTAGCAAGATCAGCAATTATATTGATTTTTAGATTGTTAGATCGAAGGGTAATCGCAAAATTATGATAGGTTATGTATTGATCTGAAAAGAAGGAGCCTTGTACTTCAGGGTAATTTTTTTTTATCGTCATAACTCCGTCAACATGGTCTTCCTTGAAGGAGTACTTCGATCTCAATAATGGTTGATAGCCAAATTCAACATCATAGCCTTCCAATGCAAAAGCCTCTTTGACAATATCCACCTCAAATCCGGAATCTCCGGTTTCGATGATATATGGTTCAACTGTAAGACCTGCCAATAATACCAGTGGATCACTAAAGGCCTGAAACGGAAGCAGGCAAATAAGCAAAGTAAAAGTAAACTTCATACGAGCTCCTTTACCGAAAAATTTCTCTATTTACTTAGGAACGTTGTAGTTTTATATCATGCGTCCAATGCCATCTTCATTATAGTCACAAAACCTGAGACTTCGAATTATGTAACAAGTGACTTAGTTAAGCTCTTGAGTGACCTATCAAAGCAGCTGAAGGAAATAGTCTTGAACGTCTAGCAGTGGCACCAATATGCCAAGAAAAAGAGTTTACTTTTTACTCAAACGGCACACGCAGGAGAGCAACAATAAAAAGGTCTGCCCGATAAAAATCAAGATAACATCAAGCAGTGGACAATCTATCTAGCTCAACTATATTAAGTACACACTCACTCCGTAGAAACCTTTTAACAGGAATCGCCATGAACAAAAAGTTATTACTAATCTCACTTTTTTCATTCCTCTTGTTAGGCTGTGGAGGCCCATCAAACGTCAAACCTGAGCTGTTGACAACAATGAGTCGAGTTGCGATCGTAACCGCTACCTTAGAAAAAGTTGGTCAGGGTGAAAATAATGATTTGATACAATCACAAGCGGCAGAGTACGCAGCTAAAGCCTACCGAGAGAAGCTATCCGCAATTCCGGGTTGGAATATTGTTAAGCTACCGAATCAAACAGCCTTAGCTGAAAATTTTACTGACTTGGCATCATCTAAAGTTGCGACTGATGTCTTGGTCGCATTAGCGGAACAAGACCAGTTACCCGGAAAAGTCAATGGAATGCTGATGGCTCAACTCACTATGGCAGCATTACGTGGTAATGCCGATGATCTGGAATCTCTTAAAAAGAAAGCGATTAGTGGCGCGGTGAATCAGCTTCAATTCGACATTGATCAAGGGCGTAAGAAAATCGCTTGGTCAAAAGATACTATTGGGATCCCCTCGTATTCAGCAAATCGTGATGAAAAAATGCGCCATACTTATTCTATAATACGTGATAGGATTCTCGAGGCTTACCGAGTTGAAAATAATTTAGATGGGATAGTCTTAATACATCAGGTTTCTGCCGTTGGTAGCCCTGGTGATATGCGCGTCATTGTCCAAGGCAATAGAATCCTATCTAGTCTCAAACTTAACCCAAGTATTACAATTCTCTCATCCAATAGCGAGCTTGCGTATTCTGCTGGGTCAAGCAACCTTGATGATTTGGCACCAATGAAGTTTGCAGTCCCAATCTATGTTAATGATAAATCAAATCAAAAACACAGCCTTAACCTCAATGATCCCAAAGGAGATACCCTATCCGGGTATAAGGAACTAATTGACGACACAAGTGATGATATCAAAGAGACGCTTCTAGAGAGTATCACCACCAAATAACAATCCGTTTTCGCTCCCCGAAGCAGTGATTTAAAGACTCTTCGGGGGCTTATCCACATGAGAAGAGCTGTCTAACTCACCACTCTTGCTGTATTAACTACCAACACTTTAACAAAATAGGTGGGAGCGTTTGCAGTAATCAACATTTATAACTAGTTCTACTAGAATAAATTATTGTTGATAAATAACCGCTTTTGCTTATTCCCGTTAGGCTTCATCAAAACAAAAGTTCACTACAAACTATTTGATACGCACGCGCCATGAACTAACTAATTTAAGATGTATTAGAGCTATTTTGTGAGTAACTCCAAGTTTGTATCATAACGCTTCATTATTTTTTCGTATTCACCATTTCTTTTAATTTCACGCAGGCTAGCGTTAAAGTCGTCACGAACACGCTCTGACAGAAAAGCAAACCTGTAATGTGAAGGTTTGAAAATATCATGATAAACAATAGGTTGGCGAATCTCATTTGGACTAAGAATGGATCTCTTGCCTAATTTAACACTTCGATCAAAGAGCTGTTTTCTAAAATATTTGAATATCTTTTGTTCCATCACAATGACCTCGACCCGGTGTTTAAACAACTGTTTAACTTGTAATGACTGGTCCGCTACTTCTCTATATTCGCTGTTGTATCGAACGACATCACCAAAGACTGGCTCCAGAAAACTGGAGGCTTTCTGAAATGCAACGATACTTCTTCTGTTTAAGTCCTTTATAGACTTAATTTGAAACTTATTCTTTTCTAAACTCATCGCATAATTTCTAAATGTAATCACGGCATCAGTATAGAAACCTTCTACGGTCCCTTTTCTGACATTAATAACCCCATCAATACTACCATCGTGAAAACTCAATAAGGTTCGGGCCAAAGGCAAATAGGAGGTCAGAACTTTGTAACCATTGGCTTCCAGACATCTCTTCAATATGGCAAGTTCCAAACCATCATTTCTTTCTTTGATGACATAAGGCGGGATAGAAAAACTAATACCGATGAGTAATTCTTGATTATTGGGTTCAGCACTCACTGCATTCAAAGAGATGAGTGTAATGATTAGTTTAAACAAAACCCTTAGCTTTCTCATAAGACACTTCCGATAGGAACATTCTAAAGAACACTATTTCCCCAACCTTCAACAGTATAGCTGAACTTTATTTACTCAGGTTTACTACTAACTCAACGCTAGTGAGCACTTCTAGGTAAACCTGAAGTCTTATTAGTCCTGTCCAAATCGTTTCAAAATGTCAGTATAGGAGCCGTTAACCTTCATATCCTTAAGTGCTTGATTGAAACGTTGAACAATCTGTTGGCCGTCGGGTCGCTTTTTGTTGATCGCGCTGTAAAGATTAAATGATTTATAAGGTGGTTCAATAATTTCAAACTTGCCTTGAAGCCTTTTTATTTTTTGTTCATGTTCTAATATGTAAAGGAGTTGAGAGCGCCCCATCAATACCAAGTCTATCCTGTCTAGGTTGAGCTTTATCAAACTTTGCGGGTAGTCAGTTGTTTCTTGAAGCGAAAACCCCATTGCTCGCAATTCGTCCATTTGAGCCGCACCCCGTCTACCGCCAACAATATACCGCCTTAACTCTTCAACTTTTGTGTAAGTGATACCCCTATCTTCATTTTGCACAAAGACTTCGTCGTTAGAGTAGATGGGGTCAGTATAGTAAAAAGTATTGAGTCGATCTTCGCTTATATAAGCGCCGAGCAGTCCATCATATTTGCCTTTCCTTGCACTTTCCAAGGCTCTTTTCCATGGCAGAAACTCAACCTCCATTTCGTAGCCTGCAAGTTTAAACGCTTCTTTGCATAGCGCCGTAAAAAAACCATTTTCAGGTAGATTTTCGCCATAAATCGGTTCCCAGTTAACCGTCGTTAAAACAATTTTTTCTGCGAAGACATTTGACGTAAAGATAAAGTTTATTGAGAGAAGTATTGAAATAGCGATCTTAAACATAAAAATATCACTCTTTTGAAACAAAAGACTCTTGTTACTATGAATAAGGTATTCGTCAAGTTCAGGTTAGTTAACCTAGGCAATTTAGCAAGTGGGGCAGGTTTTACTATTTAAAGGCTAGGTCCAGCAAAATTGTTATGATTTTGAATTGGTGAGGTCTAAACACTTTGTAGGTAACTATTAAGCAAGCGAACCATCATGCCTTTCGCTCGCTCAGCAGAATCTTTTAACCCTGTGGTATGTGCACAAACGATTGCGCCCTCTATTAGCACCAAAATTTCTAACGAAAGTTCTTGTTTGTCAGCTTCAGGGATTTCAATCAGTAATTTTTTAATAAATTGAGACAACTGTATTTTATGCTCACTCGAATAACGATGAATCGGGTGATTGATATCGGAATACTCACTACTGGCATTAATGAAGTTACAACCAAAAAAAGTATCTGAATGAAACCATTCGGAGAGTGAGTCGAACACCGCGAGCAATTTGGCATGCTGATGCTCGGGATACTTTTCTTTTGCTATCGCCCCCACCCGCGTTTCAAACCATTGTCCAAAATCATCGTGCCTCATTTCTAATACAGCTTGAATTAGTTCATCTTTTGATTTGAAATATTTATACATGGTTGTTTTAGACACGCCAGAAACAGCCTGAACTTTGTCTATACCGGTGGCATGAAAACCATATTGGTTAAACAGACTCAAGGCCGTTTTTAATAAATGTTCCCTTCTGGGTGCGACCATGGTTTAACTCTCTTTATGTCTATCAGGGTAAATAATGGCGTAATAATCACATATTTGTACAGACCTGTACACAATGTATCGTGTTGATAAATTTAGCTCTCGACTCATTGTCGGTACACCCGCTCAGTCGCTTGCATAACCTGATCCCTTGCTCGTGATATTCTCGACTTCACCGTCCCTTCCTGACAAACTACGATACTGGCGATCTGCTCATAGCTTAGGCCTTCTTGCTCACGGAGTAATAAGGCTGTTCTTAACGCGATGGGCAAATTTGAAACTGCTCGGTTGATCGCTGCACGCAGGTCTTCATTTTGAATAGTCTTCTCTGGGCCAACAGTGACCATTCGCTCTGCTATTTCGACACTATTTTGCTGATCATCCACATCTAAATGATGTTGGTATTTTTTGTTCGACTTTAAAAAACTGTATGCAGAATTCACCGCTATGCGATACAACCAGGTATAAAACTGGCTATCTAGTCTGAAGTTCTTTAAGCCTTTATAGGCGCGAATAAACGCCTCTTGAGAGACATCTTTTACCGCATCTTGATCAGATATATGCATTGAGATCACCCGGGCTACTTGGCGCTGATATTTGATGACTAAGAGATCAAATGTTTTTAAGTCACCTTTTTGAAACCTTTTAATTAATGACAAGTCAGCATCTACTTTTGGGACATGCTTTTTTAGAGTGCGTGAAGTCGTTGTCCCGAAGTCTCCAATAATCAACTGTCCTAACGATTTTTTGACCGCGATGGGTGATGTTTCAATCTGTGCTGCTTGTAACATAGTCGTTCTCCTCAAGATTAATTTAAGCCAAGGTATTATTTGACGTTTGGAGCGGTTTATTGGATTGAACAGTTTTACTAGATGGATACGTATGTAGGTTTGTCATGCGGTGAAATATAAAAGCCACCGCAACCAGCAAGATACTGCCACTTAGCACTGGAAAAAGGAGAAACGAAAATCCTTTCGCTCCTAATAAAATAACAATAGGGTCAGCCCCTGCTGGTGGATGCGTTACCTTCATTAATGACATAAGCGTAATTGCAAGCGCTACGGCTAGTGCTAAAAGAAGCGGGCTTACAGGTAACAGGTATACAAAAACAACGCCGACTAATGACGATATCAAGTGACCACCAATGACATTTTTCGGCTGAGATAAGGGGCTTTCCGGCACCGAGAAAAGCAGCACACAGCTAGCGCCAAAAGGCGCCATTAACAACGGAGCATCATTACTAAGCGTTAAAATTGAGAGTAAAAAAATCCCCACTGCCCCACCTGCTCCCGATAACATCGGTTCGGTTATTTTCATGTTCAGCATATTTCTAATCTCATCTAATTATTTCAAAAGTACAGATCTGTACACTACAAAAACAATACATGAACAGATCTGTACATGTCAACCAATTTTTTTAGTGAGAAACATTGAACTTTTTACTTGTTACTTCGCTCTACCGTTCTGTCAGTCATTGATGATTATTAAAAAAACACACATTTGGAGTTAAGCGCGATGATTAAACTATATGATTTCCCTCTTTCAGGTCATGCTCACAAAGCACGTTTAATGCTTTCTTTATTAAACATAGAATACGAGCGTATTGAGGTTGCACTCGCTAAAGGAGAACAACAAAGTGAGCACTTCTTAACACTTAATCCTTTTCACCATGTTCCTGTCCTCGATGACAATGGCTTAGTGATTCGGGATTCAAATGCGATCATTACTTACTTGGCTAAAAAGTATGGTACTGAGTGGTATCCAAACGATGCCCAGTCCAGTGCCCGCATACAAGAATGGCTGGCTGTCTCAACCAAAGAGGTGTCTGAAGGGCCAGGGGCTGCACGCTTAGTGAATGTTTTTGGTGCGGGCTTAGATCACCAAGCTGCCATTGAAAAAAGTCATGAATTGCTAACCATTATCGAGCAGCACTTAAGTAGTCGAGAATGGATTGCCATTGACCGGGTATCAGTCGCCGATATTGCTTTATTCACTTACATCGCTCATGCCCCTGAAGGTGATGTGTCTTTGGAAAACTATCCAAATATAAATGCGTGGCTTGCGCGTATTGAAGCCTTAGAGGGTTTTGTGGGAATGCCAAAAACTGCGGTTGGTTTAGCTGTATAGAACTTGCTTTTTTGATCTATCACACTTGACGTATGAATTTAAAAATGGAGGACTAAATATGTCTATTATTACAAGCGCACAAACTGTTTGGCCCAAGATTAAAACCATTGAAGCAAATATTTTAAATGTTGACTAAGGAGTAATTAAATTAGGCGAAACGTTCAATTCTAATGTGAACGTTTCGCCCTATTTACATATTTGTGCTTAAAATGAATCGGTACAAATAAAAAAGTACGAGGCGCGTAATTGTAATACGTAAATGAATTAATTTTGTTAAACAAACGTATTCATGCCTTCTGCAACATATTCACGCGCACGAGAAATACGTGATTTAACTGTACCAGATGGACTGCCTACAATGACGGCGATTTCCTCATACTTTAACCCATCCATTTCTCGCAACAGCCAAGCCGTTTTTAAGTCGGTAGGTAAATCACTCAGAATTTTATTTAAGTGCTTCTTTAAGCTGTTTGAATTTGCAGTGGAAACTGGGTCGTCATTTGAAACTTTGCTTTCGTACAAATCAGTCTGTTCGATGTCATTAATCGAAAGGTGTTTGAATTTGTGTTGCGCCTTTTTAATTTGATTTAAGGCGGTATTGGTCGCAATGCGATAAATCCATGAATAAAAGGTACTTTCATTTCTGAAACTACTTAGCCCCCGATAGGCTTTAATAAAGGTTTCTTGCACAACATCTGAAATCGTACTTCTATCGCGAATATAAGATGAAACCACTTTTGCTACACTCGATTGATATTTGATCACTAGTAAATCAAAAGCCTTATGATTCCCTCGCTTGGCATGATCAACTAGTAACTCAGCCGTTGAGCTCTCTCCAAAGTCTTTATGCATATGGCTGGGTACTTCTATTAAATGGGGTACTTTTTCATTTTTAGTCGCGCTGTGATCAACAACAGAACGCATCAAGGGGCTATTCATATACATCTCCATTAGCGAAAGAAAGTGAAGTTCAACAGAGAACTAGTCAATTACTATGCCAAGGCAAATAAAAACACAGTTATTACTTTTAATTCAATTACTTATACGCACATATGGAACAAATAAAATTATTATTTATCTTAAATAAATCACGAAATTTCACGCTTAACTCTCGATATCTCGTGAAAGAATAAATATCCTGAAGCTACAATAATGTGATAGTTGCTTTCTTTTTAAGTAATCATTTCAATTATTGGAATTTGAAGACTAAAATCAAAGTTCGTGTTTCTTTTACTTCAATCACAAATTCGATTTCATTGATTGAACTGAGTACACATACCTCAGAGGCGAAGAATGCTTTCAGAAGAAGAAGCCATAAAAGTAATTTTACAAGGGACTGTTAGTGATACCGGGCAAGCATTCTTTGATGCACTGGCCAAAACGATGTCGACCGCGCTTGGATATAGTCATACCTGGATCACTGAAATAGTGGACGCTCATAAGCTTCATACTCTGGCGCTTTTTGTTGAAGGTATGCATCAAGAAAATGTCACTTATGATATGCGAGGCACCCCTTGCGAAACGGTTATTGTAGATAAGGTCGTTGAGCATCATGCCGATGATGTGCAGGTTTGTTACCCACACGATAAACAACTATCCAAACTTAATGCACGCAGTTACTTTGGCGTACCGATGATTGGTAGCCAAGGCGATGTTGTGGGCCACCTTGCTTTATTAGGTAATAAACCTTCTTCAAATGAACCTAACGGACTTGCCGTACTTAAAACGTTTGCCAGCCGTGCAGGCGCAGAACTAGAACGCATTTACATAGAACGGCAACTAAAAGAACAACAGGAAGAAACCCAAACAATATTAGATACCGCAATGGACTGTATTATTACACTGGATACTGAGCTAAACATACTGACCGTCAATCAATCGGTATTGAACCAGTTTGAGGAGTCACAAGCATCGATTGAGAAACAGAATTTCGCCTCTTTTATGGATGAGGCCTCAACAAAACAACTGAACAATGCCTTAGAACTATTGCTATCAAATAAAAATGATGAGCATCGTATTTGGCTGCCAGATAGCCTTAAGCTTATTAAGCAGGCTGACAAACACATCATTGCCGATGCCACCGTGTCATTAATTGAAAAAGAACGCGGCCCCGTTATCGTACTTTCTTTTAGAAATGTGAATGACCGTATTGAAGGGCTTAAACGTATCGAGTCTCTTGATCAGGAACGACAATACTTAAAAGCAGAATTAAAAAGAATATCCGAAAACAATCAAATCATTGGTTCTAGCCCAGCAATGTTAACGGTACTAGAAGAAATAGAACAAGTAGCCCAAACCGATGCTTCTGTGCTTATATGCGGTGAAACAGGCACAGGTAAAGAGCTCGTCGCCAATGCGCTTCACCAAAGTAGTAAACGAAAAAACAAAGCCTACATAAAAGTTAATTGTGGTGCTTTACAGGCTAACCTAATCGAGAGTGAGTTTTTTGGCCACGAAAAAGGGGCTTTCTCAGGTGCTGTTGGTAGAAGAATTGGGCGCTTTCAGTTAGCGGACGGCGGTACTATTTTTCTGGATGAAGTAGGAGATATTCCAGCAGATTTACAAGTCAAACTATTACGTGTACTACAAGAGGGTGAATTTGAATCTGTCGGTAGTTCAACCACTCAAAAGGTCAATGTTCGTATCATAGCGGCAACACATAAAGATCTACTTCAAGCCGTCCAGGATGGCGAGTTCCGCGAAGACCTCTATTATCGATTGAATGTTTTTCCAATTATGGTCCCGGCCTTACGCGAAAGAGGTGATGACATTACCGCTATCGCCCAAACGTTTAAAGATCATTTTTGTCAACAAATCGGACGCTCTATTGATAACTTTAGCATCCAACAAATTCAACAATTAAAAGATCATTCTTGGCCAGGTAACATACGCGAGCTTCGAAATGTGATTGAACGAGCCGTCATCACGTCAAAATATGGCACCCTTAATTTAGCCCGTGCTCTTCCCTCATCAAGCATTGAAAAAAATGAAGATATCAATGCCCGCTCATTGTTGCCGAATACATCTTCTGTAGCTGTGCAACCTTTAACACCTAAAGCGGCTACTTTTAAGAATATTCCTTCTGAAAATACAGGCATATTAAATGAAACCCAGCTTAAGGAGATGGAAAAAAACAATATTATTCGCGCTATCGGCCTATGCAACGGTAAGATCTCTGGCGAAAATGGTGCTGCAAAATTATTAGGCCTTAAACCTTCTACCCTAAGTTCACGAATGAAGACTTACGCAATCGATTACGACAACTCGTGAAGACTCACGAAATCTCGTACATAAACACGAAAATAGTTAAACAACAGGTTATAGAAAACGCTAAGTTACTGAAAATACGAACAAAGTAAATTGGCACTAATTCTGCTTTTACCCTGCAATCTACTTAGAGGTATTATCATGGAATTAGAACTTGTTAATAAATTTATTACTGTCTTGTCATCTCTTTTTGTTTTTGCCATCGGCATAGGCCTGCTTGCAATGTTGGTTATATACATCTTAGATGTTAGCCAAACCAAACAAGCCATTAGGCGTAATTTCCCTGTGATAGGCAGGTTTAGATATTGGTTTGAGCATATGGGTGAGTTTTTTCGCCAATACTTCTTTGCTGGCGATAGAGAAGAACGACCATTCAATCGCGCTGAACGCTCATGGGTTTATCGTGCGGCTAAAGGCGTAGATAGTACTGTCGCATTTGGGTCAACCCGCGACTTAAGCCCTATAGGCAGTGTTCTGTTCGTTAATTGCCCCTACCCGACTTTGGCCGAAGATGCCAAATCAATTCCACCTTTAGTAGTAGGTCCAAACTGTAAGTCCCCCTACTCCACCACTTCCGTTTTTAATATCTCAGGAATGAGTTACGGGGCTATTTCAAAGCCCGCAGTTTTAGCCTTATCAAATGGTGCAAGAATGGCAGGTGTCTGGATGAATACCGGCGAAGGCGGCTTATCTCCTCATCATATTAAAGGCGGCGCTGATATCGTTTTCCAAATCGGCACTGCAAAATATGGTGTACGAGATAAGAACGGACAATTATCAACAGAAAAACTAAAAGAAGTAGCAGCCCATGAACAAGTAAAAATGTTCGAGATTAAACTTTCACAAGGTGCCAAGCCTGGCAAAGGGGGTATTTTACCGAGCCTTAAAGTGACACCGGAGATTGCTAAAATTCGTGTTATCAACGTAGGTGAAGACTCAATTAGCCCCAACCGGCACCCTGAGATAGATAACGAAGCCGACCTGTTAAATATGATCAAAACAGTACGTGATGCAACCGACAAACCTGTTGGATTTAAATCAGTAATTGGTGCTTACGGCTGGCTTGAAAGGCTGTGTGAAGAAATCAAGAAACGAGGCATTGATAGTGCACCTGACTTTATCACTATTGATAGTGCCGACGGAGGAACTGGCGCCGCCCCACAAAGTCTCATTGATTATATGGGCCTGCCAATAAAAGAAAGCCTGCCTTTGGTTGTTAATATCCTTAATCGTTATGGTTTGAAAGATCGCATTAAAATTATTGCCAGCGGCAAACTCATTACACCAGCCGAAGCGGCTTGGGCACTTTGTGTAGGTGCCGACTTTATCGTCTCGGCACGAGGGTTCATGTTTGCATTAGGCTGCATTCAAGCACTGCAATGTAATAAAAATAGCTGCCCAACGGGTATCACAACTCACAATAAACGACTGCAAAAAGGTTTAGACCCTAAGGATA
>CAJWBJ010000111.1 GCA_913020495.1 uncultured Oleiphilus sp.
GTTTTGGCTAAAACCCCGAAAAGCACTTGATAGCTTGCCGGTAAAGCGCCACTGTCTAGACGAAACTCCTCATAGGCAGATAAAAATTGTTTAATTCTTTGTTTGCCTGTTAGGTGCGTTGAACGATGAGCAGTCATATTATGCGCACCAAGTGTTTTCAGTTCGCGCGTTAAGTCTTTCACTTTTTGGTAGTAAAGTACTTTTGCTTGCACCTCTAACACTTTAGTCTCTAATTGCGTCGCAGTGACCGCTTCTTGATAGTCGGCAAGATATGCGAATTCATTAACATGCTGATCTCCATCAACCTGCGACCAAGAGGACTTTAGTTCACATAATGAGCCATCAACCAAACTTGAAAAGACAAAAACCCCCTTATCCGTTAACACTCGTTGTATTTCAACAAATAAGGCACTTAAACTTCCACACCACTGAATAGCCAAACTTGAAAAGATCAAATCAACAGAACCCGTTTTAAATGGTAGAGACTCCCCATCACCAACCAACCATGTCGTGCATGTTGATGATTCCTGTTCCCCGCTTGATTCACGAGCAAAGCGAATCATATCTTCCGACAAATCAAAACCTAAATAATCCGCTTTAGGAAATTTTGCCTTTAAACCTGATAAGAAATACCCAGTCCCACAGCCTAAATCAACAATCGTCGAGGCATCATTAAGTAGGGGTATTTTTTGTAGCAACTCATTCCCAACCCAGCGTTGAAAATGAGCAACTGAGTCATAGTTGGCAGCAGCATTTCCAAAAGATTTGGCTATCTCTTTTTTGTTGATTATTTCAACACTCATCCACTTCTCGCTATCACAGTGTTTCCACAAATGCTTCAAGAGTTGAAATAACTTCAACACGATGAGAGAAGCAAGGTAAGTGAGCCATTTCACCTAACACCAACACTTTGTGATTATCACTATTTAAGGTCAAGCTTTTCAAATCATTACTTACATCAACAGCTACTAGCGCATCTTGCTCACCAAATAGATGTAAACTAGGGAGCGATACCTTTGGAAGCACTTGTCGTAAATCAAAATCGCATAAAAATACTAAACCTGACAATAAAGCCCGAGCATTAGCCAAAGTAATTTCTGAATAACACTTTTTTAGATTTCGACGATCACCCTTATGCTTCAAGCTTCCATCGACCAACAGGTGCGAAAAACGTCGAATAACAGACGCCATTTCACCCGACTCGACAGATTGAAGAACTAAATCATAAAGCATTTCGAATTCTGATTTTGCTAAGCCATGCGGCCAACTATCTTTAGCAATAAAGCAGGGATTTGTTTGTAGTGTAATCAGACCTAAAAAAGGCTTTTTTGATATTGCTGCATACTGAATTGCAAACGCCCCACCAAGAGACCACCCCATCAACAAGGTATTATTTGTGACGTTTTGATCTATAACTTCAAGCCATTCACCTAGTGTTTTTTCTTGGTTAAGATCTATAACCTGTAACTCGAATTGATCAGGCAGGTCATTGGAAAAGTCTCCCCAAAAATTTGCATTGGCAGACCAGCCGTTGATTAATAACAAATGAATCAAGCGAAACCATCCGTTTTAGCTTTAGCCAAGGCACCAACTAGCTCATCAATATCATCAAAACAATGATTAGCGCTTAATGTCACTCTCAAACGTGCTGTATTATTTGGCACAGTTGGAGGACGAATAGCTGTAACAAGCAAACCTTGGTTTTCCAGATACTGAGATAGCGCCACTGCTTTGTGTGTATCACCAATCAACACCGGCTGAATGGTTGTTCTTGATGGCATTAAATCATAACCTAACTGACTCACGCCTTCCCTGAAATAATTTATAAGCTGTTGTAAATAAACCCGTTTATCATCAGATTGCTGAATTAATTTCAGGCTCGCCCTGGTTGCAGCGGCGATTGAAGGAGGCATTGCGGTGGTATATATATAAGGACGCGCCATTTGAACCAAGAATTCAATCAGCTCGTCTGAGCCTGCGACAAAAGCTCCCGAAGTACCGAACGCCTTACCAAAGGTACCAACTAATACAGGCACATCTTCCTGACTCAACCCAGATTCGACAACACTACCTCGCCCATTGGGTCCTAAGACACCTAATCCATGAGCATCATCAACCATTAAACAAGCATCATGAACGCGACATAAGTCAGATAATTCAGGTAAGTTAGCAATATCACCATCCATGCTAAAAACACCATCTGTCACAACAAGTTGTTTTCTTTGGTCATCTGACAGATTATTCAGATAGCGCTCAAGGCTCTCGTTATCATTATGTAAATAACGCTGAAAGCGTGCCCCACTTAATAAGCCACCATCGATTAATGAAGCATGATTTAGCTTGTCCTCTAAAACGACGTCAGACTTACCAACCAAAGTTGAGACAATCGCTAAATTTGCCATATAACCACTCGAGAAAACTAAAGCTCGGTCACGTTGAGTGAATTCTGCCAGCTCCTTTTCTAATAACTCATGTTCACGATGATGACCAATCACTAGATGTGATGCACCGCTTCCAACACCAGTTGCTTCTATTGCATCTATTGCTGCATGCTTAATTTCATGATGATTTGCCAGACCTAAATAGTCATTACTACAAAAAGACAGCAATAAACGCCCATCAACGTTCACATTCACACCTTGTGGTGAGTTTAGAACTCTATGTTGACGCCAAAGGCCTGCCTCTTTTTTCGCCTGCAAACCTTCAAGCCATTGTTGTTGAAAAATAGACAATTAGTTTATTGTTCGAGTATGAATGGTTGCATTAGCGGCGTTAGGTGTAGCCGCATCAAAAAATTTATGATCATTGGCTTTTGCTTCTAAGGCTTTATTCAAAACAGCTTCTTGCTCTGCATCAGACTTTTCAATACGCTGCTCTGGCCGTAGGCCTAAACGTTTAAAAAGCTGCATATCTTTATTTGTCTCAGGGTTTGGCGTGGTTAATAAACACTCGCCGTAAAAGATCGAGTTCGCCCCAGCAAGGAAAGTCATTGATTGCATTTCATCTGACATGCTTTCACGACCAGCCGACAAACGCACGTGACTTTTAGGCATAATAATTCTTGCCACAGCTATACATCGAATAAAATCAAAGTTATCAATTTCTTCAGCATTTTCAAGTGGCGTGCCTTTTACTTTAACCAACATATTAATAGGTACACTTTCAGGCTGCCTGGGTAAGTTTGCTAATTGAACTAACAATCCTACGCGATCAGTTGCCTGTTCACCCATGCCTACAATGCCCCCACTACACACTTTCATGCCAGCGTCGCGCACATGTTCAAGTGTATCTAAACGATCTTGATAGCTACGCGTGGTGATAATTTTGTCATAGTACTCAGGTGAGGTATCAAGGTTATGGTTATAGTAGTCTAAACCCGCATCCCCTAACTGATTAGCCTGATCATCCGTCAGCTTACCCAAAGTCATACAGGTTTCTAAACCCATGGCTTTCACGCCTTTCACCATGTCTAGCACATACGGAAGATCTTTATCGCTTGGGTGCTTCCATGCAGCTCCCATACAAAAACGGGTGCTACCTGTTTCCTTTGCTTGTTTGGCTTTTTCGAGTACTTTACCTACCTGAAGTAAACGTTCTTTCTCAAGGCCTGTATTGTAGTGACCACTCTGGGGGCAGTATTTACAGTCTTCCGGGCAAGCGCCCGTTTTGATCGACAGCAGCGTGCTGACTTGTACAGCATTGGGATCAAAGTACATACGGTGAACGGTTTGAGCTTTAAACATTAGGTCATTAAAAGGCAAGTCAAACAAGGTTTGAACCTCTTCTGATGACCAGTTATTCCGTACTACACCTAAATCAGAAGCCACCATATCGTTTTCTCTAAGATAATTTTATGTTAAAACAAGCGAAAATCTAGACTGCTTTATGTCAACTAAGCCAATTTATCGCATAAGGATGTGTGCAATGATAAGGTTCATAAAAAACTTGTCAACCAAAAATATCTTTTTGGTTGACAAGTTAAGTTTAATTCTTGATTCAATTCTTCAGGGTTTCAATCAAAAGCGTTGTCATTTTTGTGATGAAACGACCTATAACAGTGAAGCTGTTTGCTCTCCTTGTTATTCCGACCTTCCATGGAATAACACTTGCTGCAACCGATGCTCGCTTCCGATGAACTTTCAAAACACCCCAAACAGCGCTCCATCTGGATTAGTTTGCGGAGAATGCATTTCTAGCCCTCCTTTATTTTCCCTCGCCGTTACTTGTTTTCGTTATGAAATACCAATCAACAGAGCGATCCGAATGCTCAAATATAATCAGAAACGCTACTTCGCGACATTTTTCGCAAGGCTATTTGTTAAAAACATTCAGCAAAAATACCTATGTGAGCCTCTGCCAGATCTGTTGATCCCCGTACCCATGCATCAAAAGAAACAAAAAATACGTGGGTTCAACCAGTCTTTACTCATTAGTCAGCAATTAAGTAAGTCTTTATCCATTCCAACAAACACTCAGATTTTGCAAAAAATAAAAGAAACAAACGCACAAGCGGGACTCGACAAACGCCAGCGAATGAAAAACCTGCAAGGAGCATTTAATATCATAAAGCCAGTTTCAGGATTACATATTGCATTAATTGATGATGTAATGACCACCCGAGCAACAATAGACTTATTATCCAAACTATTGATTGATTCAGGCGTAAAACGAGTAGATGTTTGGTGTATTGCACGAACAGCAAAAAATAGACTTTAAGGCATTCTTGTTTTTTACTATTTTTATTTCTACCCTATCAATTAAATTGAATTCTAAGGAAACCAGATGTCGAAGCAAAATAAACAAGCCATGATTATTGTCACTGGCGGTGCAGGCTTCATAGGTAGCAATATTGTTCGCGCACTAAATCAACGGGGCGAAAATAACATTCTTGTTGTGGATGATTTGAGTGATGGCCGTAAATTTCAAAATCTGGTTGATTGCGATATTGCAGATTATCTCGATAAAGGTGACTTCCTCGAACGGATTAAAAATAACGAAATTCTAGGTGATGTACGTGCCTTGTTCCATGAAGGCGCTTGCTCTTCCACGACAGAGTGGGATGGCAAAATGATGATGAATAATAATTACGAATATTCCAAAAAACTTCTTCATTATTGCAACCACCACAAAATAGCTTTTCTGTATGCCTCTAGCGCTGCAACCTATGGCGCAGGCCAAATCTTTAAAGAAGAAAAGGCACATGAAGGCCCATTAAATGTGTATGGCTACTCCAAACTTCAGTTTGATAATTACGTTCGCCGAATATTTGACCAATTAGAAACTCAAGTTGTTGGTTTTCGATACTTCAATGTCTACGGCCCCTGCGAGCAACATAAAGGCACAATGTCCAGTGTCGCCTTTCACTTTAATAATCAGCTAAAAGGCAGCGGTATTTGTAAATTGTTTGCCGGGAATGATGGTTATGAGGATGGTGGGCAACGCCGAGATTTCGTATCGATAATCGACATTGTAAAAGTGAATCTTTGGTTTATGGACCACCCTGAGAAGTCTGGCATTTATAATTTAGGAACAGGAAAAAGCCAAGCTTTTAACGATGTTGCCAATGCGGTTCTAAAATACCATGGTAAAGGAAAACTGGAATATATTCCTTTCCCTGATCACCTCAAAGGCGTTTACCAAAGTTTTACCGAAGCAGATATTTCTGCTTTAAGAAAAATGGGTTATCAAGCACCATTTTTGAGTGTTGAAGAAGGCGTTAAGGTGTATATGGACTTTCTCAATAAAGGCATATTTCCGGTATACGAAGCTTGATTAGAATTAATCATGCTTCATTTCTATAATTGACACCTCAAAATATGCTCTTCAAACACGGAGCCAATAAGCATAAGCCCTTCACTTACTGCTGAAACTGAGGAAGCTGATATTTCTTCACCAAGGTTCATATATACTTCAGATACGACTGGAGGATTCGCCTTAACATCTATTTTAATCACTTGCGAAGGGGATATATTTTCAGAATTCTCGGCATGTCCGGCAAATTTTAACAACCTCGGATGACCGGCAAACCATAAATTACCTTTTTCATCCCACTCAAGATTGTCAGGGCCAGAATCGACCGGAATTTCACCACGTTTATTGAGCGCACCGTTATTCAAATCCCTATCAAAAATATTGATTTTTCGCCCCGTTATTTCTGCGACATACATTGTTTTGGTATCTGGAGTTACAGCTAGGCCATTTCCATACCTCAACCCTGACGCGACAATCTTTCCTTCAACACCATCAAAGTAAGAAATAGTAGATAAAGCAAGCCCTAAATAATCTTCGGCTAATGCCATAAAACTACCATGAGGGTTGCCATGGTCATTAGTGGCATAAAACTGTGTCTCACTAACAGCAACTAAATCATTTGGGGTCAGTAGTTCAGGGTAACTAATTGAGGTCCGATGAAGTAATTCACCAGCAACTTTAATATCAAAAACCTCGACTTTATTTTCCCCATTATTTAGATGGTTAATTACAAATAATGTTCTCTCGCCAGACTTGCTTTGAAACAAGCTAATACCGTGTGGATGAAAGTCGTCAGAAAAAGTATGAGTGAGTAATACAGGTGTCGAATCTGGATCAGAAATATCTAAGCCATAGATCCCGCCTTTCACCGGTTGGTTTGCCAACGTAGCACGACGGTCATCGGCAGAAATGTAAGCATACTGCCTACCTTGGTCAATAGTTATATCTTCAGCCCCAGTCACTCCTGATATTGCTTCACACTGGCCGGAAAAGTGAGGCTCTATCGCATACAACAACCCTGCACTTTCAATTGTGCGATACCCTTGTATTCCTACTACGGAAAGCACTAAAGCGATCACAATCGTTAAAGGCCGTTTCATGTAAGCTCCTATTTATTATTTTATATGTGAGGTTTTCTGACACGTAATTTTGCATGATTCTATCAAATAAGTCATAACTAAAAGTATGGATACATTTAAATAGTTAGTGAGAGAGACAATTGAAACGTTATTAAGTTGATAAAACTACGTAGGATTTAAGAGCTTAACCATGAAGGTACACACCAAATCGATAAGCTATCACGACAAGAATTCAGATAATTTCAACTGTAGGCTAGTTTTGCTCACAGGTTTGCATAGATAGTCAGTCATCCCAGCTTCCATTGCACTAACAATATGTTCTTCCATCACATGTGCTGAAACCCCAATAATTACCGGCGCCTGATCACCTAATTTATTACGGATTCGACGCGTTGCTTCCAGCCCATCCATACCCGGCATTTGTACGTCCATTAAGACTAAATCATACTTATTTTCACTACATAGATGTAATGCCTCAAAGCCATCAGTAGCCTGATCCACATCTAAACCAATATGGATTAGCAAGTCATTCATTGCTTTCAGGTTCGTCGGATTATCATCAACCAAGAGTAAACGACCTGAAAGTTTAGCTTGAGCCTGATTTGTATTCGTTTGAGCCAATTGGGCATGACATAAACCAACTAACCGACGTCGAGTTAAAGGCTTATAAACAACTTCCATTTTGTTGCGAAGATTCTCTGGAGGTGTCTGACCTGACCAAGCTAACCAAACCAAGCGCTGAAAAGAATAGTCTAAGGTAGAACTAAGCCGGTTTAATATATCAAGCTCCAGCTTGGTATCAACAAAGACAAGATTTGCATCTTTGAGGAAATCCAACGCCTCTGTTAAATTGCTTGCCAAATGACAAATCGCATTGGCCGCACCAAACTCTGACAAAAACCAGTCTCTTAAATAAAAAGACTCGCTAATGACGACAACGTTCACTGTAATAGGTATTTTGGGTTGTTCAATAACGGACTGAGAATCCGTCAGAGCAATGACATTGAAGGAAAAAACAGCTCCCTCTTCACCTGACCGTTCTAATACTAGATCGCCCTGCATCGCACGACAAATCTGACGAGCAATTGGTAGCCCTAGCCCTGTACCACTATGACTGCGGCTTGAAGAATTATCTACTTGCTGAAAAGTTTCAAATATTCGCCCCATAGCATTTTCAGGGATACCAGGCCCGCTATCTTCAACATAGCCAGACAATATATTATTCTCCCAACGGAGAGATACAGTAACCCCCCCCTGTTCGGTGTACTTAATGGCATTACCTATCAAATTGATTAAGACCTGGCGAAGACGAACCAAATCTATCTCAAATTCCGCAGGAATAGTCGCATCAAGATTCATCACCAAATCTAACTGCTTTTCAGCAAGTTGTGGGGCAAATAATTGCGAGATATCACTAAAGAAACCAAGCGTATCAACCTTTTCTTGTTTCAGCGACATTCCACCTGCTTCAATGCTTGCTAAATCCAAAATCTGGTTAACAGTATCAAGTAAAACATCGGCACTTTGACGACTTAGTTCAGCGTAACTACGTTGGTCTTCAGTGAGTTCAGTGTCTAATAATAATTCACTCATTCCCAAGACACCATTGAGCGGCGTGCGTAACTCATGACTCATATTGGCAAGAAACTGGCTTTTAGTCTGGCTTGCCAAATTAGCCGTTTGAGTTGCTTCTAATAACTCTGCTTCTAACTTTGCAGCCTGATCAATATCTTCTTGCAGCTGTTCATTTAAACTAACCAACTCTGCGTTCATCTCAGAGTAAGTTCGGCGATAAGCAATCACTAAAGGTATGGCTAGCAACAGCATAATGACACTAATTCCCACCACAGCAATAACTCTATTCAGCAATGATTGCTGAATAACCGTAATATCCATATCTGCAGCTGCCACATAAGGCAGGCCGCCAGGAGACTTCATAGGAATAAGAATGGTACGAAATAGTCCCCAACGATCTCCGGCAGTGACATAAACAGGTTTCGTAGCCGTCATCGCTTCAAAATATTCTTTTGCACCTTCCGGATATGAAGTCCAGTAGGTGACTACTCGATCATTTTTGACATCTTCCTGAGTATAATTACAAGACGTGAAGAAGATCTTTTCATCTTCCATCACATAAGAATAAAGATAGGTCAGATCTCCACTACGGGCATGCTGAGACATTAACTCAAGGTTATGCTTATCCTGCTCCACAGAAATAGCACCGGAATTATGCGCAACATCATGAAAGTCTGAAGGTAAAATAGAAGGAATATTACTAGCAGCGGCGAATAATCGGTGATCAATATCCTCCATATAACGCTGCCTTTCTAGCCAATAGCTGGCTGAAGCAACGACAACAACACCAAGAGTATAAATCAGCATTGCAATATAAAAGCGCCGCCCTTTGATAATCAACTTATTCCCTTCTCTTCTTTTAGTTAAAGGTAGATACCTTTAGGTTAGCACAAACTAGAAACGGCATTTGAACGACGATTAATTGTTTAGGCTTTTCAACATTACCGTTTCAATCAATAAGTTCACGTACACTCAAATTATACCTTTAGTTCAACTTGTAGCCTAACGTACAGCGATATTCAAAGCACTTTATACAAAGAGAAAGCACCGCGAATATCCCCTTCTTTAAAATTAACAGCTTGGTCATAAGGGTACAGTTCTTTCAACTTTGCAGACACATCATTGTCTAGTTGAGAACCATGACACTTCAAACACAATCCAGCAGTAGGTATCGCTTTCATGTACCGGTAAACAGATTGGCCATCTTGAGCCACCAATTCAGAGTACTCAATGGTGCTTACATCTTCACCTGCAGCTTTTCGTTGCTCAAATTTCAATAGGTTTTTTAACTCCCACACATCAGGTGTATTATTTGCGTTTCTTGCCTTTAATGAGGTTCGTCCTACTTGCCAGTTAGATTTTACAGAAACTGCTTCAGCGATTTTCTCAGCCTGAAGATTACACACATTAATAGCATTCACAGGCCCACCACTTTGTATTGCAGGCTTCAGTGAAGCCTTCAAATGACTACCAAACGTTTTTACTAATGAACGGGCTTCATGTAATGCTTGCTCTGGAATAGCGATTTCTGCTGTAACGTTCAATGGAAGAATGACTAAAGCACTCAATACAAAAACCTTAACGCTGTACAACTTCATATTTTTTCACCTTTAAATAAACCTTCAGTATGCATGACCCTGTAAAACTTGAAAATTAGTTTAAGTAACTAATTGGACTTTAGTTGACTTGGCTTTTATTCTTGCCAAACTTATTCCCCTTTTTATATCTGGCTTAAGCATTACCTCATGAATAAAACAAAAAAAATAATCACTATCTGTCTTTTTTTCTTAGTCACTATGCTGGCATTAGTGCCATTTTTTGTTCCTGCGCTCATCGATAAAAAGATGAATACTGTCGTACAAGCTGCACCTTACAAAGTTTCTAATCAAACCAAGTCTCTTTATGACTCTCTTGATTTCATTGGCGACCTACATAGCGATGTTTTGTTGTGGAAAAGAGATATTCTTATTGAACATGATCACGGGCACGAAGATTTACCTCGAATGCTACAAGCCAATATAGCCTTACAAGCGTTTACTATCGTGAACAAAACCCCTGTAGGAATTAATTTTGATCGCAATACCGGCGATACTGACCAAATTACTCGATTATTCATGGCACAAGGCCGCCCATTGAAGAGCTGGTTCAGTTTAACTGAAAGAGTAATTGAACAAGCTGACAGTTTGAATGAATTTAGCTATCGATCAAATGGACAGTTATCGGTTATTAAAACCAAGGGTGACTTAAAAGCTTATTTAAAGCGTCGGCAAGCAGATAAAAATATCACGGCCGGTTTCTTAGGCATTGAAGGCGCACAAGCATTGGAAGGCAAGTTAGAAAATATAGATGTGGTTTTTAATGCCGGTATTCGCATGATTGGCTTAACGCATTTTTTTGATAATGAACTTGGCGCTTCTGCTCATGGTGTTAGTCATGCAGGTATCACTGAGTTCGGGCGCCAAGCAGTTAAAAAAATGGAAGATTTAAATATTCTAGTCGACTTATCTCACGCCTCACCTAAATTAATTGATGATGTATTATCGATAGCACAAAAACCAGTTATTGTTTCCCATACAGGTGTTAAGGGCACGTGTAATAATGTACGAAATTTATCAGATGAACATTTAATCGGCATTGCTAAAACCGGTGGACTGGTAGGAATTGCCATGTTTGATCAAGCAGTTTGTGGTTCAGATGCTTCAGCGATTGCAAAAGCGATTCAATACACCATAAACTTGATTGGCAGCCGGCATGTTGCATTAGGGTCAGATTTTGACGGTGCAATTAAAGCGATTATTGAAGTTAGAGGTCTTCCACTTATCGTTGAAGAATTACTTAAACTTGAAATATCGACAGAAGATATCCGCGCTGTTATGGGCGATAATATGAAGATGTTTTTATTACAAAATTTACCAAACTAGTACTGTTTACAAGCAAAGCACTCATCATAGCAATCAAGAGTATGACAATATGACTTTAGAAGGGGCACTCACTTACTTACTCGCTATTCTAATTTTTAGTGTCACCCCCGGACCGGGCGTGTTTGCAATTTTAGCCCGCGCGCTCGTCAAGGGTTCAAATTCTTGCATTATGTTAGCGCTTGGCATGAGTATCAGTGACATTCTTTACCTTATTGCTGCATGCTATGGTTTGGCAACAATCGCGACACACTGGACTGACGCATTCACGATGATTCGTATTATTGGTGCCGCCTATTTAATATATCTGGGGTGGAAGATGTGGACAGCCCCCTTGAATTTGGAAGATTCAGATCAGAAGCTGGGGAAGACTGATATGGTATCAAGTTTTTTCCAAGGCTTTCTAATCTCTGCTTCAAACCCAAAAGTTATTTTATTCTATATTGCTTTTTTACCTACATTTGTCGATCTTTCTGCTTTAAAGGGCGGAGATATTTTACTGGCGTCCTTTCTCACTTTAATTGGTTTAATGGCCGGGTTAATGCTCATTGCAGTACTGGCATCAAAAGCAAAACGCTGGTTCCGCTCTGAAATTGCAATGAAGCGACTCAACCGTAGCGCTGGTTCAATCATGATCAGTGCGGGCGCCTTTCTTGCTAGCAGGCACCAATAATTTGCTTTCAGTTTCGTTTATTAACTTCTGCCATAGGTTTGTGATTTCAGGCTTCTTTTAAGCGTTTACACACTTCTTCAGCAATCGCCATTGAAGATGTTAAACCGGGTGACTCAATACCAAACAAATTAATCAAACCTGCAACACCATGCTCATTTGAGTCTTGGATAATGAAATCACCGGCGGGTTCATTCGGCCC
>CAJWBJ010000112.1 GCA_913020495.1 uncultured Oleiphilus sp.
ACCAAAACCAGTGACTTATTAGTAGTGTTTCCTACTACAGTTTTATATTTCAGCTTAAGTAAATCATTCATCTTTGGATTTATCGCTGAACCCAATGCTCCAAGGTTTGTGCTTCGAGAAATTCTTCTGCCTGCGCTCCATGCAACATGGCAAAGGTTGATAGCATGCCTGCTTGCATGCAATTTGGCGCAGCGACTGAAATAGCATGCGGTGCATCGATAATAGATTCACCGGTGAGTGGGTTTAAAATATGACTATAACGGATACCATTTTTTTGAAGGTAGCGGCGGCTATCACCACTCGTCGCTACAGCGCCATGACTTAAACTCACCGTCGCGACAGAGGTTTGATTATGTTCACTACTTTCTACGCCAATCACCCAAGGGGTGCCATCCAACCTTGCCCCAGAGCAGGCAAGATCTCCTCCAAAATTTGCAACAAAAGCACTTTTTAAATTAGGGTCGCTTTTAGCTAATGCCTCAATTTCAGACTGCAATGCCAGTACCAGCCGGTCAACAGCATACTCTTTTCCGATACCACCAAAATCTAACTCCATCTCCGGCTCTAGCGTTAAAAACGGGGCTTGCCAGCTGACTTTATCCCAACCTACTTTTTGCATCACATGATGAATTTGTTCATCATCAGGAACGGCATCACTACCATCAAAACGCCAAACTTTTCTGAGTACCCCCGATGAGATATCAAATAAACCGTCGCTGAGCTGATAACACTGCTCTGAAAAGTTTATTAAGGAGGCCGTTTCGGCATCTAATTCCAGCATACTTCCTGCTGAACGATTAATGCGATCAATAATATTGCCCGATACATAACGGCTGAATTTGTGCTCTATCCGCCATGTTTCTTTTACGGCAATACTCAATAATCTGGATGCCTGAGTTTCATCCAAGCCTTCCATGAGTATTTCGCAGTCACTCGCCATCGCCTGGAAGCTGCCTACCCAGAGTTTACTGCTTCCTGAAAGCGTTGGCGCGGGATGATTAGCCGGGTTGTCATCAGAAGATAGATTCAATTTAGTCAAGCAAAATTCCAATGTGAGATGATCCATTTATTACTTAAAAAGAATAGCCTATCTGGAAAATTAGTGCTCTGGTATCAGGGTATAAATCCTGGTCTTTTAGCAAACCAAAACCCTCATCCCCCGCGCTGGTTTGTAGATAGTATTCAACACGCATGTTGAATTCAGTATCGTTATCCAGTTTATGACCATATTTCAAACCAACGGTCATGCCGTCTAAGTCACCTAAACGGTAGTCTGCTGTCGCTTCTTGTAGGTTACCGGCCAAGTATTCTGTCTCGGTAATATAACGTTTATAAAAGTCAGCTTCTGACTGCATATAGTAGCGTAAGTGTGGCTCTAAATAACTTGAGCCTAGCTGCCAACGATAGCGAAAATCGAAAGTGTGGGAGTTAATACCCCAGTCATCCAACATAAAGCGGTAAGAGCCATCGATGACATCACCATTCGACAAGGCATACTTAGTTTGCCAGTATAAACTGTGCTTCATTCTTGAATCTGGGCGGGCTTCATGAAGATAAATATTATTGCCATTACCGTCCAGAAGATTTCCACCAAAATTTGCCCCGGCAGTTTCGTCAATGACACTCAATATTTTGAATGGGTCCGTCAGATATCCATCTGACAAACTAAGCGAATAGTTAAACTGCATGATGGTGTTACGGTTAATAACTTGAGTCACACCAAACAATGCATCAATAATTGTCTTAGAGTCAGAGGAGCCATCACGAGTCGAGTCAAAACTATCACTCGTCCCTAAGTGCGCCATCTCAACCAAAGGCTTAGCAATATCCCCTTCAGGTTCAATATTATCGAATGAGAAAGACAGTCCAAAATTTAACGCGGTATTCTTGCTATTCAGGTAGCGCTTAAGTCCGCCACTGGTGCCTATAGATAGATAGTCATACTCTTTGGAACCATAAAACGCCGCATTATATTCCCAGTCACGATTAATAGGCGCTAACCAACTTGCCGACAAAGCCACACGGGTGTCCTGGAAAGTATCATCAATAGGCGCATCTCCCGCTGCAATAGCATAAGTCCCATTCCCAGATGGCTTGGTAAATGTTTGAGGGGCTGCACTGGGTGTTGCACCATTTGGAGATGCGCCTGTTAAGGTATCGAAAACCGCTTTAAGATTTAATACTTCACCGTCTTCAAAGGTTTTAGACGCACTAAACACCGGCTCAGCAGCCATGACACGATCATCTGCCTCAGAATAAAATAAAGAGGCAACTTCAAAGTCCCATGTTCCTGCTTCACCACGGGCAAGTACATCACTACTGGCCACACTTAATAAACTACAACTTGCCGCCGCCAACGCCGGCGCTATTTTTTTGATTTTACGCACGCCACTTTTTTTTCGATTAATTAATTGCATCCGCAACCTCCACCACCAAAACCACGACCACCACTGCTCGCTTCTTTACTGAAATAAATATGGTCATCCAAACCGGCTTCGACAGGGTCATGAATAAGTTGCATTTCAGGGCGCGCTAGTACATCTCGCTCCCATGGTTTTACACCCAGCTCAGAACAAGCACTCAGCACGATGCTGCCAAGTACAATGACAAAGGCTAACCTTAAAAATCTCATATTTGAACTCCGGTTGATGTTCATGTTATTTCCTCACGGTTTCATCAAGAAGCGCGCGAATATGATCTTCATGCTGTATTTTTTTCCGGCTATTAAACCCAATTAAACGATGACGAAGGATGCCATCTCTATCAATAAGGTAAGACATCGGCATCCCCATTACATCCATTTGTTCAGCACTAGTACCCTCAGGGTCATAAACTATTTTAAATGTCGCGGGGATATCCCTTAAGAACTCGTCAGCACCCTGTTTATCCTGGTCCAGATTCACGGCAATCACAACGAGCCCTTGATCTGCATAACGCGCTTGAACATCATTCATCCAAGGAAATGACTGCCGACACGGGCCACACCATGATGCCCAAAAGTCCAATAGAATAACTTTTCCCCGGTAATCACTAAAAATTAGTTTATCTTTACCTACCGGCAATTCTACAAGTGGTGCCGAAGTTGACTCAACTTGCGCAAAGGAACTTGATACATAGATGAACAACAGTCCAACAAGCCATATAACTTTTTTCATTAACACGCCTTTATCTATAGTTTCCACCATTGGAACATTGCAAACTTAAGCTAACCTTAAGGTGAATAATGGAATATGCAACCTTGAAATACCATCACTAACTATTGGACCAAAGCATGCGCATTTTATTAGTTGAAGATGATGAATTACTGGCTGATGGTATTGTCACGAGCTTATCGCTAGGTGGTTTTAAAGTAGATGCGGTAGACACAGGCGAACATGCGCTCCATGCTTTAAATTGCGAGCAATTCGACTTATGTATTTTAGATGTTGGTTTACCGGGAATATCCGGTTTTGAAGTACTTCAAACGCTAAGACGTTCTAATAATATGATTCCGATACTGATGCTCACTGCACGAGACCAGATTCAGGATAAAGTGGAAGGTCTGGATAAGGGCGCCGATGATTACTTACTTAAGCCATTTGATGTTGAAGAGTTAAAAGCTCGAATCCGGGCCTTGACGCGCAGAAGTCACGGTGAACGGCAAGCCGAACTAAGGGTTGGCGATATACGTATTATTGAAAACGCCCATCAAATTTTTAAAGGTGAAGTAGAAATTAACCTGTCGCCCAAAGAATACACCTTGATACATGAGTTGGCGATCCACAAAAACAGAGTTCTCTCTAAAGATCAGCTTACCGAGCTTATTTACGGCTGGACAGAAGAAGTAGACAGTAATGCCATCGAAGTACATATTCATCACTTACGCAAGAAGCTCGGCACAGAGGTCATTCAAACAGTGCGCGGCGTTGGTTATAAGGTCAGTTAAATGCTTAATATCACTTCAATCAAGCGATTTTTATTAATCGCTATTATCGCACCTATCGCCACGATTTGGGCTGTCAGCGCATCACTCAACTTTCATGAATCTCAGGAACAGATTGAGGAACTATTCGATGCGGAATTAGCGCAAATGAGCCGGATGTTACAAGCCGTCATCACGACCAACATCAAACTCAGTACAAATAAAGCCCCGCAACCGCTCAACTATCTTGATAAAGAAATTCTGAACGATGCTTTTGGGCATCAGGAATATAATGAGCAAGGCCATAGATATGAAAAGAAACTGGCCTTCCAAGTGTGGAACACTCAAGGAAAACTCTTTTTCGAGAATCATGTACAACTACCAAAATCATTTGGGCAATTAAAAGCAGGCTTTCAAACCATTTCGGCTGATGAATTAAAATGGCGAAGTTTTACACTTAAAGATGAAGATTATGGCTTCTGGATTAAAGTGGCTCAACGTGAAGATGTACGCACTGAATTAACGAATGAAATCGCATGGAATACCACATGGCCAAGCTTGGTCATTGTTCCGTTTTTGATTCTGGTTATAGGCTGGGTCATTCAAAAAGGATTATCACCTTTACGGGCAATTTCTGTTGAGTTAAAAGGCCGTGATTATAATAACCTAAGTAAACTAAATGAGTCAGACTACCCCAGTGAGCTTAAGCACATGGTTGATGAACTTAATAGTTTATTTCAGCGAGTCAATAGCTCTTACGAGCGAGAAAGACGTTTTACAGCCGATGCCGCACATGAGTTAAGAACGCCACTATCGATTTCAAAAGTACACCTGCAAAACATTCAACAAGTCAGTGAAAACTCACAAGTAACAGACTTTGTTTCTAAAGCTTTAGTCGGCATTAATCGTTTAATACATATGGTTCAACAGTTATTAATATTAAGTCGTTTAGACACTCACCAGCAGGAGAAGAATAAAACAACACTGTACTTAAACACGCTCTGCAGTGAAATCATTCAGGAGATGACTAAGAACCCCGGCACGCCAAAACATGACATACACTTACACGCACCAAATGAGGGAATTGAAATACTCGCGAACGAATCAAGCTTAAGAATTTTACTACGGAATTTACTCGACAATGCCTGTCGTTATGCACAAGCAGAGAGCCCCATTGATGTCGTTTTGAATTCGACCAGCATCTCGATTAAAAACCAGTGCCCATCACTGAAAGAAGAAGAACTGCCTCATCTGTTTGAGCGTTTTAAACGGGGCGCAACAAGCAGCAAACAAGGCTCTGGCTTAGGCTTGTCTATTTGCCAGCAAATATGCCAATTGAATGGGTTTCACTTAAGCCTTAATAACCGTCAGGACGGGGTTGAAGGCATTAATTCAGAAGTAAGGTTGTTTTGATTCAAGGCAAACAGGTCCAAATAATTTGAGTTTGCCTTGTGAGTTCATCAGACCAGTTTAATGCGGTTAAGAAGCTCAATTGACGCCTCAATCTCTACTTTCCTGGTAGCGACACTTTCAATATTACACCCGATCGGAATATTTTTTTCATCGGCAAAAGCTTTTAGTTCTTTCCAGCTTTGCTCACAAAAATCCAAAGACTTCTCTAAAATATCGTGCGAGTGAATTAATTCATTCTCTAACCATTTTGGAATACTAATACCCAGCCATTTCATAAACTCTAAGGTTTTAGGTGAACCACAAGGGGTTAGCGTGAATAGTATGGGCACCAGTGGAATATTATGCTCTTGTCCATAATAGTAGTAATCCGAGAGAAAATTCTTAGAAGCATTCAGGTCGTATACACCCTGACTAACAAAAAACTTGCAGCCCTGCGCCATCTTTTCGAATACTCGAATATGCTCATCCCCTTTACTTTGGTGACGTTCCGGGATGGTTACACCACCAATTGGAAAATCAGGCCGATATGCTTGCTTAAGCTCATAAGCCTGCTTCAAGGAGAGCGTCACCCCTTGCTTTTTAGACGCAGCGCCAACAAAGACGGTTGCACCATCTTCTTTTGCAGCTTGACTTAAATATTCACTTAACTCTGACTCGCTATATTTTCCAACCGAGCGGTAGACAATTTTGGGAACATTCAAACTGGCCAAGTGATTTTGGCTGTAGTCGAATGAATCTAGCGTTTCCATAAACGGAAATGGACGCTCAACGGATGTACGTGCTTCCTCATCCTGAATATCATAAAGAATAAGGCCATCAATCGCTTGGTTGGCTAAACGCTCTATTTGTTTTTGAGCTATCTCGGTAATTTTTTCGGCATCGGTCCCAGCTTTTGGTGGCGTGATGCCATATACGACGATGCCGCTTTCTCGGTTATTTATCTTATCGATTAACATGGTAAATAATATACTTTAGTTAAAAAAGTCTAGTATATCAGCACTTTTAAAAATGAAAGCGTCTTTATTAGGTCTATTACTGTCAAATATCAACACCTGCTTGAAAGATACCGGTATTGATAGGCGTAAAAACTAAAGGTACCTATAAATGATCAACTAACACCGCTATACTTACCCATAAACAAGTGCAATATAAACATTAACCGCCAACTTTCCCAAAGGTGAAAATATGAGAATTTCATTAGATGAAATGGCTACATTTGTGGAGGTGGTGAATGGTGGCAGCTTCTCAAATGCTTCCATTAATAGCGGTGTTCCAGTTTCCACTGTAAGCCGCCGTATTTCTGATCTTGAAAAACGCTTAGATGTTCAGTTACTTCATCGAACGACTCGAAGACAAAACCTGACAGATATCGGGGCCGTTTATTTTGAGCATTGCAGTCGGATGCTTCAAGAAGCAGAGGCGGCTGAGCTGGCAATACAAAACTTACAAGCAGAGCCTACCGGAATACTTCGAACAACGAGCCCTTTTCCCCTCGATGACCCGTTCAGTTCACAGTTATTTTTAAGTTTTATTAACAAGTTCCCAAAAGTTAAAGTTGAATTCTTTGTTCATACCCGAAAAGTAGACTTGATCGAGGAAAAACTGGATTGCGCAATCATTCCCGGGAATTTACAGGACTCTTCTCTCATTTCACGTGGCATTGGTACTTCACGTATTATTCATTGTGCTAGCCCGGGTTACATTGAAAAATATGGCCTGCCGAAAGATATTGACCATCTTCAAAACCATCACTTAGTGAGCTATGAGCCACCCAGTTGGTTGGGCATACAAAAAAACCCGTTAACGGATATTGTAGAAAGCCGATTTTTTACCAATGATTTTTTTGCTGCCCGCCGCGCTGCAATCGATGGCGTGGGCGTTGCGAGTCTACCTGAAGTTCAAATGATCAAGAGCCTTGAAGAAGGAGAGTTAATTGAAGTATTACCAGAGCTGTCTATATCGGTTCCTGTCAGCCTTGTTTTCCCCAGTAATAAGAAGTTTACGACCAAACTACGCGCTTTTATTGATCACATGGTGAGCTTTTCAGCTCAACATGCGCCTTGGGATTTCGATTAAAATGTGGCCTTAGTCCCTAACCGGTCTAATAACTTGTGCTTCCAACTGAAGGTCAAGCTCTTGTGACTTTCGATGCTTGGCTTTCTTTTCAATGAATAACAAAAAGGGTGGCAAGAATAAAAAGTCCACCAGTAGCGCCAAGCCAAAGGTAAGTGCCGTGAAATAACCCATATCACGATTTAACATGAAGTCTGACTGGGCAAGTACTAAAAACCCTGAAATCAAGACCGCATTACATACTAAAAGCGCAGTACCAACATGAGAAAACGCATAACGAATCGCAGACTCACTATTCATGCCCTGCTCTCGTCGTGCGTTTAAATACTTACTCAAAAAGTGCACGGTATTATCAACAACGATACCTAAGGTCATTCCAACCGCTACTGATATTGAAAGCCCTACCTGACCAACTAATAAACCCCAAACCCCAAACGCTAATGCTGCTGGCGCAATGTTAACCAATAAGCTCACCAATCCCATTTTGAGTGAATTCAAAGCAAAGGTCAGAATAAACGATATCAGGATCAAGGCAATGGCGGTGGAAATAAGACTACTATATGAATTGTTCACTGAGAGATGCGCAAACATAATTGTGCCGCTCGAATCATAAAATTCAATCTCAGGAAGCTGTGTTTCTATCCACAAACTCACTCGAGCTTCTAAGGCTAACATCTGATTCGTATTTAACTCTTCCAATGATGCCGTGACACGTGTTTCTAACTTGTCAAAATCAATCTGGTTGGTCATATCCAAGCCAAAAGGCAAACTCATTTCATAAAGCAGTAAGTATTGAGCGGCTAACTCTTTAGTCTCTGGGATTTTATACCAAGCTTCTTGCCCGGCATGCATATCACGGTTCAGACGTTTCATGGTGTCAGACAGAGATGTGACTTGTTTTACTTCAGGCTGAGATAATAACCACTGACTAAACCGATCCAGCTTCAGTAAAAAATCAGGATGATTAATGCCGCCTTCAAAAGGACTAATTAACGCATACTCGATGGTAGACACACCAACTAAATGCTCATTCGAAAAATCAACGGCTTGTCTGAAATCCTGATTTTTATTGAAGAATTTTGTAAATTCGTCATTAATGTCATTCTTGGGAATTGCAGAGATCAATAATACTGATACCGCAATCACACCCCAAAAAAAGCTAAGCGGGTGTTTGATCACCCGGTCAGCTAAGGGCCTGAGAACACCGCCGTTATCCTTCACACCAATCACCTTTTTCACAGGCAACATGACCGCCATCAAAGCAGGCAATAATGTGATGGATAATAAAAATGCAATCACCACACCCATTGCAGAAACAGTTCCCAGAATCTGAAATGGCGGTGAGTCACTGAAATTCATACTTAAAAAGCCAATCGTTGTCGTTAAACTCGTAAGAAATATCGGCCCCAAATTAATCTTCATACTTTTTAAAATAGCCGGTGTTTTAGACAAGCCTTCTCGGGCCAGAAAAAAGTAACTCACTAAAATATGAACACAATCAGCCACTGCAATAGTGACAATAATAATGGGCGCTGAAGAAGACGGACCGGTAATAGAAAAGCCAATCCAGCCCATTAAACCCATGGTAGAAATCAGGGTCATGAGAATAACGATCACCGTTGCAACAGTGGCGTGGACAGAACGAAGCAATAATAGAAGAGTTAAAATAATAATCAGCCCCATTAACGGCACCAACAATGCTGCATCTTGTTCGATTAATTCAGTGGTCGTATTATTTCCCATAATCATCCCACTCAAATAGAGATCTATCTCGGGATAATTTGAACGGTATTCATCAGCGATAATCCGTGCGGCACGTGCCACTTCACCAAATTCATCATTCGACTCACCTGGCAGATTAATTGTGACAGCCACGCCAGTGACATTTGAAGCATCAGTAATTAGCTTACCTGCAATCAAAGACTCATTTAATGCCGTCGTTTGAATTTTAGCTATCTGAGCCTCTGTTAAGGTTGAAGCATTTTCTACCAGATTCTCAACCACTAAGCCTTCTTCATCAGCCGTGGTGTGTTGGAAGTTAGTAAGAGAGTCAACCCGAAGAGAGAAAGGTAGCTGCCATGCGGAATCGGTTAGCTCTTCAATCATTTGTAAAACATTAGTTTGAAAAACGACACCATCTTTTGGAGCAATAACAAAGAACACCGTATCAGACTGGGCATAGGTATCTTGCAGGCGGTTAAAAGAGGCTCTTTGAGGGTCATCTTCCGCGAAAAACTCGCGATAGTCTGACTTCATTTCAAGAAACTGCGCGCCCCATCCCGCAGCAATGCACATAAGGATAGACGCTAAAATAATTAGCCAACGAAAGTGAATAACATTAAAAAACCAACGATTAACCATGAATAGCTCCAAACTCTCATAGGATTTCCGTTAGCTTATATTTACCCAACAATAATGATAATAGCGATAATCAATAATTACTTTCTCAAATTTGGGAATATAATCAATACTTAGCTTATTTTGACCTTACACTTTCTGAATAAGCTTTCAGTCCGGGACCAACTTTAGGAATCACTTCTTTAGGATTGATCACTTCGCCACACTCTGAGCAGCTGAGATTCATCGACATTTGATGGTTACATGCAGTATGAAAATACTCAATCGGCGGGCCATTTTCACCCGCCATCCAATTATCGCCCCACTTAGCTAAAGTCATCAGCACTGGGTATAGCTCAACCCCTTTGCGAGTAAGCCGATATTCATGACGCCGTGGTTTTTCTTGGTAAGGTACTTTTCTTAGAATTTCATATTTAACAAGTTTATTTAAACGATCCGTTAAACGATGCCGGGATAAACCAATCTGCTTTTGAAACTTATCAAAACGCTTCGTACCCATAAAGCTATCCCGTAGGATCAGCAAGGTCCACCGATCCCCAACAATGGACAGTGCTCGTGCTACTGAGCAGGGCATTTCCTGAATATCATCCCATTTCATCGCTTTATTTTTACCTTATAAACAGTAATTTCAAACATCTATTTAATTGATTATAGCTTTACAAACTCCATTTTGAAACATACTATCACTTAAGTTCCATTTTAGGACTCACTAAATCAAAAAGAATAAACCACTTACAACAAGAGGGTTTTCAACATGAACACCACACACACAAAACCAAGCAAAGATAAAAACTGGAAGTCAACCGCCTGTATGCTTTGCAGTATTGGCTGCGCGATCGAAGTTCAGGTTGAGGGCCAAACACTCAAAAAAATCCGTGGCGATAAATCAGCAATGTCGTCAGAAGGTTATATTTGTCAAAAAGCGGCGCGCTTAGACCATTACCAAAACCACTCAGAAAGATTGACGAAACCCTTACGAAAAAATGCCAAAGGCGAGTTCGAAGAAATAGAGTGGGATACCGCCATTAAAGAAATTGCCACCAAAATGAAAGCAATCAAAAACGAACATGGCGGACACGCATTTGCTTACTATGGTGGTGGAGGCCAAGGTAACCACTTAGGAGGCACCTACAGCTCATCGTTACTAGCAGCGCTTGGTTCGCCCTATCTTTATACCGCTCTAGCGCAAGAGAAAACCGGTGACTTTTGGGTAAATGGTAAGCTCTTCGGTCGTCAAAATTGCTTTGCCATTGAAGGTATGGAACATTCGGATTATGTCATTGTTTTAGGGGCAAACCCATGGTCGGCACACGGAATTCCAAAAACACGTGATGTGCTTAAAGCTTATAAAAAAGATTCTGAAAGAACCATGGTGGTGATCGACCCACGCTTAAGTGAAACCGCCAAAATGGCCGATATTCACCTTGCAGTGAAGCCAGGTAAAGATGCATTTTTACTCTCTGCAATCATCTCAATTATTCTGCAAGAAGGTTTAGAAGATAAGGCGTTTATCGAACAGCATACTCAAGGGTTTGAGCAAGTAAAACAGCAGTTCTTGTCCGTACCGATAGAAAAATATGCTAAAGAGTCAGGTGTTGAGCTCGAGCTTATTCGTAAAGTCGCGATTGGTTTTGCCAAGGCTAAAACCGCAACCGTCAGAGCAGACCTAGGGATTCAGCAAAGCCTGCATAGCACGCTTAACTCATACTTGGAAAAATTACTCTTCTTAGTGACTGGAAATTTCAACAAGGAAGGTGGCAATCACCTTATAGCCCAATTTGCCCCGATTATTGGCCACTCAAAAGAACCCGAAGAAGGTGCGCCGACCACTCGCGTCACCAAAATGAAAGGGATCAGCAAATTATTTCCGCCGAATATTCTGCCAAAAGAAATAGATACCGATCACCCTGATCGCGTTCGCGCCTTAATCGTGGATAGCGCCAACCCTGCCCTTTCAGCAGCTGACTCGCTCGCCTACCGAAAAGCTTTTGAAAAGCTTGAATTATCGGTGGTTATTGACGTTGCACTGACTGAGAGCGCTCGATTATCTGACTACGTATTACCCGCCCCGACTCAATTTGAGAAAACGGAATGTGCCTTCTTCACCTTTGGTTTCCCAACACCTTACTTCCATTTACGAAAACCAATTATGGAAGCAAAAGGAGACACCCTGCCGGAAGCAGAAATACACCGTCGTTTAGTTGTCGCTATGGGGAAAATCCCTGATCGTTTTCCTAAATTAGAGCGTATTGCCAAACTAGACAGACAATTTCAATTTAGTCGTCTATTCCCCGTTGCTTTGGCAGCAACATTAAAAGCCAATCCAAAGTGGATGCCATATGTGCCGTTAATTCTATATTCAACATTAGGAAAAGCACTGCCAGAAAATATGGCTTCAGCCGCTA
>CAJWBJ010000113.1 GCA_913020495.1 uncultured Oleiphilus sp.
CGAAAAGCCGCTATAGGATGGACACGCGTCCGGTCTTCATACCGAAAAGGGAGGTGAAATAATAAATCTTGAAGGTTTGAAATTTCCAGTTTGTTAAAGGTTTGGGCTAGTTTTTTACCAACCCCTTTCAGTTGCACTAGTTCGATTTCTGCCAGAGTCACCATAACGAATTCAAATCCATTTGTTTCGCGGGAAATAGTTAAGCATTGTTAGTCTTTGCTTTATTTAACGGGTCAATTTTGGATAACAGGTTGCACTTTTTGGTCGCTGTAGCTAAAAGGTCAATCGCTTTCGGCCTGGGAAAAGTAACTCGCCAAGCTAATGCGACACTTCGATATGGAGCGGGAGACTCAAAAGGACGAACATCCAACAGAGTCTCATCATAATACCCTTTCATTGCAGCTGACATGGGTAAGACACTGACTCCTAATCCTGAAGCAACCATATGACGAATCGTCTCTAAAGAACTACCTTCCGTAATAAGTTTCTGCTTCGACTCACGCTCTATTTCTGGCAATCCGATCCTATTTAATAAGTCAGGGCAAGCAGCTAAAACCTGATCTCTAAAGCAGTGACCCGGACCGAGCATTAGTAAATTGTCGATAGAAAGCATATCGCTCGACAATGCTTGATATTTGGAAAGTGCGTGCCCCTTTGGCAATAAAACAACAAAAGGCTCGTCATACAAAGGTAAGGTCACGACATCAGCTTCATTAAATGGCAAAGCAACAATAATTGCGTCCAACTCACATTGCTTCAATTTCTTGCGTAGAACTGCCGTGTAATTTTCTTCAATATAAAGCGACATCTCAGGGGCGTCGAGCCTTAATTTTGGCATTAAATGTGGAAATAAATAAGGCCCAATCGTGTATATCGCACCTACTTTTAAGGGGGAGTTAAGTTCATCCTTACCTTGCTGCGCCATATCTTTAAAAGCATGAGCTTGGTCCAATATTTTTTTTGCTTGTTCCACTAAACGAAGACCTAACTCAGTGACAACAATACTGCCTTTACTTCGTTCAAATAAAGCAATGCCTAGCTCATCTTCAAGCTTCTTCACCGCGACGCTCAGCGTTGGCTGACTGACAAAGCACTTTTCAGCAGCACGCCCAAAATGCTTTTCTTGAGAAAGGGTAACAATATAACGAAGTTCGGTTAAGGTCATAGCACTCTGATTATTTTGGTTTTATACTTTTAAATTTATAGTAGTAATCATATATCGTTTTAAGAAAAACCATAGTATTTTCTTATTGCCTTCAAATAATATCCTTCACTATAGGAAAGCGCAATGTCGCCTAAACGAATACTAATGGTAGGCTGTGGTAAGATCGGCCTGCGAGTTGCTAAGTTGCTCAGCACTAATAACGAAGTTTGGGGGCTGAGTCGCGGCCATCAAGAAGCCGAAAAGCAAAATATTCAATTTATTACGGCTGATGTTTGTGAACCTGAAAGTTTGAACTCTCAACTACCGAAAAATATAGACTACCTTATTTATTGCCTCACACCAGCAGAGCGTAGTGAATCAGCTTATCGCCAAGTCTATTTGACTGGCTTAAAAAACACCCTGTCGGCATTAGTTAACAACCAGTCATTAAAACGCTTATACTTTGTTTCTAGTACAGCGGTTTATCATCAGGATGCTAGCGAAGTAGTCAATGAAAGTAGCTCAACACATCCAAACAGTTTCTCTGGCCAAGTATTGTTAGAAGCAGAAGCTTTATGTGCAGCCAGCCCTCACCCTTCCACGGTCATCCGTTTTAGCGGTATTTATGGTGCGCAGCGTAATCGTTTAATTCAGCAAGTGAAATCAGGACAAGCGCAGCTCAGTACAACATGTCGTTTGACCAACCGTATTCATGAAGATGATTGCGTGGGTTTCATTCACCATTTAGTTCAAGAGGATATTTTAGGGAATACAGTTGAGCCACTTTATCTGTCGAGCGATAGCAAACCTGTTGATTTGAATGAAGTGATTGGCTTTCTCGCCTCTGAGCTGAGCGTATCGTTAGAAGGGCAACTAGAGGGGAAGCATGACACTCGCCGAGCCGGAAATAAAAAGTGCAATAATCAGAAGATGCTCGAAAGCGGCTATCAACTCCGCTTTCCTAGCTATCAAGAAGGTTATTTAGAGATGCTAAAAACCAGTAGTCGCCGCGCCTAATTTAAAACCATGATCGCATCCATTTCTACTTCAGCCCCTTTCGGTAATGAAGCAACACCAACGGCAGCACGAGCTGGGTAAGGCGTTTGAAAATAAGTCGCCATTACTTCATTTACTAAAGAAAAACAGCTCAAATCTGTCAAATAGATATTCAGTTTCACAATATCCTGAAGCTCGCCACCAGCCGCTTCACAAACCGCTTTTAAGTTATCAAAAACTCTTATAATTTGTTTCTCGATTTCACCACCAACCAATGTCATGGTTTCAGGATCGAGTGGTATTTGGCCAGACAAATAAACTGTGTCACCAACTTTAACGGCCTGAGAATACGTTCCTATTGCTTCAGGAGCCTCGTCAGTCTGGATAATAGATTTATTGCTCATAGCTCTCTCCTATTGGTTTTTGTTTCATCAAAAGTATTAATCAATGACTCTATTCAATCGAATGACCGCCTTCAAAGCCCTAATACGCTTAATAACACGCGCTAAATGTCGACGCCCCTGAACATGTAACACCACACTCACTACGCTCATTTTCGCATTTTGTTCATCAACACCAATACTTTCAAGGTTACCTTCAGCCCGTGTAATTGCAGCGGCTAGTTCTGCGATAATCCCGCGCTGACGCTCAAGCTCTACACGTAACTCTACCGTAAACTCATCGGTAATATCTTTCACCCAGGACAAGTGCATGTGCGCCTTGCTTAAAGTGAGGCTAAGTGCTTTTTTACAGCCTTCAGAGTGGATAACTAAACCTTTTTTATCATCCGGCATACCGATAATAGGGTCTCCCGGAATAGGGTAGCAACAGTTAGCAAAAGAAAGCGTCATGCCTTCAGTCCCTTTAATCATGACATCCTGATCTTCAGGTTCATAATTGTCATTCTCATCAATCACCATATTACTGTCTGATAGCAACTGCCGCGCGATGATGTAAGGCATTCGTAAACCTAAGCCTATATTCCTAAGCAGACTGTCTAGTGAGTCTGACTGATTATGACCAAGAACCTTCTCAATTTGTCGGTCACTAATATCCTCCCACGAAGAGCTTAATCCAGCTAAAGATCGCTCCAATAAGGTTCGCCCTAGTTCCAGACTTTCTGCTTCTTGCTGCTGTTTCAGGAAGTGCCGAATACTACTTTTTGCCTTACCGGTAGAAACAATATTTAGCCATGCCGAGCTAGGTTTAGCCCCCGGAGCTGTAACAATTTCGACAGTTTGTCCACTTTGAAGCGGCTCACTTAATGATGAAAGCTGCTTATTCACTCGACAAGCAACACATGCATTCCCAATATCGGTATGGATGCTGTAGGCAAAATCAATTGGGGTCGCACCTGCTGGAAGTTCTTTGATTCTTCCTTTTGGCGTAAAGACGTATATTTCATCAGGAAATAAATCTATCTTAACGTGCTCAATAAACTCCATGGAGTCATTCGCACGCTCACGCATTTCGTTCAAGCCTCTCAGCCAACGATCAATTCGCACCTGCCCCGCCAAAGTAACATTAGATTCATCTTTATATTCCCAATGCGCGGCAATACCAAAGTTAGCAAATTCTTCCATCTCTTGGGTTCGAATCTGGATTTCTATATTGACGTGTAAGCCGAAAAGCGTCGTATGTAAAGACTGGTAACCATTTACTTTGGGAACAGCAATATAATCTTTGAAACGGAAAGGAAGAGGTTTATAAAGGCTGTGCGCAGCACCCAAAATTCGGTAGCAGTCATCTTCTGAATCAGCAATGATCCGGAAAGCATAAACATCCATAATTTCATGGAAGGATTTATGCTGAAATTTCATTTTTTTATAAATACTATTGAGGTGCTTCTCTCTGCCAACAATTTGCCCTTTCAGCCCTCGCTCAGCGAGTCGTTCTTCCAACCGGGCATGAATATCCTCAATAATCTCGTTATGATTACCCCGTAATTTTTTTACTGCTTTGGCAATATATTTCGACCGCATAGGGTATAGCGCAGCAAATCCTAAATCCTCTAACTCAATCCGAATACTATTTATACCTAATCGGTTGGCAATGGGGGCATATATATCCAGAGTTTCGGTTGCAATACGGCGACGTTTTTCAGCATGAAGCGGCCCGAGCGTGCGCATGTTGTGCAGGCGATCAGCGAGCTTCACCAATATAACGCGAATGTCTTTGGCCATCGCGAGCGCCATTTTCTGAAAATTACTCGCCTGGGCTTCCGCTTTGGTTTTGAACTCAATTTGAGTCAATTTACTCACGCCATCGACAAGTTCAGCGACTGCACTTCCAAACTCTTTAGCTAAATCTTCTTTGGTAGTAGGCGTGTCTTCAATCACATCATGTAACAACGCCGCCATCAAGGTTTGATGGTCCATATGAAGACTCGCTAATATTTTAGCGACCGCTAATGGATGGATAATATAAGGTTCACCACTTCGTCGAAATTGCCCTTCATGCGCAGCCTTCGCACAAACATACGCGCGCGATACCATTTGGACTTTATCTTTATCCAAGTAGGTTAGTAAGGATTGGGCTAGGGCTTCCATTATGGTTTCAGTTTACCTATTAAAAGATGACACAGTTACACTGGATTCATATGATATTAATACATAAAAAAAGCAAAAAAAAAGCCGAACGTAAACATTCAGCTTTTTCGCTCTCCTCACCCATAGTAAGCGAGGCGGAGGGATTTTCAAGAGAAATTTTACTTAATGCCTAAAAGCACCATAAAATTAAAATTTCTTCAGTCAAACAGCTTAAGAAAGCTCTTCGTTAATCAAGATATCTTTAGTAATAAAACCTTCAGCAATTTCTCTTAATGCAACGACTGTCGCCTTATCATTTTCCCAATCAACAAATGCGTCTTTACCACCATTGGCAAGCTGTCGAGCTCTTTTAGTTGAAACCATCACTAATTCGAAACGGTTATCAACATTTTCTAAACAATCTTCAACAGTCACTCTAGCCATTAAATGTCTACCTTTAGGGAAATAATTTTGTCACACGAAATTTCATGTGACATAAAAAGACCGAGCATTCTACGAGAATATACCAGCTATGACAATAGATCAGCCAAGATTTCTTTATACGTCACGCTTTGTCGATTGGATTTAAGACGGTTAGCAGCAAAGATCACCCCTAACTCTTGTCGGGCGACATCAAATTGATCATTAATAATAAGGTAATCATACTCATTGAAATGACTACTTTCAGACTCCGCCTCAGACATGCGACGATCAATTATCTCAACACTATCCTGACCACGCCCTTCTAGTCGTGACCTCAACGCTGCCTTAGATGGCGGTAAAATAAATATACTCAAAGCATCAGGCATAATTTCTCGAACCTGCTGCGCGCCCTGCCAATCAATTTCCAGTATAACATCCTGGCCTGCTATCAAACGCTGCTCAAGCCAAGCCTGAGAAGTACCATAGTAATTATCAAATACTTTTGCATGCTCTAAAAATCCATTCCTCTCAACAATCGATTCAAATGCATCGACTGAAACAAAATGATAATTCACACCATCCTGCTCACCTGGCCTAGCTGGTCTTGTCGTATGAGAAACAGAGACCTCAATTTGAACATCAGCTTCTAAAAGCGCAGAAACCAAACTGGTTTTTCCTGCCCCTGAAGGTGCTGAAACAATATACAGACGCCCCACTGCTTGACCTTGCTTACTTTGACTCACATCCACCTCATTATTCAATATTCTGTACCTGCTCTCGCATCTGTTCAATCAACACTTTCAAATCAACTGCTGCTTTCGTGGTATCAGTCACGATAGATTTTGAAGATAAGGTATTTGCCTCTCTGTTTAGCTCTTGCATCAAGAAATCCAAACGCCGTCCAACGGGTTCATCTTTTGCAAGTACTAAGCGAACTTCATTCACATGTGCATCAAGACGGTCGAGCTCTTCTGCCACATCTGTTTTTTGCGCCAGAAGCACCATTTCCTGCGCCAAACGCTCTGGTTCGAGCTCAACAGACGCAACTTCAAATCGTTTACGAACCATTTCATTTTGTTTTTGGATAATTTCGGGAAGCCATTTGCGAACGTCCGTAACAATATTTTCAATGGCAACTAAGCGCTCTTCAAATAAAGGCTCTAGCTGCACACCCTCACGCTCTCGATTCTCAACTAGAATTTTAAGGCCGGCCTCAAAAGCGCCTAAAGCATCACTGCAAAGTTGCTTACGGTCTTCCGACTCGCTATCAACCACGCCGGGCCACTGCAAAATAGCCAGCATATCTACTGGCGCCGCTTGCTCGAAAATACTTGCAACCGTTTTTGTTGCGTCACTTAAGCCCTGCAATACATCAGTATTTAGTTTCAAGTTATCAGGTCTTTTTGCTGAGGGTTGCCATTTCAGCATTCCGTCCAACTTCCCTCTCGATAAATAGTTACGCATGAGTGTACGTAGTTTAGGCTCTATTTCTCTAAAGGCATCAGGAAGCTTTATATGAGGTTCCAAATAACGATGATTTACCGTCCTTAGCTCCCAGGTGATCGATCCAAAATCACTTTCGTGCTCTACTCGTGAAAATGCAGTCATGCTTTTCAGCATCAAATTCCCCTCTTTTAATAAGGTTTATAGGCTTCAATATTTTATTGATGTAAATTCTACGCGCTAGGGTCTTAGAAACCTACCTTTTAAATGATAAACTCCCGCCCCGTTTAACGTTCAATTCGAACATTTACACTTTAATTTCAATATTATTACGACTATTTCAACAACAGGATACCGACATGAGACCTAGCGGACGCCAGCTTGATCAAGCACGCGACATTAAAATTACTCGCCATTACACAAAGCACGCAGAAGGATCTGTACTGATTGAGTTTGGTGATACAAAGGTTATTTGTACCGCATCTGTTTCTGAAGGCGTGCCTCGATTCATGAAAGGTGAAGGCAAGGGTTGGATCACCGCAGAATACGGCATGTTGCCCCGCTCTACGGGCTCACGCATGAACCGTGAAGCCGCACGTGGCAAACAAACAGGCCGCACGGTTGAAATTCAACGTTTAATTGGCCGTTCACTGCGCGCAGCCGTAGACATGAAAGCACTTGGCGAGCGAACTATTCAAATCGATTGCGACGTTATTCAAGCGGATGGTGGCACTCGTACAGCCTCAATCAGTGGTGGCTGCGTTGCATTAATGGACGCACTGCAAACTCTGGTTGATAGCGGAAAATTAAAAAAGCTGCCATTAAAGCAAAAAGTAGCAGCCATTTCTGTGGGCATCTTCGAAGGTCACCCTGTGCTTGATTTAGATTATCCTGAAGACTCAGCGGCTGAAACAGACTTGAATGTCATCATGACAGATAAAGGTGGCTTCATTGAAGTTCAGGGCACTGCTGAAGGCGAAGCTTTTCAACAAGAAGAGTTAGATGCCATGCTAACTTTGGCTAAAAAAGGCATTAATGAAATTTTTGATTTACAGATGGCAGCTATTGAAGCTTAGGTTTCAATAGACAGGTATTCAAACCACTAGACATTCAAAATAACGAAAAAAGGCGCTAAGTTCTAACACTTTGCGCCTTTTTTGTATATCGAGAGTCGCCGCTACATAATAACGTCGTAGTCCATCACCACTGGGGCATGATCCGAGAAACGTGTGTCAAAGTCGATAAAACCATCTTCAATAAGATTTTTCATCATTTGACTAGTAATTTGATAATCGGTGCGCCAACCCGAATTTTTCCGCCAGCCCTTTGCCCACTCTGGCCACCAGGTGTATTGATTTTTCTCTACATTCACGTAACGAAAAGCATCGATATAACCTAAATCATCAAATACCGTATCAAACCATGCTCGTTCATAAGGCTTAAACCCACTCACATCCAGTTCATGATATTTTTTACTCGCATCCATCACTAAGTGGGTGGAATTAAAACTTCCGGCAAAAATAAACTGGCGACGTTTGCGTAAAGTTTTCTCTAAATGTATTTTGAAAGCCTCTTGAAAATCGTCTTTTGCTTGCTGTTTACTCTCATCACCCAAGGCGCAGGGCGCTAACATACAGGCAACACTTACATTTTCGAAATCTGCCTGAATAAAACGGCCTTCTCGGTCCGCAGGCTCATAAGCAAAACCGTACATAATTGCTTTTGGAAAATGACGTGTATAAATGCAAACCCCGCCATCTTCTGGGTTTTCTGCATCGATAAAATAAGCCTGATACCCTTCAGGGTGATAAACTTCATCATCAAAATCGTAGACTTTTCCTTGGATATCTTGCACGCATATCACATCAGCATTGATCTCGCGCATCCAGTCAAAAAAACCATTTTCTGCAGCTCTTTTCAATCCATTTACATTAATTGATACTACTCGCATAACTGCCTCTCAAATTATTTGCGTGGTATGATACGCAACTCACACTTTTTGAAAAGAAAAAGACTGTAATATCTTCAATTTAGGCACATTTAATGACTCAAAATACTGATCTAAAGCCACACCAGCGTGATTTCATTGATTTCGCAATACAAAAGAACGTTTTAAAGTTTGGCGAGTTTACCCTTAAGTCAGGCCGTGTCAGCCCTTATTTTTTTAATGCGGGTTTATTCGACGACGGTTTATCACTCGCTAAATTAGGCGAGTTTTATGCCCAGACACTCGTCGATTCTGCCATCCCATTCGATGTTCTTTTTGGCCCAGCGTACAAGGGAATCCCCCTTGGCTCTGCTACTGCCGTTTGTCTTTCATCTATACACAAAACCAATACTCCCTTTGCTTTCAACCGTAAAGAAGCTAAAACTCACGGAGAAGGCGGCACCATTGTTGGCGCACCACTTAAAGGCAAAGTAATGATTATTGACGATGTCATTACAGCCGGCACTGCTATTCGCGAAGTAATTAAAATTATTAAAGCCGCGGGTGCAGAGCCTGCTGGTGTTCTGATTGCATTAGATCGCCAAGAAAAAGGCCAAGGCGAGTTGTCTGCAATTCAAGAAGTGGAAAGAGATTTCGATATCCCTGTCGTAAGCATCGTCAACCTTACTCAAGTATTAGACTACATTCAGGATGATGCAAGTTTATCGCAATTTTCTGAAACAGTTTCTGCTTATAGATCACAGTATGGGATTGAGAAGTAAGTATTTCTGAAGCCAAGCTCTTCAAATGCAGAAAGAATTTATTTCGAGCAATTACCCAGGTGAAATACAAAAATATCTATAATTCCCTGGGTAGTAAAAATTTAAATAAGCCCTAAAGCAGTAACGATATACCCACCAAGACAGTCACCACTTCAAAACAGCGCTTTACCAAACCGCTGCCTTTCGCAATAGACAAATGAGCGCCAAGATAACCACCCAAAATTGCACCAATAACTAATGGTATGACCCACTCCCACTTAACCATCGTTTGACTTGCAAGTGTGATAGCACCAACACCGTTCCACAGTAAACCGACTAAAATAAGCGTATAGGCAACTGCTCGTTGGTAATCCAGGCCAAACCAGATGACTAACCAAACCGTCACAAACAAACCCGTACCTGAAGTAATTGAACCATTCAAGACACCAATCAGGAATAAAACCACACCTCCGATTATCCATTCTTTTAAACGGTGTTGTTTTTTTACTTCTGCCAGACCCAGGGTTGGGGAACACCACGAATAAATCCCCAGCGAAATTGTCAATATACCTAGCGTTGTTTTAGCCAAAGCATCCGGAACATGAAGGATCAACATCGCCCCTAGCACCACACCTGGCAAACCAAACCCGAGAATAAAAAGCGCAAAACGGAGCTTCAGGCGTTTCTCTCGAAGATGTCGAATGGTCGCCCCAACGCCTAAAGCAACGCTGGCCACTTTATGAGTCGCCAATGCGGTCGAGAAAGCCAAACCTAAAAACAGCAGCGCAGGAAACTGCAATAATCCAGCGCCCCCCCCCGCCATGGCACTTAAGCCATTTGCAACAATCGAAATACAAAATAGCAGCAATTGTTCTGTCATTACTTCCAACATTTAAATTAACTCTTTACATTAATACCAATGAAACCAAACATACACCTTGTGACTAGAACAAAAACATCTAAAATTCAGATATACTGTTATATTAAGCAGCTAATAAACATGTGAATCGTTCGCAATACAGAATACTTTATAACGAGAACCAAAGACCAAAGAATGATTATTTTTAACGCCCTTAAGCAACACACCTTACAAGCCATCTGCTGTCTATTGTTAGGCCTGTTTGCAACACAAAGCATAGCGGCGCAACTATACAGATATAAAAATGAGCAGGGAAATCTGGTTATGGGGCATGCAATACCGCCCAAGTATGTATCCAAAGGCTACGATATTTTAAACGCACAGGGACGTATTATTGAGCGCGTCCCGCCCGCACTGAATACTGAACAAATTTCATTAAGGGACGCAAAGCTTGAAAAAGAAAAGCAAAAGAAAATAGCTCAAGCCGCTCAAAGCGAAATTGATGCAACGTTGAAACAACTTTATAGCCACCCAGACGACGCAGTGCGAATTTTAAAGCGTCGTATCCAGGATATTAATAGCGTTATACAAGTCAAAAAGGTAAACATAGAAAACTCTGAAAAACAAATACTCGCCCTTGAAGAGCAAGCAGCAAACAAACAGCGTAAAGGCTTCAACATTCCAAAGTCTATTTTAAATAAAATAGACTTACTCAAAAAAGTGATTATTAATGCTCAAGCTGATATTCAGGAACTTAAAAAAGACTATAAAATAGTTTTGAAAGAGTTTGATACGAAAATAAGACGCTTGGAGCTAATTAAACATCAAAAATCTAGCCAGTATTCAGAGCTATTAAAATCACTAGAGAATGATTCCAAGACAGATAATAGCGCCCAATAAAACATTTCGAACCTCGCTCCGGCTAATTCAACCTTTCGACTCAATCACACTCTACTTAACAACATATTGCCATGCTGCATAAAATCATGCAGCATCTAGCCCAACTAAATTCATCTAGATTTGGCAAACAAAAATTAAAGCCAAACAATAGAAGGAACAACTGAAATGTCTCGTAAACTACATATTGGCGGTAAAGTTAAAAAAGAAGGTTGGGAAGTACTTAACGCTCTACCTGGCGATGAGGTTGATCATGTTTGCAATGCAAACGATTTATCACAATTTGAAGACAATACCTTTACCGAGATATATGCCTCTCACATCGTCGAGCACTTTGACTATGTAGGCGAGCTGTCTAAAACCTTAACAGACTGGAACCGTGTTTTAGCGCCTAAAGGAAAGATATATATCAGTGTGCCGGATATGGACACTCTTGCACAACTCTTTTTATTAAAAGACCAACTAACAGGCGATCAACGATTTCAAGTGATGCGCATGATGTTTGGCGGCCATGTAGATGAGTATGACCACCACTCCGTCGGCTTAAATTCTGAATTTTTAGGCTCCTTCCTTCACGAAAGCGGATTCACAAATATAAAAAGGGTGCCAGAGTTCAATATATTTGATGATACAAGCTCACTCAAATACGGGGGCGTACTCATTAGCTTGAATATGGTTGCCGAAAAACCTGAATAGAAAAACATAATATAACAAACTAACGCCGCGATGAAATTTTCGTCGCGGCCATTCCTGGTGCGTATTTTCCTAACCAATAACGGACTCTACGCAGTAAAGA
>CAJWBJ010000114.1 GCA_913020495.1 uncultured Oleiphilus sp.
GGTTATGGTGATGTTGGTAAAGGTTCTGCAGCATCATTAAGCCAAGAAGGCATGATTGTTCGTGTTTCTGAAATTGATCCAATTTGTGCGATGCAAGCCTGCATGGATGGTTATGAAGTTGTTTCACCTTATATTGGTGGTATCAATAAACGCAGCCTAGATGGTATTAATAAAACCTTAATGGCGAGCACTGATCTAATCGTCACAACGACAGGTAACGTTGATGTATGTGATGAATTCATGCTTCAAACTCTAAAGAACGGTGCAGTTGTTTGTAACATTGGTCACTTTGACAGCGAAATTAACACTGCTTACATGCGTAAAAACTGGGAGTGGGATGAAGTTAAACCTCAGGTTCACAAAATCTATCGTGATAAGCCGACAAATGATCACCTGATTTTATTATCAGAAGGTCGTTTAGTGAATTTAGGCAACGCAACAGGTCACCCTTCGCGCATTATGGATGGTTCTTTTGCAAACCAGGTTCTGGCACAAATTTATTTGTACGAGCGTAAGTTTGCCAATTTACTAGAAGGTGAAAAGTCAGACAGCCTGTACGTGAAAGTGCTTCCTAAGAAGCTAGATGAAGAAGTTGCTCGAGACATGGTTGAAGGCTTTGACGGTGTTATTACTCAAATGACCGAAGAACAAGCAGAGTACATTAGCATTGCAGTTGAAGGCCCTTATAAGCCTGAGTCTTATAAATACTAATGATTTAACTGGGTGTTGAATGTAGGTCGGAATTTATTCCGACCTACATGCTCAGCACAATGTCAGCATGTAGGTCGCTGACCGCTACCCTAAAAATTCTTGGAAACAAAGATGAACAGCCAGAAACAATTCAAGCGTCGTTTTAGTTTTGAGTTTTTCCCACCTAAAACACCAGCAGGTATGGAAAAACTACAAACTGTCAGAGATGAACTTGCACGTCGAAAGCCGGACTTTTTCTCTGTGACCTATGGTGCTGGTGGCTCCACTCAAGAACGAACCATTGATACCGTTCTTAAGTTACAAGACCAAGGGATTTCAACCGCGCCCCATCTTTCCTGTGTTGGTTCCACGCTTGAAAACATATCAGCGCTACTAAGCCACTACCAAGATAATGGCATAAACCGAATTGTTGCTCTACGAGGCGATCTTCCTTCCGGAATGGGCTCTGCTGGTGAACTTAGATATGCCAATGAGTTAGTTGAATTTATTCGTCAGCACAGCGGTGAGCACTTTAACATTGAAGTAGCAGCCTACCCTGAATTTCACCCTCAAGCAGAATCAGCTGAAGCAGACTTACTTAACTTTAAAAAGAAAGTGGATGCCGGTGCTAATAGCGCCATTACACAATATTTTTATAATGCTGATGCATACTTTTATTTTGTAGAACGGGCGGAAAAAATGGGAATAGATATCCCTATCGTACCCGGCATTATGCCGATCACCAATTACACAAGCCTAATTAGATTTAGCGATATGTGTGGTGCAGAAATTCCGCGTTGGGTTAAAAAACAACTAGAAGCTTATGGCGATGATATCGATAGCATTAAAAAGTTTGGTGAGGAAGTCGTTACGAATATGTGTGAACGACTTTTAACCGCTGGCGCTCCCGGACTTCACTTTTACACCTTGAATCAAGCTGAACCAAATTTAAAAATCTGGGACAACCTTGGTCTGAGTGATGAAGAACAAATTCGGTTTTGATTATTCCCTACACAGAACACACATTTACACACAATTTACACATTTCTAGATAGACGCTTCCACCCGCTTTATTCATAATAAGACACAATTTTCTACATCCACAACTCCCTACTTTATAGTGGCTTAATGCGCGTACCAAAAATTTATACTGAAACCTTACTTTCTGAAAATGTTGAACTCACGCTTAATGAAAAAGAAGCGCAACATATCGTAAAAGTACTACGTATGAAGGCCGGTGAAAACTTACGCTTATTTGATGGCTCAGGCTCGTTTTACCCCGCTACGATAGTACAAACAAACAAAAAATCTGTCGTTATACAAACAACACATGCTGAAGCGGGTTTAAGTGAATCCAAGTTACATACGCACTTAGGCCAGGTTATGTCACGTGGCGACCGGATGGATTATGTGATTCAAAAAAGCACCGAATTAGGCATCAATGAAATCACGCCACTTACCAGCGAACGCTGCGAATTAAAGCTCAATGCAGAGCGTGCAGAAAAGCGCATAAAACATTGGCAGCAAGTCGCTATCAGTGCAGCAGAACAATGTGGCCGGGCGTGTATTCCAGTGATCCACCCGGTTGCTAACATTAATGACTGGGTGCAGCAAAATAAAGACAAGGGCTTATCGTTAGTACTTCATCATAGAGACACTCAAAAACTGAGTGATATCCAAACGACACCCACACATGTTAATTTATTGATCGGGCCAGAGGGAGGGTTAAGCCAGACTGAAATTGAGTTTGCCACCCAGTCCTCCTATATTTCAAGCACCTTTGGGCCTCGCGTTATGCGAACAGAAACTGCGCCAGTTGCTTGCTTAAGTATTCTTCAATGGCTTTGGGGCGATTTTCAAATTTAGTATATGTCAACCATACATATAAAGAATCAATGTAAACCAACACATTAACCATGCCACGAGGGTTCGTTAAAAGCGTTTTAAATAATACGTGTAAAAACTTTCGTAATAACTATGAATCACCTGGAATAATTTATGGCCCCTTTTAAAACCCTGCATCAAAAGCACAAATGGTTTTTACCCTTGGTTATTCTGGGCATCGCCGCATTAATTATCACACTGCTCAAGCTTACAGAGCCCACTCCCCCCAAAAAAGAAACCACAGAGAAGGAGTGGCTAGTTCAAACTGAAGCCTTGCATTTAGGTGAAGCTAGCCCTCAGATACATTTATTAGGGCACGTTGAATCGCCTTTCAATTCGATGTTAAGCGCTGCCATTTCCGCAGATGTCATCAACGTACCCGTTCGTGACGGACAGTTTGTTCTCCAGGGTGATACTCTTATTACTCTGGACACCAGAGAAATCAATCTTTTAATCATCCAAAAACAAGCCGATGTGACTGAGCTTGAAGCGCAGATGCTTTCTGAAAACAATCGATATGAGTCAGATATTGCCTCACTCCATGAAGAACAACGTTTACTAGTCATCGCAGAACAAGGGGTGAAACGTCAGGCTAAACTTCAAGCGTCAAAACTGATCGCCCAAGAACGCTACGATAGCGCAGAATCTCAACGTGCCCAACAAGCTTTGTCACTAAATGCGCGTAAGTTAAATATTGCTGACCATCCTAGTCGTTTAAATCAGTTAAAAGCACGTTTGGCTAGAGCAAAAACAGCTTTAAATGACGCTCTGATTGATCGCGAGCGTACCTTGATTAAAGCACCATTTGATGGCGTGATTACCTTGGTAAGTGTTGCCCCGGGTGAGCGTGTACAAGTAGGGCAAGCGCTTGTGTCTTTATATGATAGGTCTAACATGGAAGTCCGCGCACAAATTCCAGACCGCTATGTTTCGCTTGTTAGAGCATCGTTAGCAGAAGGTACAAGTATCAAGGCATTTTCAGAGAGTTATGGAGAAATCAATACGCTTGAGCTTCAGCGTCTATCTGGCCAGGCCAATGAAAAGACAGGCGGTGTTGATGCCGTTTTCACCCCTATGGATAGTGATGAGAATAAAGTATCCAACACTTTCACTCTAACGGCACCCACAAGTAATTTGGTTCTTAATAGCTCCTTACAAATCCAGGTCAACTTACCCGCCTTAAAAGGCGTTGCCACCCTTCCACTTTCTGCCATTTATGGTTCAGACCGGGTTTATCGTATTGAAGACGGTAGAATCCAGTCTTATACCGTGAGCATACTCGGTAAACAGTTTTCTCTGGAAACAGGCCTTGATCGCGTCATCATTCAAAGCAAGCTACTCAATGAAGGCGATATAATTACGACCACGCAGCTCCCCAATGCCATTTCTGGTTTAAAAGTTAAGCCGAGAGGTGAGTAAAGTGAGCTCACTTCATAACGACGCTAACCCATCCGAACACAAAAATGATTTAATTGGTCAGTTTGCACAACATAAAGTGGCCGCGAACCTACTGATGCTCATTCTGCTACTAGCAGGTGTTGTCTCTCTAATTAAACTGAACACTCAGTTTTTACCAAACTTTGAGCCAGATTATATTACTGCACGTGTTGCATGGCCCGGTGCAACGGCTGAAGATGTGGCCAAATCAATTATCACCCCTTTAGAGCAAGAACTACGTAACCTTGATTACGTAAAAGAAATGACCTCAACCTCGTATCGAGGCATGGGCGTGATCGTATTGGAATACGATGAAGGTAGCGACATGGGCCTCGCGCTTGATCAGGTGAAGGAATTTGTCGACCTAGTTCGTAACCTGCCTTCGGACTCTGAAACCCCTGAAATTTCAAAAGTATCATTGAACGAAGATGTCGCCACACTAATATTATCCTCTAGTGCCAGTCTCGAAGAGCTTCGTTCTTTAGCTTACCAGTTTGAACGGGAGCTACTCGACCGAGGTGTAGCAAAAGTCAGTTTCACAGGACTTCCTGAGCAAGAAATAGCGATTCAGGTGAACAAAGAACAAATCAATAACCTGCAACTATCCTTACCCCAAATAGGCCAATTTATTCGAAATGCCAGCCAGGATATTCCGGCAGGCACCAGCGGCAAAGATGAAGTTGCTAAAGAATTAAGAAGCACCGAGCAACGTCGCAGTGAAGAAGGCTTTAAAGAACTCGCTATTCTCACCACGCAATCAGGTACCCGATTACGACTTGACGATATAGCGACGGTTGAAAAACGTAATAAGTCCAGCCAGGTTGAAGTTTTCTATCAAGATAAACCTGCAGTGTTATTACGTGTATTACGTACCCAGTCGTCCGACACTTTAAAAGCTGCTGAAACACTCAATACCTGGTTAAAGGAGACTCAGCCTTTACTTCCGCCTAGCGTACAGCTAAACGCCTATAACGAAGCTTATATATTGATTGAAGATCGTATTAACCTGTTAATCAAAAATGGTTTAGGCGGATTAATACTGGTGATCAGTATTCTATTTATTTTCTTAAATGGTCGCGTCGCTTTTTGGGTGGCTATTGGGATCCCCGTGTCATTCATGGGTACGCTTGCAGTATTATACTTAATGGGCGGCAGCATCAATATGGTCAGCATGTTTGCACTCATCATGGCTTTGGGGATTATTGTCGATGATGCCATCGTCGTGGGTGAAGATGCACTCACCCATTACAGTCATGGAGAAGACCCTCTTAAAGCGGCTGAAGGTGGTGCAAGGCGCATGTTCGTGCCCGTATTGTCTTCGTCTCTGACGACTATTTCTGCATTCTTACCTTTAATGTTGATCAGTGGGATCATTGGCAATATCCTCTTCGATATCCCTTTAGTTATTATCTGTGTGATCATTGCCTCGGTTGTTGAATGCTTTTTCATCTTACCCGGCCACTTGAACCACTCATTTAAAAAGTCATTTAAAGCGATTGAACCGGGCTCTTATCGAGATAAATTAGACCGGGGTTTTAACCACTTTAGAGATAATATATTTCGCCCTCTCGCCGAGAAATCGATACAAAGTCGTGGTGTGATACTCGCCTTATCACTGGGTATACTTGGGGTTAGTATCACTTTGATCAACTCCGGTCGAATACAGTCAGACTTTTTCCCACAACCTGAAAGCCACATTATTTTAGGTAATGTAAAGTTTGCTTCTGGCACACCACCTGAAAAAGTCAGACAGTTTGGCCTTCATATGGAAAAAGCACTTCACCAGACCAATGAAGCTTTCAGACAGTCAGGCCGTATAGGCGAATATGATAGCTTAGTCATACACAGCGTTTTAAGAATTAATCAGGCTAGCTTTGATGGAGGTCAAAACACTTCAAGCGGAGAACAATATGCTTCAGTACATGTTGAGCTACTCACCCCTGATGCGCGCGAAGTTCGTAACCCTGAATTCATTACCGCCTGGAAAGAGCAGATTATTGAACCCGACGGAATTGAACAATTCAGTATATCCAGCCCAAGAGGCGGCCCCCCTGGAAAAGACATTGATATTTTCCTGACAGGACAAGAACCCAGCATACTTAAACAGGCCGGTGAAGCGGTTGCCACAAAGTTAAAATCTTATGTCGGTGTGCGAGACATTCAAGATGACCTACCCTTTGGCAAGAACCAGTATTTATATTCACTCACACCACTTGGTGAGTCACTTGGTTTAACCGTTTCAGATGTTGGCAGCCAGCTTCGCGCTGCGTTTGACGGACAATTACTACAAGTTTTCTACGATGAAAATGAAGAAGTAGAGGTGCGTATTCTGCTTCCAGATGAAGAAAGAAACTATGCCAGAACTCTAGACAACTTCCCTATCATTACGCCCAGTGGCGCGATGGTACAACTCAGCAATGCCGTCAAGCTCACGGACCGAAAAGGTCTCGATCTGGTGCGTCATACCGAAGGCAAATTAGGCTTGCATATAACTGCCTCGGTTGACTCTAACGAAAACAATGCCAATATCATTGTGGATGAGTTAAGTGAGACATTCTTACCTGAGCTCAGTACCGAATTCGGTTTAAAAGTGAACCTTAAGGGTCGCGCTGAAGAACAAGCCCAGACAGGTCAAGACATGATGATGGGCGCTATCATTGGCTTCACGCTGATCTATATAATATTAGCCTGGGTGTTTGGCTCATATTCATGGCCTTTTGCTGTTTTATTAGCGATTCCTTTAGGCGTATCGGGCGCAATATTGGGTCACTGGCTGCTTGGTCTGGATCTGACAATGCTTTCTTGGTTTGGTTTTTTTGGCCTATCAGGCATTGTTATCAACGACGCCATTATTTTGGTCACCTTCTATCGTGAACTACGCGAACAGGGTCAACCTGCCAAACAAGCTATTGTTGACGCCTCTTGCCAACGTTTACGTGCCGTACTCCTCACATCACTGACGACGATAGCTGGCCTTTTGCCGCTATTGTTTGAAACCTCACTACAGGCTCAGTTTTTAATCCCGATGGCTGTGAGTATTTCTTTTGGTTTGGCTTATGCGACCGTGCTAATTTTGTTTGTGATTCCGGCTCTTATTTCGCTGATAGAGGAAGTGAAAGAAAGATCAGAAACCAGAAAAAAGGAACGTTTAGCAAAGAAAGAACAGCAACAAAGCCATGCTCTTTAGCATGGTTTTTACTGTATTTAAGCAACCACAACACTATCGACTATATGTCATTAGGAACTCGAAAATACCCCATAGCTGTCTAAAAAGAAGCTTGCATAAATTACATTGATAATACTTGTGAATGCCTGTTAGATTGATGCGTCGAGTGAATCTAAAGAATATTGATTAGGAAAAAATTAATGCTCGAATGAGCGCATTATTTAAGTGTTTTTGTAAGATGGGTCAAGTAAACCCACCTTACATACTTATTTTTGAATTAAGATGGAGGAGGTGTTAATAAGGTGACGCATTCAGCATTACTTGTTGGCTGTGCTGATACAAAACCATCATCACCGTCGGCAATCAAACCTGTCGCATTATCACTCAACCATGAAATGGTCTCACCACCATAACTCAAGCTATATTCTGCATTTCCATTATCAACACCTTTACTGATCAAGGTAATGTCGAAAGAGCCTTCAAGCGTTAGAACTAAACGATTATCATCGATCGCAAACCACGTACCGTCGATCAGAGTACCTTCAGTTTCTTCTACACGAACATCATTAGAGTCTTGATATTTCAAGCAGGCATCAAGTGTTCCGGCAGTACCCGACTCGTCAGCACTAAAGAAGAAATGAGCACTTCCTGAAATGCCATCACTATCCTGAGCATGATTGATAAACAGCTGTTTATCAGCTAACTCAGTTAATGGAATAGCGCCTGTAAGATCAATATCAATAATATTAAAGTCGGGCCCTAGAGAGTAATCTACCTCTGTTAGCGCACTAAAATCTATGTCGGCACCGTTTAAATTTGCATATAAGTTGGATGCATCAGTCGTAATATCTTCAGCATCAGAGATCGCATCATCGACATCTGCAGCACCATCAATCATCTTTTTAACGACCATCTCCACCGCAACCACTCTGGATTGTGCATCTCCAAATACCATATTCGTAGGCATGGCATTGATCACCAAAGACAGTATCTTAGCGGCATTCGCTATTGTCGTTGTACGATTACTAGCAATTGCTTGAGGTACGGTTTCATCTGAACCTGTATATAAATCCCTAATCGCTATTTCTGCAGCATCGTAAGCATTACCTAACTTGGTACTATCCAACTTAGAGTTACCCATTTGTATCGCAAGTTCTTTATAAATCAGACTATTTGCGCTATCTGGAAAACCATTTTCTGTGCCTATTGCTTCATAATGCTCATCAAAAACCTCAGAAAAGAGTGATACTACTTTATGGAAAGTGATCGCTGCATTGACTGTGTCAGCATCAAAGCTACCAGCGTCTAAAAAGTCACGATCCAAATCATCTTCTAATAAACCGTATGCAGATAGAATCTGTGTTCGCTCTGATTCAGATGCATCTGTCAGCATCGATGTAAGCGGGGAAATAATTTTGTTTTCAACAATTCCATCAACCCCCACCGAAATCCTAGACGAAAGAGAACCATCAAATGGCTCACCGGTGAAAATATCAAAACCACCATAAGAACGAATAATAACCTCTTCACCTATGCTGGATGCCTTTAAACAATGCCGCGCGAGCGCACTGGTAACACCACTAGCACAATAATCAGTACCATCTTTAGCAGTGGTAAAAAAACCATCTTTATCAGTTAATGCTGAAGGTTCGCCTGCATTCCGCTGGCCGTTATCGTTTAGATCCAAATAGACAGTTGCCCCAACAATATAACCATCAATCGCCGTACCCGATAACGAAGTCGTTGACTGTGCACTTCCTTTGTCCGGGTCTGAGCTACTACAACCCACTGCCAAAGCAATTGCAGCACTTAAACCAGCAACGGCAAATGGGTTTAATTTCTTTTGAGAAAAGCTTTTATTTAAAATTCCCACAATTATTCTCCTTAAAATTTCTCTTCAATGCCGATATTAATCCCAGCGCTTCTAAATTGAGACGAACCATCAACCTCGACGGTATCTAATAAACTCGCTGACACATCTAAATTCAATATCCCTAAAAATGTAAACCCAAGTCCAAAAGTCGTCAATTCACTACCAACCAAATTTTGGTTAACACCTAAACGGACACTAGGAATGATATAACTGTTCGGAAAAAAACTAGCTGAGGCACTAACGTACTGGGATTCTCGCCCAACCAAGTCATAGCTTGAATTCAAATCTGCGGCACCTGAAAGTAATAACATCTTATCTTTAGTATAAAAAGCGCCTTCAATTGTGGTCTGCATATTCATCACAGCCGTTTCACTTAAAGCTATTTCATCAGCGAATACTTGCTCAGCCACAATGCAATTTGATTGGCGAGTAGGGTCTGTAATTGAGCCGCAATTTACGCCTATATCACCATAATCAAATTCAGGCTCATTAATATTGGCGAAGGTTACGCCAATTTGTCCATTTTCCAATGTCCACAATAAACCAAGATCAATACCGACTTGAGTAGTATCTACCGTATTTTCATCAAATTCATCACGAACTGCATCACTTACATCATCATCTTCAAGAATATTCTCAAGGGCAAGCACTTGTTTATTCAAAGAAACTTTATAAACATTGGTTTGAATACCTGCGTATAAAGTCGACTTCATATCAAATAAAGTAGGTTTCCAGACTTCACGACTATACCCCACTGCTCCCGTTAAAATAGAACCCCCTTTAACATACAAAGCACTTGAGGTTGTTAGCTCAATATCACCACCCACAAGCTGAATATCTAAAGGTGCATCCAAAAAGCTGATATCAAATAAACCAGCCCCCTGAACATCAAACGAAAGAACTCCGCCCAGTAAATCACTTCGAATAGCAAATGGCATCAGAGGAACATGAACCCCCAAACCTAATGTGAATTGCGCATCCTCACCCATTACAGGCAAAATAGCATCAAATCTGTCCTTAATGTCTAATGCTTCAGAGAGTGTTAGATCATCTTTATCCAAAGCATCTGTCAAATCATCCACATCATCAATGAAGTTGTCTACATTCCCAACCTCATAATCAAGCCCAATAGAGCTAAAAAAACCCATCCGGTGACTCTCACCCTTACTTAGTAATGACTCGCCATTAGCAGGATTCCCTGTTAATGAAAGTATTGTCGATGGATTACTTGTTTTTCCCAGAGTCATTGTCTGCCCGGGTGAGTGTGCCTGATAGCCAGCCATACAACTTGCTGAGCCACCTAGCCCGATTAATCCAGCGCTGATAAACGCGAGCCGACTAAGTGCTTTATTCTGCTTCATAGTGCTTCCTTAAATTTTTTTATATGGACTTTGTGTGAGTAGCTTTACTCTATGTGGCTAAAGAATAGTTCAAGGTAGCGTAATCACCACTTTGAAATGATGAGAAAATGATTCGATTTTGTTATTGATTGATTAAATCACGTAACGAAACATGTTCGACGCTTCGATAAAGATCTGAATGAGCCTTTTCAATCAAAACATCGACTGAAGGTGACGTTTGTACTGAAAGTTGTAGTTTGGATTTATCCTGGCGAAGTGCTTTGAAAATAGTCGCGACTGAAATTTGATCTGTTGAATGAGCAGGCACCAGCTGATCTGATTTTTCACCGGCGATTAACAACAAATTATTAGCCAGTAGTTTATCGATAATCGCGCGACTCAAAATGGCGGGAATGCCATTTCGCCCTTCTATTTCAGTTTGCTTAACCGGTTCTGAGTTAGAGTCATAGCGTAAAGCGATGTAACGCATGATATCCAGCCCCGTTTTTTCAAGTAGCTCAGGACATGCTTCCAATTTATAGTTTCGTGTGATGTGATTTCCATGTTGATGATAAAAAGCAATGCTGGAACCTAATAATAAAATTAACCAGTTCATATATAACCAGATCAACAACAGAATCCCAACAGCAAAGCCGGAATAAATAGCATCATATTTAGTCGAATTCACGACAAACGAGGTAAACACCAAACTACTTGCCTGCCAGCTACAACCCGACAATACACCACCAAATAAGGCGCTTCGAAAATTAACCCTCGCATTAGGCATCATCACATAGAAAAAAGTGAAGGCAAAAATAATCATTAAAAATGGCATGAGTTTAGTTAAAAATATAACGGCACTGCCAAAAGGTTCAATCGCTACGATCGACTGAACAAGATCTGAATTCATGGTTGAAGCGGTTAAACTAATTGCCGTTACAATAAGCACCGGTCCAATTAAAATGACACTCAAATAATGACTAAAACGTTCACCGATTGAACGAAGTTGAGGTGCAAACCAAATAGTATTAAACGCGCGTTCGATTTTCTGAATCAGTGAGATCACAGTGTAGAGAAGCATCACCAGCCCGACAGCCCCCAACATGCCTACTTTCATGTTATCGACGAATGCCAGCACATTATTATGAATTTCAATGCCTTTCTCGCCCATGGGTTCAAGAAAACTGTATAGCATGGGTGTAAATTGATCTTGAACATTGAAAGCTTTAAGTATTGAAAAACTCAAGGCAAGCATAGGTACGATCGACAAGATCGTTGTATAAACCAAGCTCATTGCATGTAAATTGAGTTGGCCTGATGCCATATCCCGCCCTACAGCAAATAG
>CAJWBJ010000115.1 GCA_913020495.1 uncultured Oleiphilus sp.
CATCTAAACTTTCCCAATCTAAACTTCCATCAGGGTGCATTGGCGTAACAAGCGCAACGATGCTGCCTGCAATCATAAAATTCTCCACACAAAATATATATTTAAACAATCGCGTATTTTAATGCTCTCAGGATGTATAAACAAGTAAACAAACAACGGATAATGCGTTTCAAACAAGTATTTTGCTTGACTCATTGATTTGTCGTAATACTCTAGAGGGTAACGATTCATTTTTACAACAAGGCATCAGACTTAACATGACTAAACAAAACCAGAATAAACCAAACTATTTGGTAATTTCTTCTATCGGAACGGACCAGCCAGGTATCGTGAATGAGCTTGCTAAAATCTGCTCATCAAACAGTTGTAATATTATCGATAGCCGAATGACTGTGTTAGGCGGTGAATTTGCGATCATGATGATGATCTCAGGGTCCTGGGACTCAATTGCAAAACTTGAAAACTCTCTGCCTGCACTTTCAAAAAATCTTAACCTAACAACAACTGTCAAACATACCGGCGAGCGCTGCAACAAACCCACCATCGCTTACTCGGTGAATGTTGTCGCACTTGACAACCCAGGCATCGTTCATGAAATTGCTCAATACTTTTCCAAACAAAGCATCAACATTGACGATTTACAAACTGGAACCTACAGCGCACCGCACACAGGCACACAGATGTTCAACCTCACAATGGTTATACGAATCCCGTCCAGCACTCACATTGCCAGCCTACGAGAAGAATTTATGGATTTTTGTGATGATTTGAACCTTGATTCAATTATTGAACCTTTACGATAGTATCAACACACTACATTAAGACCGAGATAGATAAATGATTGAATTAAACAAAGCTATACCTGATTTCGCTGCACAAGCGACGTCTGAAACGACTGTTACCAATGAGTCAATACAGGGTAAAAACGTAGTATTTTATTTTTACCCTAGAGACAGCACCCCGGGATGCACAACTGAAGGCAAAGAATTTCGAGATGCGATAGAGGACTTTAATGAAACAAACACAATCATTTATGGCATCTCAAAGTGCTCCATGAAAAAGCATGAAAACTTTAAAGCAAAGCAGCTTTTTCCTTTTGAACTAATTAGCGACCCAGATGAAGTATTCTGTAAACTTTTTGACGTCATCAAGCTCAAGAAGCTTTATGGAAAAGAATATATGGGTATCGAACGAAGTACTTTCTTATTCGACAAAAATGGAATACTTAAGCAAGAGTGGCGGAAAGTGAAAGTAAAAGGCCATGTTGCCGAAGTGCTAAAAGCAAGCCAAGCGTTATGATAACTTTCAATAACGCTAATTAGGGTGATGGATATTGTCTGGGCCAGGCGGAAAAGACCGCCTTTACCAAAGTAGCTAATGGAATAGCGAAGAAAACGCCCCACACCCCCCAAACACCACCAAAAAACAATACCGAAATAATAATTACAACAGGGTGAAGGTTCACCACCTCTGAAAACAACAATGGTACCAACACATTACCATCAATAAGCTGTATCACTAAAAAAACCAACATGACGTAATAGAACTCTTCCTGCAAACCAAATTGAAATAAAGCAATCATCATTACGGGAATGGTAACCAATACCGCACCGATATAAGGTATTACAACTGAAAGCCCTACAAGAATTGCTAGAAGCGCGCCGTAATTGAGCCCCATAAATATAAAACCAATATAGGTACAGCCTCCTACAACAACAATTTCAACTACCTTACCTCTAACATAATTAGCAAACTGAACATTCATTTCATCCCAGACACGCGTCATCAAAACACGATTTTTAGGCAATATCCCCGCTATAGAGCTTAATATTTGTTCTTTATCCTTCACAAAAAAGAACACCAAAATAGGCACTACAATGAAATATATCAAGACAGTAATCACTACTGGAAAACTTTCAATGGACTGCGACAGTAACCACTGCCCAAAACTCGCGACCTCAGACGTGACCTTTTGGTAAAGGTCATCCATTTCCTGAATACTTACTAAAGCAGGATACTGCTCCTGAAGCGCAAAAATATAGGTTTTCAAATTACTAAATATATTTGGAGAGTCCTGCACCAATGAGGATAACTGCCCCCAAACTAAAGGTAATAGCAAAAAGATAAACGCAATAACAATACCAATAAAAATGGTAAACGACAGATAGACCGCAACAGCCTTATTAACCCCCTTCAAACAAAGGTAGGTAACCAGACCCTGCAAAACAAATGCAAGAATAATACTCGCAATAACAGGTGCCATGATGTCGCCCCACAAAACGACAAAAATCAACCCGAACCCCAGCATCAGAAATAGAACAACCGCTTCTTCATCTGAGAAGTATCGATCAATCCACGAGCGAACTACTTTCAACATAAATATTTAGCCTAGAGTATTAAAAATGTACGTTACAAATAAGTTAAGCTTTAACAATATAGTATATAAATGACTCTTGCTCTAAATGTTCACTCTTTAGCTCATGCGCTGTCAGCGATATAAAAGAGGCAAAATCTCTCACTGATGCGGCATCAGTAGCGATAACCTTTAAACACTCACCAGATTTCATCTCATTTAACTGACGCTTTGCCTTTAACAAAGGCATCGGACAACTTTCACCAGAGGCATCAACCAGGTAATCATAATTCATTATTTTAACTTTCCAGAAAAGCGTATTTGGGCTATGGTGTTTACGGGCGCACTATCTTATACAAGCCCCCTACGAATGCAAATATTCAAGCTATTTTAGCCACAAAAGATCCTAAAGATAACCCAACAATTATATGTAACTATGAAGCACCGCATACCAAGAAACACATTAATTTATCTATTTGTAGCTTTGATCTGCACGCATACGTCCGCGAGCAATCAGTACAAGAATAACCCTGACCTACCCACTATAGGCAACACATCATCAACACTTGTATCAATAGAGCAAGAAAGAAAACTAGGGGAAGCATGGCTTCGTTCATTAAGAGGGCAAGTTAATACGTATAACAATACAATTATTGAAGAGTACCTCACACAACTAATTTACTCCTTAGCCCCCTACTCTAATGTTATCGATCGAGATTTTAGCTTAGTTATGGTTGATAGCCCTGCACTGAATGCCTTTGCAGTACCCGGAAGCATTATTGGCGTTAACGCAGGACTTTTTATACACGCCTTCTCAGAGCAGGAGTTTGCTTCAGTACTATCCCATGAACTAGCACATTTAGGCCAACGACATTACGCAAGACAGCTCGAGCAACAGCAAACCTCAACGCCACTCACTTTAGCAGGTATATTAACAAGCATTGTTATCGCAGCAACAACAGGCTCTGATGCAGGCTTAGCAGCCCTAGCAGCAACACAAGCTATTAACGCAGACCAACAATTAAGCTTCTCACGACAAAACGAACAGGAAGCCGATAGACTTGGCATCGTAACACTCTACAACTCTGGGTATAACCCACGTGCAATGCCAACCATGTTTGAAAGAATGTACAAAAAATCACGACTTCAGGGCGACGCCATACCTGAATACTTATCAACCCACCCTCTTTCAGAGTCAAGAATTTCAGACACCAGAAACCGCGCAACCCAATACAAACAAAGAAACTATGCTGACAATATTGAATATCACATAAGCAAAAACATGATTATCAGTGATTACGCGGAATCAGAAAAAACAGCAATCAACTACTTTAATTCAATTATTAAAAAAGGAAATACAACACAAGTAGATGCCGCAAAATTCGGATTAGCTTACGCATCACTCAAGCATAAGCCTAAAAACTCAATCGACATCTTAGATAAGCTAATTGCTCAAACACCTAACCGAATTTCTTTTATAGTGACATACGCCAAAGCTCTCCACTATAACAAGCAAAGTAGCCTTGCAATTAAAACACTAAATACTGCTCTGGAAAGGAACCCTGACAACTACCCAATACTAGACGCTCTCGCCGAAATCTACCTTGAAAGTGACTTAATCCAAGAGTCAGAAAAAACCTTAAAAACCCTTGTAAGAATCCACGAACAAAACCCTAGATTATGGTATGAATTAGCAGAAGCACATGGGCTAGCAGGCAATATAGTTGACCTTCATAGAGCGCGAGCAGAGTACTTCTTTCTCACTAATCATATGGAAAGTGCAATAAAGCAACTTAAGCTTGCCTTGCAAAAAAGCAAAGACAAGCAGCAAAATATCACTTTAATACAAAAACGAATGGATGAATTTTACTGGATAAAAAACAATCCCGTATTTTGATACCTTTTAAGACTTAAAATCCAACATTCTTCGTAGCGGCTTAAGCGCTCTTAAACTTAACTCAGCATCAACATGAACTTCGTTCCCACCGGTTTTAAGCGTTTCATAGATATTCTCAAGACCATTCATCGCCATCCAAGGGCAGTGCGCACAACTACGGCACCCAGCCCCCGACCCTGCCGTTGGAGCCTCTATAAAAGTCTTATTAGGAGATAGCTGCTGCATTTTATAAAAAATGCCATTATCTGTCGCGACGATAAAGGTATCATTTGGCAATGTTTGAGAGGCTTGTATTAATTGCGTAGTTGATCCAACAGCATCCGCCATTTCTACCATACTTTTAGGTGATTCAGGATGCACCAGAATAGCAGCATCCGGATAGACACGTTTAAGCTCAGTAAGCCCCTGCCCTTTGAATTCTTCATGAACAATGCAAGCACCGTCCCACATCACCATCTCAGCCCCTGTTTGAGACTGAATGTAACTACCTAAGTGCTTATCAGGACCCCAAAGGATTTTTTCACCTTTTCGATCAAGATATTCTACGATTTCTAGCGCTATACTTGAGGTAACCACCCAATCTGCCCTAGCCTTAACCGCTGCAGAGGTGTTCGCATACACAACAACCGTATGATCCGGGTATTGATCGCAAAATGCAGAGAACTCATCAATAGGGCAACCAATATCCAATGAACAGGTAGCTTCAAGCGTCGGCATCAGGATGCGTTTTTCCGGGCTCAGAATTTTAGACGTCTCACCCATAAATTTAACACCTGCAACCAGCAGGGTTTCGGCAGAGTGGTTACTACCAAAACGAGCCATCTCCAAGGAGTCAGAAATACAACCACCCGTTTCTTCAGCTAAAGACTGAATAACATGATCAGTATAATAATGAGCAACCAGTACAGCATTTTTCTGCTGTAACAAGTCTTTAATTTTAGCCTTAAGTTCCAGCTGTTTACTAAGACCCATCTCTTGCGGAATAAGCCTATGAGCCAGATGCTCTTGAACTAAAACTCTATCTTCAATATTACTCATTAAGTTGGCGCCTACTTCTCTTCTGAAAAACGCATAATATAAAAGGCAAAAGCACAAAAGGCAAAAATATAAACAGAATAAGTTAGATTTTTTAGGACTTAGCTAGTTACTTCGTCCTAAATAAAGGAGCATGTAATTATAAAGGAGAGTATTTAGAAGGTGTATTTGAAAATGGTGGGTCGTGCGCGATTCGAACGCGCGACCAATTGGTTAAAAGCCAACTGCTCTACCAGCTGAGCTAACGACCCAGATAAGAGGCGCACATATTAATGGTTTTAAAAAAAATAACAAGCGCTTTGGCAAAATATATTACAAGTTTCAATTAACACTTACATTCAGCAAAAACACAAAATAATTCAACAGTTTGAGAGCCTTGAAAGACAGTCAATCGACGAAAAGGATGTTAATCATGCAAAGCATTCAGCTTATCGATTAATCTTGTAGCTTTTGGCTAATTTGGCGGCGGTACTTTCAGGATATTTAAGCTGAACTTCATTTAAGTACTGCTCAGACTTAGCAGGGTCCTGCAAGCGATCATAACTTACACCTAATTTAAATAAGGCATCAGCCGCTTTACGGTGCTCAGGAAAAGCACTTACCACAACCGAGAACGCCTGACGCGCCTGCTCAAGCTTGGGTAACACAAGGTAAACCTCTCCCAACCAGTAATAAGCATTTCCAGTTAAAGTACCCTCAGGGTAATGTTCGATAAATAAGTGTAGCTGTTTAATAGCCTCATCAAAATTTTTCTCTTTAATCAGGCTATAGGCCTGCTGATACTCTCGTTTCTGCGCATCCGAAGGTAAAGATAAACTCTCTCTCGTCACCTTGGGAACAACCACTAAATCACTCTTCCCATCTGGCGACACCTGTTTTGCAGACTCCAAACTAGATTTTGAGCCAGAACCCACTAGAGCGGACCCAGATACAACATCAGATACAACAACAGGTAAAGAAGCACGATTAAGCTTTTTGCTCAAATCCAACACCCTAGAATCGATATCACGATAACGGTTTTTTCCATTCACCTTTAAATGATGAATTTGATTCGCCTGCTCTTCCAACATCCCTCTTAAATAACGCACCTCTTCCTGAAGCTGCTCTAGCATGAAAAACAATTCACTATTTGCAGATGATGTTTGTTGGCGAGTCCTCAGGACCTTTGGTGCAGACACATTAGACGCAGAGCCACCTGAATTTGCATTAGATACAGGAGCAACCTGCTCTGGAGAAGCCTCGGATTGAGACTGAAAGATAAGTGTTTTAGCGTTAGCTGAAGATATAAAAAATACTATCACTAACAAAAAAACAGGCTTCATCATTAAATGATGAAGCCCTGACAAGCTTTTATAAAAAGACAAATTTACTGACATAGATACTGATCCAATTACTTTTTAATCTATACGATAGCTCTACTCAGCTCTATTTATGTTCCTATTTATACTCGATGTAAACTCGACGATTTTGAGTCCATGCAGATTCGTTGTGCGCTGCATTTGCTGGACGCTCTTCACCGTAACTAATTACTTCAATTTGCGACCTTGAAACACCATTTACAACCAAGAACTTAGAGATAGACTTAGCACGTCTTTCACCTAGCGCTATATTATATTCTTTCGTGCCACGTTCATCACAATGCCCCTCTAATAGTATCTTAGACGCAGGGTTAGTAGCTAAAAACTCTGCATGTGCGGCGAGTGACGCTCTTGCTTCAACTTTTATAGATGATTGGTCGAAGTCAAAGTAGAAAGTACGCATTTCTCGTAAGGCAGCCTGCTCTTTCATTGCCGCTTCTTTTGCATTCTGTGCAGCTAATTCTGCTGCACCAACTTCAGGCTCATCTGGCGCGCCGTATGTTTCAGCACCTGAATCGCTACCCGCTTCACCCGCATCGGCAGCACCTTGTTCTGGCACATCCACATCAGCATTTTCATCTTGTGTATCCATACTTTCACAACCAGTCAAGATAAGACCAGAAAGTAATAATGCGGTAATTGGTTTTAGAGAATCAAATTTCATTTTCTTACCTTTATATTTTAAGAACTTGCTAATTTAAAAGCGCTTTTAAATGCGCTGTATATGCCATTGCTTATAGAACAGTATAGACATGACAGCGTTTTTCACATTTATTTACATACAAAGCTTACCCGAAGGTTAACAAAACACAAGACGCAAATGCATAAATTTAGTTTAATGTTAATTTAAAAAGGGCGACCAAGCAGGCTCACGAACATCTCCACTATCAGATGGTAGAAAATATTTTGCACCGCCATCAACAGAAACCACAGCCAAAACTGAGCTATTTCCACGTAAAGTAGAGTACATTATCATCCGACCATTTGGGGACAAACTCGGCGATTCATCTAACGAAGTCGAGGTCAACACTTGCTGTTCACTGGTTTTCATATCAATTGCGGCAATATGAAAACCACCATTTGATTGGTGCACATAATAAAGTGACTCGCCATCCTTACTAAAACGTGGGCGCGCATTATACTTGCCCACAAACGTTAAACGTTCAGGTACTTTGTCTTTTATATTCATTCTATAGACTTGCGGCCTACCACTTCTGTCACTGGTAAATACCACTTCTTTTCCATTTGGCGACCAGCTTGCTTCTGTGTCTATACCATAATGATTTGTCAGGCGGTTCAGTGCATTTGTTGCCAGATCGTAAGTATAAATCTCTGCATTACCATCTTTTGATAAAGTCATTACCAAAGAAGCGTCATCAGGCGACCACATTGGCGCACTATTCAAACCTTTAAATGAGGTTACTTTTCGCTGATGACTAGATTTTACATGCTGTATATAAATAGCTGGACGCCCTGTATGGAAGGATACATAAGCCAAATGCTGGCCATCATTCGACCAAGAAGGAGACAGCATAGGCTCATGACTTTTAAAAATCATATGCGCATTCTGGCCATCTGCATCTGAAACAAAAAGCCTATATTCTTGTTTATTTTTAGTAAGCTGCTTTAAGGTGATATAAGCAATTTTTGTTGAAAACACCCCTCTTACACCAGTAATTTCCTCATAAACAGCATCACTAATTTTATGCGCAAGCTTTCTTAAACCTTTAGAGCCTGAAGACAAGACCTCACCCAAAACACGCTGCTGAGTTAACACATCTATTAGTTCATAAGAAATTTCATATTTCTTTGTATAAGCAGAGTATTTTAACTGACCAATTAATACATATTTCTGCCCCAGCAAGCGCCAGTCCCGAAAATGAATTTGATCATACTGCTCAGGAAGGCTTAACATTTTACTGGTAGACAATGCATCAAAGTCACCACTACGCTGAAGGTCATTAGCTATAATTCGAGATACATCATAAGGCACCGCAGAGCCACTTTTATTTGCAAAAGGAACAATGGCAATTGGCAAAGCAGAGTCGGAACCCTCTCTAATTTCTATATAAAGCTCTGCCTGAACACTTTGAACAAATAAAAACAGACTCAAAAAGATAAATTTTAACTTCATTCTTCCCTCAAAATAACCATTAAATATAAACGCACTAATCAATAATCTTTACTTATAATTCACACATAGCTAACAGGAGTTATGGTGAAATAAACCCCATTACAATTTCTCTGAATTCTCGATCAACCAAAGCCTGATCTTCAGGCAAAGGAAACTTAACAACCCCTCTAACAGCACTTAACCCAGCTCTATCCAGCGCTTGCGACCCACTACTTTTAATTACAGTTACAGAAGCAAGCTCACCAGTTGAAAATAATTTCACCTTAACCGTCACCTTCAACCCTTTTGTTTTTGGCGGATAGTGCAGCTGTTGTTTTATTTTCAATCGTATTAAGTTTTTATACTTATTAATTTCATTTAATTCTTGCTCCTGAGAGAGCCGCTGTTGTCGAGACAACTCTTTCGCAACACGCTCAGCCTCAAACTGCCTCTGTGTCTCTAATTCAGCTTGTTGCATTTTTTCCAGTAGCCGCTGCTCTCTTTCCTGGCGCTTTACTTGCTCTTTTTCCTGCTTTATTTTTTCCAAACGTTCGCGCTTTTGGCGCTCCTCTTCTTTCTTTTTTTGCTCTTCTTTCAGTCGTTTTTCGCGTTGCTTTTTCTTAATCTGAATCTTTTTTTGCTCATCAGCTTTACGCTTGGCTTCCTGCTTTTTTTCACGCGCTTTCTTTTTTTTCAGCTCTTTTCTTTTTAACTCTTTTTTTCGCTTAAGTTCCTTTTTTCGCTTTAGCTCTTTTTTGCGTTTTAATTCCTGCTTTTTCTTTTGTGCATTCTTTTTATCTATCTGTTTTTTTTGCTCTGCTTCGCGCTTCTCACGCAATGCTTTCAATTCATCCAGACTAATTACACGCGCTTGAACACTATTAGGTATTGAAGATATTTTTACAGGTTCACTATTTTGCCAGCTTATCAGGAGCATCGAAAACAAAACAATATGCAACAGCACACTAGCGAGCAGAAACCGCTTATCTTTTGCCTTGAAAATAGCCTTTAAAGCATCAAGCAATAAAGCTATTTTTGTTTGATTGTTAGTTTTAGTCGCGCTTATTTTTTTCATGGATCTTCAGTAATTAAGCCCACACCGTTAGCGCCTGCTTCCTGAAGCGATGACATCAAAGCTACCACAGCACCATACTCAACATGCTTATCACCTCTCAACAATACACTTGTACCTGGTTTTTGCTCAAGAATAGCTTGTACTTTTTTTATCAAATCATTCAATTCCAAGGGCTTATCAGCACTAGAACTCATTTCAAGATAATACGCGCCATTTGAGTCAATCGAAATAATAATAGGCTCTTGGTTTTTTTCTGTTTTTACCGGGTCTGATTCAAGCTTGGGTAAATCAACTTTTATGCCTTGCGTCAGCATTGGCGCAGTCACCATAAAAATAATCAGCAACACCAACATGACATCAATGTAGGGTACAACATTGATGTCTGACATGGGTTTTCGTTTAGATCGAGCCATTGTATCTTTTACTCGCTTTTTGGCTTTTTACTGGCATGAACATTTCGATGCAGAATACTCGAAAACTCATCAGCAAAGGTTTCGTAAGAGCCATAAAGCGCATCAGCACTAGCTGAAAAGCGGTTATACGCGACTACGGCTGGAATCGCAGCAAACAAGCCCATAGCGGTCGCGATTAAAGCCTCAGAGATACCTGGCGCTACCGTTGCTAGTGTCGCTTGTTGTTGTTGAGCCAAACCCAGAAATGAATTCATAATCCCCCATACCGTACCAAACAAACCAACATAAGGACTGGTAGAACCAACGGTTGCCAAAAATGGTAAATGCGAATCCAAACGCTCACTTTCACGCGACAAAGCTACACGCATTGCGCGCAAAGTGCCTTCCATAACAGCAGAACTATCAATTTGTTCCTGTTGCTTTAAACGGTTAAATTCTTTAAACCCCGCTTTAAAGACAAGCTCTAAACCCGCCCGACTCTGACCAGCACTAGCATCTTTATAAAGCTGAGTAAGGTCCATACCTGACCAAAAGCGTTCTTCAAAAACTAATTGGTCACGTTTGGCATTTTTAAAAAAAGCACCTCGTTGAAAAATAAAATACCAGGAAACAAGTGATGCTAAAAATAATGAAAACATGACCAACTGAACAATCAAGCTGGCATCAGCTACGAGGCCTAGGATGGAAATTTCTTGCTCCACTTTTTACTCCAAATTTAGTTTTAAACTTCTATTTAATTACTTTCAAATTACTTACGTTAAAACCACTCACTTTAAAACTTTGCTGCCAGTTCAAGTGGCAAAGCTCTCGGCTTACCTGTTTCAAAATCAATACAGGCAATTTTTACACGCCCTTCAACCAAAAGATCACCTGCACTATTAACAACTTTCTGATGAAAGCGCATATAGGTACGCCCTTTCTGCTCTATTTTTGCATAAACATTTACAAGTTCATCTAATTTTGCTGGTCGCAAGTACTTTAGCTCTAAACTATGAACCACAAAGTTAATGTTATCAGTCATACAAGCCCGTAATTCGAAACCTAATGACCGAATATACTCGGTACGCGCTCGCTCAAAAAACTTTAAATAATTCGCATAAAAAACAATACCACCCGCATCGGTATCTTCGATATAAATACGGATGGGCATGTAAAACTCATCATTCATTACCTGTTCC
>CAJWBJ010000116.1 GCA_913020495.1 uncultured Oleiphilus sp.
TCGCTGATGTCATTATTTTAGATGCTTAAATCGAATACAATTTTACCGATGTGCTGATTACTTTCCATCAATTGATGAGCCTTAGTCGCCTCTGATAAAGGGAACACTTCAGCAATGATGGGTTTGATGGTTTTATCGGCATAAAAAGGCCAAACACTCTCTAGCAGCTGCTGCGCTATACCTTGCTTGGTTTCTGTTGACTGGGGGCGAAGTGTTGAGCCACTAACGGTTAGACGCTTAAGCATGACCGGCAGAAAATTTACCTTTGCCACAGGCCCTTGAAGGTAGGCAATATTAACGATACGACCTTCCAGCGCGGCAAGCGAAAGATTTTTCTGGATATAGTCACCACCAACCATGTCGAGAATAACATCAATACCTTTTCCCTCGGTTGCGTCTTTCAATACTTCAAGAAAATTCTCCTCACGATAGTTAATCGCCAATTCAGCGCCAAGAGCGCGGCAAGCTTTGCACTTTTCTTCGCTGCCGGCAGTGGTGAATACTTGAGCCCCCATTATTTTGGCAAGTTGAATGGCGGTTGTGCCAATGCCGCTCGAGCCACCATGAACCAGAAAACGTTCGCCAGATTTAAGTTGAGCCCGCTCAAATACATTAGACCAAACTGTGAAATTGGTCTCGGGAAGTGCTGCCGCTTCAATCATTGATAAACCATCAGGTATTGGTAAGCATTGGCCCGCCGGAACAGCTACAAATTCAGCATAACCCCCGCCATTTGTAAGTGCGCATACTAAGTCGCCTTGCTTCCATGTATTGACCTTACTGCCGATAGCGACGACTTTACCAGCGACCTCTAAACCTAGAATAGGCGAGGCACCCTTGGGGGCAGGGTAGTTGCCTGAACGCTGAATAATGTCTGGGCGATTCACGCCAGCAGCTTCTACGTGAATGAGTATTTCATTGTCTTTTATGTCCGGGACTTTGCCTTCAGCGAGCGTGAGAACTTCTGGCCCGCCAAATTCAGGTGTGTCGATAAACTTCATGAAGGAGCTCTAGTAATGGTCAATAAATCAATTTAGAAAAATGTAATTTAATGCCTTGTTAATAGAGGGTCAAGCAGGTTAGCTTAATTTTTTGCTAAGGTTAGGTGTGGCCAGCGAATGATTTTCTCGTCAATCATAAATATAGCGTACAGACGCTATCTAGTAATAAACCAGAATATATTCAAGGCCTTATTTTAGTTATAAATAGAGAGGGCAGCTAAGCACTATGTTTTAGTAAGCCGTCATTCTCATGGCGGATATAAAGCAATAGTTCCATTTCAGCTTCATTTTTTGATGAGAAAGGGCCTTCTTCTGTCATTTCTCGTGTCGTGAAAAACCACTGGTCATTAACAAGTGTGAATCGTTCGCTTCTAAACCAGTTCTTTGTGAGCTCACCAGATCTAACGCTCATATGCCTACTCCATAATGACTTATAACGTGAGGGATGTTCTATAAGTTTAGGCACTGATGGGTTGAAAATACCAATTTTATGAGGTTGAGTTTACATTTGTTTTCATTGCTAGAATTTGAACAGCTAATACGTTTTTTATTTATTGTTTTTAGGCATAAAAAAGATAAATTTATACATTTTATTCGATAGACTTAGTTCATGAATTAAGAGATGTTTCGGAGGCGAGTACTCGAAATAGTTTGATTGCGCTGAAAGTTAGTAATATAAATGACTTGGTTTCTAAGCTCTTAATGAGTCATAAACTTGATAGGAAGGTTGTTAAAAACAACCTTCCTATTCAAATAATATTATGGAAGCCTATTTTTGAGATGCATCCAAAGCTTGGGTGATATCAGCTAGAATATCATCAATATTTTCAATACCAATTGAAAGCCGAACCATATCAACAGAAACGCCCGCACTTTTTAGCTCTTCTTCATTCAGTTGACGGTGGGTCGTAGAAGCAGGGTGGCAAGCAAGTGATTTTGCATCACCAATATTAACCAATCTCACGATTAACTCCAGGGCATCTATAAATTTGGTCCCTGCGGCAATACCGCCTTTAATGCCAAAAGATAGAATACCTGAAGGTGTTCCACCCATGTAATCTTTGGATAATGTGTAGTATTTACTACTTTCAAGGCCTGCGTAATTTACCCATTCAACATCAGCGCGCTTATCTAAAAACTGAGCTACTTTTAGAGTGTTTTCGCAATGGCGCTCCATTCTCAATACCAGTGTTTCTAAACCTTGCATGATCATTAATGAATTAAACGGCGATAGAGCCGCGCCCATGTTTCTAAGTGGTACAACGCGGCAGCGACCAATATATGCTGCTTCCCCTAAGGCTTCAGTATAAACAACGCCATGATAAGAAGGGTCTGGCTCATTCAATATTGCAAAGCGCTCTTTGTGATCAGCCCAAGGGAATTTTCCTGAATCAATAATCACTCCGCCAATTGTTGTTCCGTGGCCGCCGATATATTTCGTTAACGAATGCACAATGATATCAGCGCCAAACTCGAAAGGACGGCAAAGTGCAGGTGTGGCAACCGTATTATCGACAATCAGAGGAATACCATGTTGATGAGCGATATCAGCCAAGGCTTTTATGTCAATAATATTCCCTAAAGGATTACCAATAGACTCACAGAAAATAGCCTTTGTTTTTGAGTCGATTAATGGCGCGAATGAAGATGTGTCATCCCCATCTGTAAATCGAACCTCAATGCCTTGTTTGGGGAAAGTATGTGCAAATAAGTTATAGGTGCCGCCATAAAGTTGATTTACACTGACAATATTGTCACCCATCTCACAAATTGCCTGAATCGAGGCGGTAATAGCAGCCATACCTGAAGCCATTGTTAGAGCGCCAACGCCGCCTTCCATTTGAGTCATTCTTTGCTCAAGCACATCATTGGTTGGGTTCATGATACGGCTATAGATATTACCCGGAACTTTTAAGTCGAATAAGTCAGCGCCATGCTGTGTATTATCAAAAGCATAAGAACTTGTTTGAAATAATGGTACTGCCACCGCTTTGGTTGTTGGGTCAGGTGAGTAGCCAGCATGGATGGCCAGGGTTTCCAGTTTCATGATGTGTCGAACTCCTACTTATTTTATTTAGTGCAAGCAGATTAAACAGCCTGATAATAAAAGTCTACTGTTAAGCGTTGAATCATGACCCTATATGTGGGGACGTATGTATTCAAACTTACCATTGATTATTTCGAGTCGATGGAGATTACCTTTAGCTTGGTAATCTTCATTCAAATACCCTGCATCATCTTCATAAAGTGAGCATAACCCTTTATCGGTTGAAATGAGCTTGGGTCGATAATAAATAGGGGTTTTACATAAAGTCTTGATGGCGTTTTGTATTTGCATGAAAGGACATAAATATGTGAGCGTTACAAATGTTGCGGGCGGCATTGATATTTCCCCATTTTTAAGTGATATGAGGCTTTCTGCAGGTGTGATCCATTGGTAGTCAATAATTTCGCTACCATCAACGGTCACGTTTATATCTGATGCTTCTGCCATAAAGAAGCTCGTATCAAACCGCCTGTTAATTGCTTTGGGTGTTAACCATCTAGAAAAATAATGTAGTGAATTTTCTTTCTGGGTGATGCCCGCCTCTTCAAGGGTTTCTCGTAAAGCGGTACGTTTAACTAGTTTGAGGTAATCGCTTTGAATAAGTGTTGGAGGATTTTTTATATCAATGTCTGAAGGTGCCCTGTTAATAGCGAGGTAATCTTCCGCATCCACTTTCCCTCCAGGAAAAACCCAGTTACCGCCATGAACTTTGAGCTTCGGGTTTCGCTTTAGTAGTAGAACCTTGAAATGATTCTCTTGAGTATATTCTTGTAGCAGAATAAGTCCTGCTGCAGTAATAATATTGTTCATTATTAATCCTGAAAATCAGTATGGTTTTAGATGTCGGTTGTGACTAAGTTTTTGCATGGCTCCATACGTTATTTTTGTAAAATGAGAGCGCTTAAGCGTTGATAAACCGACCTTACTATATTGACCAATACACATTTTGTCGCTATGTTTAGCTTAATTCAAACCTTAAGAAGTTCGGTAGGCTGTTTTTGAATTCTTTAAATAAAAAAGATAAATTTATTATTCATGATTTGAGGAATAAAATTTTTCAGGCTAAATCCTGCCTTGAGATAGCCGCTGACTTATCCCCTTACCTAACTGATAATGTTTGGCTTGAACGGTCGAACGTAGCCACTGATCAAGCGCATCAATTACTTGAAGAATTGCTCCTTTCGAATCGGAATTCTGGAATGCCAAATGAAAAGTCCGATAAAGTGACTTGGAATTTGCAAGAGTATATTCAGACACATGCTAAACCTGATCTTGAAGCTCTGCAGAGAATGTATCCGATTGAAATTGAGGTGACTTGCCACTATCAACCTGAAGCCAAGTATGTCTGTTTAAATGACTCTCTGATTAAGAGAATTAAAGATAATGTAGTTGATAATGCGATTAAAGCGAGGGCAACAAACCTATCCGTTGATTATGATTTGAAGGATGATTATTACGTAGTAACCTTTACTGACAATGGCTGTGGCATGACCACTGAAAAATTGGATAAAGTGTTGTTGAAGCAATTTAAAAAAGATGACATTCATGGTTTGGGCACTCAATTTATTAGTGCTACCGCCAAGGATCACAACTTTGTATTAACCTACCATTCTGAGTTGGGTATAGGTACGACTGTCCGGTTTTTGTGTCCATACTCCTAAGTGAATTGTAGCTTCCTTCATTAGCTCTCACTTTATTAATCTCTACCCCCGCCCCAATTTCTTGCCAATATTGATTGTTAATAACGTTACTGGACTATCTGTATTCAATGAACACTCGATGATTCTCTTTATATCTTCTATAAAGACGCGTATTAACGTTATGCAAAAAGTTGCATATAAATCCAAAGAAGTCTAAGATCTCTATTGTATTCAAATAATTGCATAAAATTGATGGTTTTTTAGCGCCATCATCAACAGGTAGAGGTCGTATCAACATGGCAAAAGTAAAGGTTAGAACAGGCAAACGCTTTCGCGCTAAACGTGCTGAAAATCACTATGATACGATTGTGATCGGCTCGGGTATTGGGGGGCTGGCTAATGCTGCTTTTCTTTCCCTGTTAGGTAAAAAAGTTTGTGTATTAGAGCAGCATTACACTGCGGGTGGTTATACGCATGCTTATGAGCGCGAAGGCTATGAATGGGATGTCGGTGTTCATTATATTGGAGAGGTCCATAAGCCCTCAACCTTGCGACGGGTTTTTGATGTCATTAGTGAAGGGCGTCTAGATTGGGCTGCTATGGATGATGAGTACGATAGAGTTGTTATCGGAGACCACCAATACAGCTTTGTGGCGGGGCGTGACAACTTCGCAAAAATGCTAATCGAGAATTTTCCGGCAGAAGAAAAGGTCATCTATAAGTATATAGAGCTCATTCGTGAGGTTAGCCGTTATACACCTAAATTCTTTGCCGGTCAGGGAATGCATCCCTGGTTAGCAAGTGCTTACAATAAAGTTCGTCCTTTTATTGTCCCTAAAGTTTTTTTTCAAACTACACGTGAGGTGCTTGAAAATCTGACTCAGAATCAGCAGCTAATATCGGTGCTCACCGGACAGTGGGGTAACTATGGTCAAGCACCTGCGGATGCGTCTTTTCTCATGCATGCTTTAATTGCTAAGCATTACCTTGCTGGTGGCGCTTATCCAGTGGGTGGCGCCTCAGCCATTGCGCGGAGTATTATTCCGACCATTCAGAAAAGTGGCGGTGAAGTATTTACTTATGCCGATGTAGACGAAATTCTCATTAAAAATAATCGCGCTTACGGTGTTCGTATGGCGGATGGCCATGAGCTAACGGCTGACAATATTGTGAGTAATGCCGGTTTTTACAATACGGTTAAAAAATTACTACCGCAGGATGTACAGAACCGATTAGGTGTTGATGACTGGTGTCAGCAAGTTCAGCGATCCAGCGCGCATCTTTGTGTCTATGCAGGTTTTAAAGGTACGGCTGAAGAATTAGGTCTCACCAGTACAAATTTATGGTTATACCCCAGTGGTGATCACGAAGGTAATTTAGCTGCATACAAGGCCGATCCTAAGGCAGAGTTTCCGCTCGTTTATATTTCTTTTCCCTCTTCAAAAGACCCTGACTGGGATAAGCGCTTTCCTGGTAAGTCTACGGTTGAAATTGTTACGCCTGCCAAGATGGACTGGTTTAAAGAGTGGGAAGATAGTCAATGGCAAAAACGTGGTGAAAGCTACGAAGCACTGAAAGCGGATTTCACTGAGCGTTTACTTGAAAAGCTTTATGAACGTCATCCGCAGTTACGGGGTAAGTTAGACTTCTGTGAGTTGTCGACGCCGCTCTCAACGAATTGGTATCAAAAAAATAGCGCTGGTGAAATGCTGGCACTGGATCATTTTGTTGACCGCTTTAAAAAACCATTTTTGCATCCTGCTATGCCTGTTAAGGGCTTGTACATGACAGGGTCTGATGTGATGACCGCTGGAGTGGGTGGCGCATTAATGGGAGGGTTAATGACGACTTGCACGATGCAAGGTCGTAAAGCTGGGGCGGTCATGAAATTGTTAAAAAACTATCAGGAAGAAGTTAGTCGCGATATAGAGGCAGAACAACATACTATTCCGCAAACTTAAAAATACAGAGATAAGAGCGAACAGGGGTTTGTTCGTTCTTATCTTGTATTAGTTTTATCTTTATCTTTAGGTGATTGTTTTTTGTATTAGGCAGAGATTACTTTCGCTATCAGTGCTAGTTTCTCCTCATCCCAGTCTGTTTTTTCATCACTGAAGTTTATTTGTGCATACCATTTCGCCGCGTCTAATTTTGTACTTCCTTGGCCTTTGTTAATTTGATCGTAAGCCTCTTTTAAAGCGCTAAGGTAATAATAAATATTAGCCATCGTTTCAAGGATGTCTTTGATCTTTAGTGTTTTTAATGGTGCACTGGCACTTTGTAAATCATCTAATTTAAGTTTTAGGTGTGACAAGGACTTTTGTGCGATCGCTAAGTCCATCGGTGGGATATTCGTAAATTCTTGTAAGATGTTTTCAATGACCTTTATATAGACTTTATCATGCTCGAAGCGAGTAAAATCTCTTAATACCTGACTATACAAAGTGTTGTGTGTACCTTCCCAGTTCTCTTGAATGACAGTATCCCGGAATAAACGTGGCAGGCTTGAAGTAGTTTCAATCGCACCATTTCCAGCCATGGTGTCAATGCAATGATGGAGATCATCAACGCCCCGTCTGGAAATAATACTTTTACCGATGTTCGCCATTAGGCGTGCAAATGTTTTATACACCGAGCGTGTTTCCTGTCCTAATTCGATTTTGTCTTGCAAGTCAATGAGTGCAAAAGTACCCGCCAAACAGACATTGATATTGGCTTTAATATTGGCCAGATTTTCTTGGACTAAAGGGTAGTCAATAATGGTTTGGCCAAATGCTTCACGAGTATCCGCGTAAGCACGTACGATTTGATAACCCCGGTTGGTCATACCTAAAACCGATACAGCTAAAGCAATGCGAGAATAATGCACGACTTCTTCCATCATACGGTTAAAACCTTTTTCGACTGACCCTAAAGGAATGGCGTAAGCATCACGGAAATCGATTTCAGCCGAAGCTAATGCTTTGGTGCCCATTTTTTCTTTAAGGCGACGGAAGGTGAAATCATTACGCGTTCCATCGGGTTTGGTCGACGGGACTAAAAAAGCAGATAAACCTTTAGTGCCATTTCTAGCTTCACTGAAGCGCGCGGTGATCACCATTAGTTCGGCATCGGCATTTGAGCAAAACCATTTTTCCCCTCTAATTCGCCAGACTCCATCTTCACCTAACCAAGCGCGAGTAGCGTTTGCACCAACATCAGAACCGCCCTGAACTTCAGTTAGAAATTGCGAAGAGGTAAAATTGTTGGTGTAACTGGGCGTTTCCAGTTTGGCAATGTATTCATCGCGTTCAGGAAAGTCATCGAGTTTACGTAATAAACGTGCCGTTTCAAAATTACATATTACGGGGCAAGTATGACCTGATTCACCGCCATGACAGCTTAAGTAATAAAAGCCCATTCCTTCTCTCAGACCGCCTGTTTTGACTAATCGAGAAACGACATCGGAGCCATAGATAATGTCACCAACAGCTGCATAACTGGGATGGTGAATGACCTTATCAATGCGTTCACCAATACCATTGAAGGGGTCTATTCTAGGGTTGTTAAAGCGCAAGTCATTTTCAGCAGCATGCGATTCAAGGTCAGTACTGATTTTGGCGCCATACTCATTTAAATCTTTTTTCACTTGGGGCGTTAGTGCATCACCCAACCAAAACTGCATGCTGTGGATAAAATCATTGTTTTGGAGGTATACATTGTCTTTTGTACGTACCAACCAGTCATGCATATTGCATCGACCTGAATCATGACGAGGCATACTTTCCTCAATTGCGATTCTTGATTTTTGTCGTTCTTGGGGTTCACTACCATCCAATTGTTTAGTAGTGTCCTTATTAATATCAACTTTTACATTCATGGCCTGATCCCTTTATTAATTTCACTTTATAGATGCAGAGTCAGTATGATAAAAACCCATGTAGCAAACTAATGCTCATCGGACAAAGGCATGGCTATGACAGCCAAATGACAATCAGGCTATCGAAAGTCCCCAGTAATTTGAAAAGGAACCACTATGAAAAATATTGTCATTTATGCTCCATTTCGGGCTGTGGGAATGAGTTTGATGCTGATAAAAGATTTGTGTTGGGTGGCTTCAGGTATCGCAGCGGAAAATGAAAGTGATGATCAACATCAAGGTGGCGTTACTATTATCAATAAAGATGGTAGAAGTGTAGATTGCTTTAACGGCAGTGAAATAAGCAGTAATGGAACGATAGACTTTAATGTTCAACCCGACCTGGTATTTATTGCTGCCTTTTGGGGGAAAGCAGATGATGCCTTGCATCACCATCCAGAATTGTTGCCTTGGTTAAGGGGCTTACATGATGCTGGTTGTCCCTTAGTTGCCATCAGTAATGCTACTTACTTTTTAGCAGAAGCAGGATTGCTTGAAAACAAGGTGGCTACACTTTATGCACCCTATGAACGAGATTTTCGTCAACGCTATTCCAATGTATTATTGCGTCAAAAAAGAGCGATCACTAATGCAGAAGGTTTGTATTGCGCTAATGCTATTCCCTCAGGGTGTGATTTATGTATTTCAATGCTAGAGCAAATTTACGGGCCTGATATTGCTCGAAAGGTTGCTGCACGTTTTTTAACTGGTTTTAACAGAAGTTATGCGCAATGGAACGTCGAACTTGACGGCCTAAAATACCATAAAGACCAGCAAGTACTTACCGCACAACAATGGCTGGAACGACATTACTCTGAAGAAGTTAACTTTGCTGAAGTTGCTGCTGATCTGGGTATGAGTTCAAGAAACTTCAGTCGTCGTTTTAACCAAGCGATTGGGGAAGCCCCGAATCAATACTTGCAACGGGTTCGAATGGAAGCTGCAAAAGAGTTATTACGCACCACTGAGTTAAAAATTATTGAAATAGCCAATCAGGTAGGCACGACTAATTTAAGCTCATTCAATAAATTGTTTAAAAAAATTGTAAATATGTCTCCCAAGCAGTATCGAGCTCAGCATGAATAATAAGTGATCTTGACTGACTTTGGTTTTGTAGTCGTATTGAGTGGTTTTCAGAAATTGAGGTTGTTTTAGGGTAAGGACTATTTGACAGGTTAGGTATGTCATCTGATTATTTTAAGTAACGTTGTGAAGAAGGGCTAGATCCTTTAGCCGCTTATTTAACTAATTACCTAGTGTTTTAAATTTAACGATACCGAAGAATAATGCCGTGGCTATCGCCTTTAGATGATGCTGCTTCAAGCTTTGAAAACTCTTCATTGTTGAGTTTGTTTGTCCAAACTATAACTGCATGACAAGTACCTGCATTCAAGGCTTTTTCAGTTAGTTCGAATGCAGAGTGAGACTCATTTGAACGTAAAATCATAATATCTTCAGTTGCGGAAGTATCATGCTGTTGTCCCCATTGCTTTAACAATTGTATGGGTGGATCAACCCAAGCTAACCAGCGGTGATCTTGATTCAAATGTGTCAGCATAGGAAGCAAAAGTTGAATGCAATTGGCTTTATCCTTAGTAAGAATAATTTCAGTGACATTTGCCTCGTGTATCTCTTGTTTTGGCTCACTTGTTTGTTCGGTGAAAGTCGGCTTACAGATATTTAGCTCTGGTTTGCTTGTCTCTGCTAAGTGATGCAGGCTATTAACGTAGTCAGTTTCATAAATAGAAAGTTGTTTCATTGCATATTCTCCTTTCGAATCACACCAACACCTAGGCCCTCTATGAATAGTTCTTGCTCACGAAGGTCAATAGTAATCGGGTCAAATTCTTCATTTTCAGCGAGTAACTCAACAATATGTTTGTTTTTATTTAAACGTTTTACGGTTACTTCTTCTCCAATGCGGGCGACAACAATTTGCCCATTTCGTGCAGTATTGGTTTTGTGAACAGCTAATAAGTCGCCGTCAAAAATTCCAACATCTTTCATACTCATACCTCTTACTCTTAGTAGATAGTCAGCAGAGGGAGAGAAAAATTCGGGGGCTAGTGAACAGTAATCTTCAATGTTTTCTTCGCCTAAAATAGGGTTTCCAGCAGCAACTTGGCCAACAATGGGTAAGCCATCAGGAATATCGCTCTGTGGTAAACGGATGCCTCGGCTAGCGCCTGGCACAATTTCAATGGCGCCTTTTTTAGCTAAAGCTTTAATATGATCTTCAGCGGCATTGGCAGAACGAAAGCCTAAGGCTTTAGCAATTTCAGCACGAGTTGGCGGGTAGCCTGTTTCTTCAATATTCTGTTTAATAACATTGAGTACTTCGGTTTGTCGATTTGTTAACTTGATCATGCTGAAATTTCCGTTTGCCATTTCTGTGTAAGTATCCAGTACCTGTAAATGTATACAGTGTTTTGCCTTTTGTAAACTATTTGGAATAAAGTTTCCCATTTATTTTATTGAAAC
>CAJWBJ010000117.1 GCA_913020495.1 uncultured Oleiphilus sp.
CTCTCTAAATGGCAGGGGCAATGCCCGGACTGCGGTCAATGGAATACCATAAAAGAAATAAAGCTTGGCGCATCCTCTAGCACTCGTAGAATCAGTACCGCAGGGTTTGCGGGCACCTCTTCAGAAATTCAAACCTTGGGGTCGATTGATCTACGTGATCAACCCCGATTCAGCTCGGGTATTAGTGAGTTTGACCGTGTTTTAGGTGGAGGTCTAGTGCCCGGGTCTGCTATTTTAGTGGGTGGTCATCCAGGAGCTGGAAAAAGTACTCTCTTACTTCAAGCAATGTGTTCACTTGCTTCAAACATGGATGTACTTTACGTTACTGGTGAAGAGTCATTACAGCAAGTTGCAATGAGAGCTAAGCGTCTGGACCTGAATGCTGATAACTTAAAATTATTTTCTGAGACTCGGTTAGAGGCAATTGAATCAACCGTGGATTCATTGAAGCCGCGTGTGCTGGTGGTTGATAGTATTCAAGTTGTTTCTACCGACCTGATTGAGTCTGCACCCGGGAGTGTTTCTCAGGTTCGTGAATGCGCAGCAAGTCTGACGCGTATGGCGAAACAGTCGGGTATGGTGCTATTTTTAGTTGGTCATGTGACTAAGGATGGTTCTATTGCCGGGCCGAAAGTTCTAGAGCATATGATTGATTGCTCCATTATGCTGGAAGGGTCCAATGACTCGCGCTATAGAACATTGCGGGGTATTAAAAATAGATTTGGTGCAGTGAATGAGCTTGGTGTGTTTGCGATGCTTGAAAAAGGCCTTATGGAGGTAAAAAACCCAAGCGCCATTTTCTTGAGTCGTGGTGATGAATCAATGCCAGGAAGTGTGATCACCATTTTATGGGAAGGTACGCGGCCTCTGTTGGTTGAACTTCAGGCATTGCTTGATGAAAGTCAGGGAAGTTATCCCAAGCGTGTATCGCTTGGCTTGGATCAAAACAGGTTGTCAATGTTATTGGCTGTGTTGCATCGGCATGGAGGGGTTCATTGTGGCGATCAGGATGTATTTGTTAATTTGGTTGGCGGTGTTAAAACAGCTGAGACCAGTACAGACTTGGCAAGCTTGGCAGCAATTGTCTCAAGTCTGAGAGGGATTGCGCTACCGCAAGATTTAGTGCTTTTTGGTGAAGTTGGTTTATCGGGTGAAATTCGCCCTGTACCAAGTGGGCAAGAACGGATTCAGGAGGCGGTAAAGCACGGTTTTAAACGAGCGATTATCCCTTATGGAAATAAACCCAGGCAGAATATAGCGGGCATGGAAGTTGTGTTAATTAAAAAATTATCTGATTTACTGGCAGCATTATTTTAGGGATTTGTCCAAGATCTTAGACGTAGAAAGATCTTAGAGTACCGTCAATGCATCCAACTCTCTTTTCAGGATATCTTCGCTTCCAAGATTTAGCTCAACGAGTCGTTTTAGGTGTGTCATGCTGTCGATGTCGATATATTTGCAGCGAAATCCTAGAGTGTTGTCATCTTCATGAGATAGATTGAGTGACATGATGATATGACTATCACTACCTGCAAGATTAATAGTTGCTTCATAGGGCTCATTTTTATCTAAACAAAAATGGTCAGGTTTATGAAGTAAAATACCTCTCATTGATATATCAAGTACTTCTGTCGTCCACTCTAGGTCGTTTTGGTGCAAAGTACATTCGGCATTAAAAAGTATGCGGCTAAACTGGCGTCGTTCATCTTGTTTATTGTCATTGTTAGTGCCGGTCATATTCATGTCCTTTAAAGGCGTATCAAGCCAGAAAATCAGGCTTATTCAAAATATATGTTGAATAAGCCTTTTGTGCAAATTATTGCTGGGTTATTTAGCTACTTTGCACAATTCTGACAGGGTAGGCTTAAGCGAGTTTCTTATAATTCATTCTTGTTGGAGCTTTTGCTGTATCCCCTTTACGATTTTTAAGGTCAACTTCGTATTCGCTGTAATTCCCTTCAAACCAAACCACTTCACTGCCACCTTCGTAGGCTAAAATATGTGTCGCAATACGATCTAAAAACCATCGGTCATGCGAAATAACGATAGCGCAGCCTGGAAAGGCCAGAATAGCTTCTTCCAGTGCCCGGAGTGTTTCAACATCCAGATCATTGGTTGGTTCATCCAAAAGCAGTACATTGGCGCCCTGTTTAAGAAGTTTGGCTAAATGTAGTCGGTTTCTTTCTCCGCCTGAAAGTTCGTTTACTTTCTTTTGTTGGTCATTGCCTCGAAAGTTAAAACGGCTAGCATAGGCGCGTGAAGGCGTTTGATAGTTGCCGATTTGGATCATGTCATTGCCTTCACCAATTTCTTCCCACACGGTATTGCTATTGTCCAAATCCCTGCTTTGCTCAACATAGGCCAGTTTGACTGTCTTACCTAATTTGATTTCCCCATTATCAGGAGATTCCTCTCCAGATATGAGTTTGAATAATGTAGATTTACCTGCGCCATTACCTCCTATAACTCCAACGATGCAGCCAGGAGGGACTGTGAAACTTAGGTTTTCAAAAAGTAACTTGTCTTGGAATTTTTTGCTTACATGGTCAAGTTCAATGACAGAATCACCCAAACGAGGCCCTGGTGGAATATAAATTTCCATCGTCTCATTACGTTTTTGGGTTTCTTGAGAGCTTAATTCTGCAAAGCGTTGTAAGCGGGCTTTGCTTTTCGCATGACGTCCTTTCTGATTACTTTTGACCCACTCGAGTTCAGACTTAATGCTTCGGTTTCGTGCGTCGTCTTGCTTCTTTTCGTGTTCTAAACGTTGTCCTTTGGCTTCAAGCCATTGAGAGTAGTTACCCTCAAACGGGATGCCGTGACCTCGGTCAAGCTCAAGAATCCAGCTAGCAACATTATCTAGGAAGTATCTATCATGGGTAATGGCAACGACTGTTCCCGGGTAGTCATGTAAGAAACGTTCAAGCCAGGCAACACTTTCAGCATCAAGGTGGTTCGTTGGTTCATCTAGCAACAGCATGTCAGGTTTTGATAATAATAAGCGGCATAATGCGACGCGACGCTTTTCACCACCCGAAAGATTTTTAACATCAGCATCCCAAGGTGGAAGCCTTAATGCGTCGGCAGCAACTTCAAGTGTGCGTTCAATATTGTGGCCGTCAGAGGTTTCAATAATGGCTTCCAGCTTTGCTTGTTCTGCTGCGAGGGCATCAAAATCTGCCTCAGGTTCAGCGTATTCAGCATAAACCTGGTCTAACCGTGTCAGTGCATCTTTAAGGGTTTTAAGGCCTTCTTCAACATTGCCGCGTACATCCTTGCTTTCATCTAGTTCAGGTTCTTGAGAAAGGTAGCCGACATTAATGCCTGGTTGCGGTCTCGCTTCGCCCGTATAATCTTTGTCAATGCCTGCCATAATGCGTAAGAGGGTCGATTTACCCGCTCCGTTCAAGCCTAGAACGCCAATTTTTGCACCAGGAAAGAAGGAAAGAGAAATGTCTTTTAGTATTTCTTTTTTAGGTGGTACAACTTTACCAACCCTATTCATTGTAAATACGTATTGCGCCATATGGATTACCTTGGACGAGTAAGAGGTTTAGTAGGCAAAACTTATCTAATATTACATTGGATGGCAATTGTTTAACGAAGGAAAATGAAATTTAGCTTTATTTTATGGGTGCTTATTTTGTGTTGCGGATTTGTTTAAACTTGATTAAATTTTAGTGACGTAAAAATATGCAGCCAATCTCTTCATTATTTATCTTATTTACCCTTTATTTTTCTCAGGGGCTTCCGTCAGGTTTTTTGGCGCATGCTCTACCAGCCTTAATGCGCGATCAGGGTGTATCTTTGCAATATATAGGTCTTTTAAAGCTTCTGGCTTTACCTTGGGCGCTGAAATTTTTGTGGGCGCCGTATGTTGATCAGCTTGGTAGCCACCGGTTGTGGATTGTAGTAATGCAGCTGTTACTGGCTGCCATTATTTTTTTCGTATCTTTTGGGACTCAGGATGCATTGTTTGGTTCTTATATACTGATTTTCTTATTTGGCGTTGTATTAGTGAACTCTTTTGCTGCGACGCAAGATATTGCGACAGATGGCTTGGCGGTTAAGTTGCTGCCTGATCGTTGGCGTGGTTTAGGGAACAGTGTTCAGGTTGCAGGTTTTAAAATCGGTATGATCCTAAGCGGAAGCTTATTGTTAGTGAGTATTGATCAGTTAGGGTGGTCAATGAGCTTTAATTTTCTGTCGGCATTCATTGTGTTGCTGCTGATACCTGTTTTCTTTTTGAAGAAAGGGCAGCGGCATGTTGGAGAGAAAACTGAAAACTCAGGGTTGAGAACATACAGGGTGTTTTTTAAGCAAACCAATATTCGAGTGTGGTTGCTGGTATTAGTGACTTACAAACTTTCAGATTCTTTAGGTTCTGCAATGATTAAGCCGATGCTGATTGATCAGGGTTATAGCTTGACGAACATTGCAGAGCTAACATTCTGGTCTTCAATATGCGGTTTGTTGGGCGCCATGCTTGCCGGGATTTTATATTACCGTCTAGGGCAAAAAAAATTACTTATCAGCGCTTGTCTCTTTCAGGCTTTGGGAATTGCTGCGTATTTTTTTGTGGCGAATGGCATAAGTGGCTCCATATGGGTGTACGGTATTTCTCTATTCGAACAAGCTGCTGACGGTATGTCGACAGTGGTGTTATTTTCATTAATGATGGCACAATGTCGAGAGGGGCATGAAGGTGCCGATTTTACAGTACAGGCCAGTATTCAAGTGTTAGTGTCAGGTATTGTTGGTGCATTAAGTGGTGTGCTTGCCAGTTATATTGGTTTTGCTAGTTTATTCATTCTGGCGGGCGTCATTGGTTTGTTTTCTATTCTTCCAGCTATTCATTATTTCAGATCTAAAATTGCAACATAATTGTTGATGAAGTTCACAGAATAATCGTATAAAATGGCGCGTTTTTTAAACGATCAATTGGGCGAACTGCAGATTCTCCCCACCATTAAAGATAGAGGCAATGAATGTTTACTCGAGATATGACAATAGCTGGTTTTGATGATGAAATAGCACTTGCAATTGATGCTGAAGCAAAGCGACAGGAAGAGCATATTGAATTAATTGCCTCTGAAAACTACACCAGTCCTCGGGTGATGGAGGCGCAAGGATCTGTCTTAACCAATAAGTATGCAGAAGGTTATCCAGGTAAGCGCTACTACGGAGGCTGTGAACATGTTGACGTGGTTGAGCAGCTGGCTATTGATCGCGCAAAGGAATTATTTGGCGCAGACTATGCTAACGTTCAACCTCACTCTGGATCTCAGGCAAATGCCGCTGTTTATATGGCGCTTTGTCAGCCTGGCGACACGGTATTAGGAATGAGTTTAGCTCATGGTGGACACCTGACTCATGGTGCTTCTGTTAGCTTCTCTGGTCGAATTTATAATGCAGTTCAATATGGTTTGAATGAGCAAACCGGTGAAATTGACTATGATCAGGTTGAAGCTTTAGCAAAAGAACATCAGCCAAAAATGATTGTTGCAGGATTTTCAGCATATTCTCGTGTTGTTGACTGGCAGCGATTTAGAGATATTGCTGACGAAGTAGGTGCATATCTTTTCGTAGATATGGCACATGTCGCTGGCCTAGTTGCGGGTGGAGTCTATCCTAGTCCAGTTAATATTGCTGACGTGACGACCACAACAACGCACAAGACATTGGGTGGCCCTCGAGGCGGTTTGATTTTAGCTAAATCAAATGAAGCTTTAGAAAAGAAACTTAATTTTGCCGTTTTCCCTGAAAGTCAGGGCGGTCCTTTAATGCATGCCATCGCGGCAAAAGCAATTTGTTTTAAAGAAGCGATGTCTGATGAGTTCAGTGCTTATCAGAAACAAGTCGTTGAGAATGCTCAGGCAATGGTGGCTGTTTTTCAAGAGCGAAAGTATGACGTCGTTTCAAATGGTACTGATGACCACTTGTTCTTGCTGGACTTAATTAGCAAAGATATTACCGGTAAAGATGCGGATGCTGCTTTAGGTAAGGCATATATCACAGTAAACAAAAATGCAGTCCCGAATGATCCTCGCTCACCTTTTGTAACCAGTGGCTTACGTATCGGTACTCCAGCAGTAACAAGGCGTGGCTTCAAAGTTGAAGAGTGTAAACAGTTAACGACTTGGATGTGTGATGTGATTGATGCTTTAATTGCAGATCCTGAAAGTACAACTGTTATTGATAGTGTGCGTGATCAAGTAAAAACACTGTGTGCTAAATTTCCTGTCTACGCTTAATACTGAACTTCTTTTTAGTTCAAGAAGGGTAAGTATTAAAAACTATTGAAGAGTTGTATTTGCAGCTCTTCAATATCTATAGCTCAGTAATACAAAGGCAAAGGCTTCAAGATGCACTGTCCATTCTGTAAAGCAACTGATACTAAAGTGATTGATTCACGCCTGGTCGCTGAAGGAAACCAAGTTCGGCGCAGAAGAGAGTGTCTTTCATGCAAAGAACGATTCACTACCTTTGAATCTGCCGAACTTGTGATGCCGCGTGTTGTGAAACAAGACGGCACTCATCAACCCTTTGATGAAATCAAATTAAATCGTAGCTTTACCAAGGCGCTTGAGAAAAGGCCTGTGAGCATTGAAGCGATTGAAAGCGCGATTAACAAAATCAAACATCGTCTTCGTGCTACGGGAGAGAGAGAAATAAAATCACTCGTGATTGGCGAGGAGGTGATGCAAGAACTTCAAGGTCTTGATGAAGTTGCTTATGTACGCTTTGCTTCTGTTTATAGGAGTTTTCAGGATGTAAATGAGTTCAAAGAAACCATTGATCGTCTCTCCCGTGCAGATGAAGCCGTGCAAACAAATGAAAAATCTTAATTGAATATGCCTGATATCAAGAAAGTGTGGGCTCAGCAAGACATAATTTTTATGTCAGAAGCGATTCAGTTGGCGTGGAGAGGCCTTTATACAACAGAACCTAATCCAAGGGTGGGTTGTGTTTTAGTTAAGGATGGACAAATTGTTGGTCGGGGGTGGCATCAGAAAGCAGGGGAAGGGCATGCAGAAGTGAATGCCATTCGAGATGCTGGTTCACTTGCTGAAGGTTCTACCGCCTACGTCTCTTTGGAGCCATGTAGTCATTTTGGTAAAACGCCTCCTTGTGCTAATGCATTGATACAGGCGGGAGTGGTTAGAGTCTTTGCGGCCATGAAAGACCCTAATCCAGAGGTGTCCGGATCAGGTTTTGACTTGCTTCAAAATGCAGGTGTTCAAGTGGAAAGTGGTTTGCTCGAAGCGCAAGCGAGAGAACTAAATTTAGGTTTTATTAAGCGGATGAGTAAGAAGCGCCCGTTTATTCGTATTAAAATGGCTGTGAGTGTTGATGGTAGAACCGCAATGGAATCCGGTGAAAGTCAATGGATTACGGGCTCAGCAGCGCGAGCGGATGTTCAACGATTAAGAGCTCGAAGTTCTGCTATTATCAGCGGTATTGGTACTATCTTGCATGACGATGCCGCTTTAACTGTCCGAGCAAGCGAGCTTGGCTTGGATGATGCTGATGAAATTGCTAAGCGTCAGCCTTTGCGAGTAATTTTAGACTCTGACGCGCGTATAAAGGCGGATGCAAAACTTTTTGCTCAAGCAGGCCCAATATTGTTAATTGTTTCACCTGAGTCTGATGTTTCTGATGAGTTGACGTCGTATTCGAATGTGTCAGTTTTCCGCTTGGTTGATGAATCAAAAGGTAGTTTTTCGGGGAACTCGTTGGACCAGATTTTAATAGAATTATCTCGGCTTGGCTGTAATGAAGTATTGGTTGAAGCGGGTGCTGTTTTGGCAGGCTCATTTATTCAAGAAGACTGTTGGGATGAATTGGTGATTTATATGGCGCCAAAATTAATGGGTAGTAATGCAAGGCCGATGGCTAATTTACCCTTGGATTTTATGTCAGAAGCAAAATCACTACAACTTAAAGATATGCGTGTCATCGGTGAAGATATACGCTTAACTTATCATCCAGCTAGCTAAGATTTTAATCAGTATAAGTACTGTGGAGTATATGTGTTTACAGGTATTATTGAGTCATTGGGATGTATCGAGCGAATTGAATCGCGAGGTAAAGACCTTGTCTTGTCAATTAATAGTGGCAAGCTTGATCTTTCTGATGTTCGTTTAGGTGATAGCATTGCTGTGAATGGTGTATGTCTGACGGTAACTTGCCTTACGACTCAAGGCTTTACTGCAGATGTGTCTGCTGAATCCTTAGCAAATACCAATATAAAGCACTATAGTGCAGGTACAAATGTAAATCTTGAACGAGCGTTAACATTAGCGACTCGCTTGGGGGGGCATATGGTGAGCGGTCATGTTGATGGCGTTGGTACCATTATAGAAAAAACGAATGATGGCCGTTCCATTCGCTTTGATGTTGAGTGCCCAAAAATACTTGGGAAATATATTGCCAATAAAGGTTCAATTACAGTGGATGGTGTGAGCTTAACTGTGACGGGTCGTACTGAAAGTAATTTCTCATTAAATATCGTACCTCATACCGTTGCAGAAACGACTATCCAGTCATATCTTAAAGGGCAGTCTGTTCATGTCGAAGTTGATCTGATTGCCCGATATACAGAACGTTTACTTGAAGCAAAAAGTGAAGACGAGTCTAGAGAAAAATCTAAACTTAGTCAGGATTTTTTATCAGAACATGGTTTTATTTAGAAAACGGAGGCTCAATGGAGCTTAATACAGTAGAAGAGTTGGTAGAAGATATACGTCAAGGCAAAATGGTTGTCTTGATGGACGATGAAGATCGCGAAAATGAAGGTGATCTTGTTATCGCTGCAGAGCAAGTGCGCCCTGAAGATATTAACTTTATGGCTAAATATGCACGAGGCCTGATCTGCTTAACGCTAACTCGAGAGCGGTGTGATTTCTTGGGCTTGCCTCCTATGGCACATGCAAATAATGCACAGTTCCAAACGAATTTTACAGTTTCAATTGAAGCTGCTGAAGGTGTTACAACAGGTATTTCTGCTGCTGATCGTGCGCATACAATCAGAGTTGCAGTAGGCCGAAATACTAAACCTAAAGAAATTGTCCAGCCAGGCCATATATTTCCAATTGCTGCACAGCCCGGAGGTGTCTTGAGTCGTGCAGGCCATACAGAAGCTGGGTGTGACTTGGCTAGAATGGCAGGCTTTGAGCCTGCTGCTGCAATTGTTGAAATTATGAATGAGGATGGTTCAATGGCGCGCCGTCCTGATCTTGAAGTTTTTGCGAAAGAGCACGGGCTTAAGATTGGTACCATTGCAGATATGATTCATTATCGTGCTTTGAATGAGCAAACTGTAGAGCGTCAGGAAGAGCATGATGTAGAGACAGAAAGTGGTACTTTTAATCTCATTACTTATAAAGATACGCTGCAAGAGCAAATGCATATGGTGTTTGTGAAAGGTGATGTGTCACAAGTTGAAGCGCCTGTTGTACGTGTCATGGCTGCAGATATTTTACGTGACACTTTGGGTTTGAAACAGCCTGGCTCTCAAAGCTGGTCGACTCAGCATGCCTTAGAACGTATTAATGAAGAGGGCACAGGTGTTTTGGTTGTCCTTGGTGGCGTTGGGGAAGCTGACTTAGAGCAGCGTTTGGAGAATTTTTTTGGTGACAAACCTCCTGTTACACAAGCCGGTACGGGTGCTTTTCTGACGATAGGTACGGGCTCACAAATATTAAGAGATCTAGGTGTTACAAAAATGCGTCTTTTGAATCCTGAGGTGAAGTATTCCGCTATTTCGGGCTTTGACTTGGAAGTTGTAGAATTTATCCCCTATAGCAGTTAAGACAGATATTTATCTTTTCGTTGTTATATTTTTATAGCGGTGAATATAGTTTTTAAAGAAATTAACTAACTTTAAAGAGAGCAAGCAATGTACAACATCAAAACCTATGAAGGTGATTTTAAAGAAGTATCAGGAAAATTTGCATTAGTCGTGGGTCGGTTTAATAGTTTTGTCGTTGAAAGTCTGCTTCAGGGTGCTATTGATGCTCTAGTGCGCCAGGGGGTTCCGGAGTCTGATATTGAAATTTATCGTGTACCCGGTGCATTTGAAATTCCATTGGCAGTAAAGCGTATTGCAGCGACTAAAAAATATGATGCAATTGTTGCTTTGGGAGCTGTTATCCGTGGTGGGACACCTCATTTTGAATATGTAGCAGGTGAGTGTGTTAAAGGTATTGGTGCTGTTTCTCTTGAGTATGGTTTGCCGGTAGCTTTTGGTGTACTAACGGTTGATAGCATTGAGCAAGCTATTGAGCGATCAGGCACAAAGGCTGGAAATAAAGGTGCTGAAGCTGCTATGTCAGTTGTTGAAATGATCAACTTGTTTAAAGATGCGGGTATTTAAGTGAACGAATCTACTCCGAATGAATCAGGAGCAAATGAGTCAACAGCTAAACCTAAAAAACCAACGACATCGCAAAGAAAGCGAGCACGTAAGCTCGTTTTGCAAGCGTTATATCAATGGCAGGTTTCAGGTTCAAATATTTCTAGTATTGAAGCTGAATTTCGTGTCGATAATGATTTTAATAAAGTTGATGGCGTTTACTTTAGTGAGCTTGTTGGCCAGATTCCAAAAGAAGTAACAGAGCTTGATCAAAAGATCGAGCCATTTCTGGATCGTCCACTGGTTGATGTTGATACTGTTGAGTTGAATTTGCTTAGAATGGGCGTTTATGAGTTTATTCACCGCGTCGATGTACCCTATCGGGTGGTGATTAATGAGGCGGTTGAGTTAGCTAAACAGTTCGGTGGTACAGATGGACATAAGTATATAAATGGAATTTTGGACAAGTTGAGTTTACGACTTCGTGCTGCAGAAACACGAAATAAGCATTCTTAACTTTATCCCTGAGTAAATTAATCGC
>CAJWBJ010000118.1 GCA_913020495.1 uncultured Oleiphilus sp.
ACTAATAAAGGCTGCGCCTGAATACCTGCCCCATAGAAAGCAGTCTTCATGCGCTCATAACTAATTCGTTCATGGGCAGCATGCATATCAACCACCACCATGCCTGTTGAATTTTGAGCCAGAATATAAACACCATGCAATTGAGCGACAGCAAAACCTAATGGGTGCTCATTTCCCTCTTCATGCGACACCCCGTTAACGGGAAATTCACTCAGCCCTCCCGCCTGCAAGCTAGATGGGCTTGCTGAATCCGGATGCAGCGCTTTGTATTGATTTAATGTATCTTGCACTTCAAGCGGCGTTGGTGGTGACTTTAAAGTCATGGCAGACTGAGGGCCGTAGCTCGGAGTCATTAACGGTTCAGCCCCCCGCCCCTGCATTGCTTGCAAATTTGGTGGTAACGATGAAAAAGCCATCGTACTTGATGCATCCTGCGCACTAACAACATCTTCAGGGCGAAGATCTGCCAAGGCCTTATGTAAACTTCTAAAAATAAAGTCATGCACCATTCGACCATCACGAAAACGAACTTCATGCTTTGTCGGATGAACATTCACATCAACCAATGCAGGATCCAATTCAAGATATAAAACAAAAGCCGGATGCCGACCATGATATAAAACATCACGGTACGCTTGCTTGACCGCATGCGTTACCAAGCGATCTTTAATCACCCGACCATTCACATAGAAATACTGCAGGTCAGCCTGACTTCTTGAGAATGTAGGCAATGCAACCCAGCCCCATAATTTAAGCCCGGTTGCCTCTACGTCAATTTGAACGGTATTTTCCATAAAGGGCTTACCGCATAACGATGCAACTCGCTGCTCTTTATCACGCAATGTTGGCGCTGCTCTTAGATGGTGTACTGTTTTGTGGTTGTGAGTTAATTCGAAACTTACCTCAAAGCGACTGAGAGCTTGCCGTTTAACCACTTCTTCCAAGTGCCCAAATTCCGTTTTCTCTGTACGAAGAAATTTACGCCTCGCGGGAGTGTTAAAAAATAAATCTCTCACATCAACCGTTGTCCCACGGTTATGCGCAACAGGACTCAACTTGGCGTCCATTTCCCGACCTTCAGTTTCGACCTGCCAACCTTGAGTCGCCTTCTCGGTTTTAGAACTTAACACCAAACGGGATACAGAGCTGATACTGGCTAAAGCTTCACCACGAAACCCTAAAGTGGCTACAGCTTCAAGGTCGTCGAGTGATTCGATCTTACTCGTAGCATGACGACTGAGAGACAAAGGCAAATCATCCTTTTCTACACCTTCTCCATCATCACGAATCTGTATACGCTTAACACCACCCGATTCAACTTGTATTGAGATTTTTCGTCCGCCTGCATCAAGCGCATTTTCAAGCAACTCTTTTACAACAGAAGCAGGACGTTCAACGACCTCACCCGCTGCAATCTGGTTTGCCAAACGAGCTGATAGTTTATGAATTTGAGCCATACAAGTGAGTTTCGGTGAATAATAGACAGAGGGATTAAAACAGCATGATAATACTTTTTTTACACATTAAGAAGAAGGAACACGCAGACGCTGACCAATCCAGACATTATCAGATCGAAGGCTGTTTAGTTCACGCAATTTCTTGATTGAAACAGCGTTTTTCATTGCGATATGTGAAAGTGTATCGCCTTTCTTAACGACATATCTAGCAAATTTATTCGCAGTTTCTTTCTGCCATGCCAGCAGACTTCCAGGTGGTGGTGAGTTTTCAAAATAACGTGTTAAACCTTTCTGGACCGCTTTAGCTATTTGCTTTTGATATTTTTTCGTTTTCAAGCGGCGAGACTCTTTAGGGTTCGAAATAAACCCCGTTTCAACCAGAATCGATGGAATATCAGGTGATTTTAGCACCACAAAACCTGCTTGCTGAACCTGCCGTTTATGAAGTCTTGCAACTCCGCCCATTGAGCGAAGAACACGATCACCAACACTCAAACTAGCTTTTAAACTAGCCGTAGTAGATAGATCCAACAGCACCCCTGCCAGCACATCGCCTTTATCTTCAAGACTTACGCCACCAACACCTCCCATTAAGTCAGCAGAGTTCTCTTTCTTTGCTAACCATCGTGCTGCCTCACTGGTCGCACCGCGATTAGACACTGCATACACCGAAGCACCATTTGCTTGTGATTTAATAAATGCATCAGCGTGTATGGATACAAACAAATCAGTCTTATACTTTCTTGCCAAATGGGTTCGTTTGCGTAAGCCAATATAGTAATCACTGCTACGCGTTAAATAAGCTTTATAACCATCTTTGGCATTAACCAGTTTTTTAAGCTCTTTAGCAATCGCTAAAACCACCATTTTTTCTTTTAGACGATTAGGCCCGATGGCGCCTGGGTCTTCACCACCATGACCAGGATCAATCATTACAATAATATCCCGCTTTTGAGAGATCGTATTTTGAATTGTTTTCTTGTGAACTTCTTTTTTGGCCGACTGCTTTCTTGCTTCCGGATAAAGATCGATCACTAAGCGATCACCATATTTGTCATTGGACTTCAAAAGAAAGCTTTTAGGTTTCGCTTTTTCCTTGAGGTCCAAAACTATACGTAAGTCATGCTTATTTCTACGCGCACTACGAATTGATTTTATGGGTGAATGACTAAAGTCCAAGCTATCGAAGCGAGATTTTTTCGATGCATTTTTAATATCTAGCACTAAGCGATCAGGGTTAGATAAAACCATGACTTTATGCTCAACAGCTTTCGATAACTCAAGTACTAAGCGCGTATGATCTGGTGCTTCCCACAAACGAGCATTTGTCACTTTCGTTTGCGCAGACACCGCCATACTCGAAAACAATATACAAAATATTGCGGCAATCAGTTTTGTGAAAAACATTGATCTTATTTGCATGTAATACCTTTTTGGGTAAGACGGCTAATTAACGCTGACATGCCTGTTTCAAGTTCTTTATTCAACACTTCAATTTCCGCTGTTCGGCCGATGCTATTTTGGCTACCGTTTGTATTCGTTTTAAGTTTTAGCTCTACCATAAAATCCGGATCAGGCAAGTAATCCCCACCCTTTTCTGGCCATTCAAGTAAACAGATAGAAGGCTTCTCACCCATAGCTGGCTGCTCAAAATAATCACGTATACCCATAAACTCCAGCTCTTCTGGTTCACCTAAGCGATATAAGTCGAAATGAAATAAATTCCTTTTTTCTAACTCATAAGGCTCAACCAAAGTATAGGTCGGACTTTTTACATTCCCCCGGTAACCCGATGCGTTCAGAATTCCTCGGCTCAAGGTAGTTTTACCCATACCTAAGTCACCCAGTAAAAAAATCACTACTAAAGGCTTACCTTGCTTTTCGATCATCTCCGACAAAGCTTTCCCTAATGTAAGAGTAGCGCTTTCCCCAGGTAATTCGATACAATAGGTCTGATTCACGAGATCCCACAACTAAACATGTAAAAATAAACTAGAATCGCTATTAACAATTAAAGCTAGCTATCTGTTAAGCATAGCAAAACATTCCAAGTTATTCACGGCACATGACAAATAAGCAAGATACCCTTTCAGTCGAAGATGCTTCAATTTTGTTGCAAAAAATCAAGACGTTCGCAAATGAGCTTGGTTTTCAGCAACTTGGCGTCACTGACACCGATTTATCGGCACATATTGGCCCCTATCAAGAATGGCTAGAAGCGGGACATCATGGCGAACTTGATTACATGGCAAAACATGGCAGTAAGCGCTGGCAAGCCGATGAACTAATTGAGGGCACACTACGCGTCATTTCGCTTAGGATGGATTACTTTACAGACCCCCATTCACCTCAAGAACAACTAAATAAACCCAATAAAGCTTATATTTCACGTTATACATTAGGCCGTGATTACCACAAATTAATTCGTTCAAGATTAAAAAAGCTTATTCAGTTTATTCGCGAACAAGCAGACAGCTACCAATTTAGAGCTTTTGTCGACAGCGCTCCGGTACTTGAACGTGCATTTGCACAAAAAGCGGGCTTGGGGTGGTTTGGCAAAAACGCCATGATTATCAATCGTAGCGCAGGGTCCTGGTTCTTTTTAGGTGAGATTTATACCGACCTCCCGCTTCCTCTTGATGCCCCATATGAAAAAGAACACTGCGGACGATGCACAGCCTGCTTAGATGTTTGCCCCACCGGTGCATTCAAAGGACCTTATATTGTAGATAGCCGACGCTGTATTTCTTACCTCACTATTGAACTCAAAGGCAGCATTCCCGTTGAACTAAGAAGTAAAATGGGAAACCGTATTTTTGGCTGCGATGATTGCCAGCTAGTTTGCCCCTGGAACCGGTTTAGCAAACCCAGTAAAGAATCTGACTTCACGCCTCGTCACAAGCTCGATAATAGCAGTTTATTAGAGTTGTTTGGCTGGAGTGAAGACACTTTCTTACAAAAAACGGAAGGCTCAGCAATTCGCCGGGCAGGTTATGAATCATGGCTACGCAATATTGCTATTGCTTTAGGAAATGCCCCAAAATCACCCGAAATTGAAGCGGCATTACAAGAAAAGACTAAACACACCTCTCCTGTTGTACAAGAGCATGTCGCCTGGGCTTTAAGTAAATATAACTAAATATACAAAGATTAGGTTTCACCAAAACATATTTTTCTAGCACTAGCGAGTAAAGCCTCTTTCGTATCCGGCCTACTAATATAATAGCCCTGAGCATAATCACACGATAAATTATTAAGTATCTGCAACTGCTCTTTTGTTTCAACCCCTTCCGCGACAACTTTGATACTCAAGGCATGAGCCATCGAAATCGTCGCAACAATCAACTCCCTATCAGCCGAATCAGTTAAAATATCATTTACAAAAGTACGATCAATTTTTAGCACATCAAATGGATAACGACGCAAATAACTTAAAGATGAATAACCTGTTCCAAAGTCATCCATCGAAATACAGATACCAGCACTGGTTAGCTCCTTTAAAGCCTCATCAATATAAGAATGACCACTCATCAATACACCTTCAGTGATTTCAAGCTCCAGACACTCTGTTTCGATACCATATTCGACAACAATCTTTTTTATATCGCTCACTAAATTAGGGTCACGGAACTGACAAGGCGAAAGGTTTATTGACATTCTTAAATCTTTACCGACCGACTCCTGCCAAAGAGATAGCGTTTTTAATGACTCCCTCAACACAAATAAACCAATCGGAACAATTAAGCCAGTATGCTCAGCAATTGGAATAAATTCATCCGGGGGAACATTGCCAAGCACTTTATTATTCCAACGCAGTAATGCCTCAGCACCAATTACCAGCCCATTTTTTATCTCAATTTGAGGCTGATAATAAACTTCAAACTCACAACGCTCTAGCGCACCATGAATCTGCTCCTCGATTTCAATCCGTCGAGCCAGAGCCTGATTCATTGAACGTGTAAAAAATGAATAGGTGTTCCGACCTAAACCTTTAGCATGATACATCGCTGAATCGGCATTACGTAACAACTGTGAACTATCCACTCCATTTTCGGGATAAGTGGCAATACCAATACTCACCGTCATTAACATTTCACGAGCATCAATCCTAAAAGGTTGTCTAAACTCCTTCAGTATTGACTTCACGACACTTTGTACGCTTTGCTCGCCCGTCAAGCTTGGCAGCAAAACCATAAACTCATCCCCACCTAATCGGCCGACAGTATCGGTACTTCTTATCACACCACGTAATCGATTCGATGCCTCGATTAATAGCTTATCCCCTACCTCATGCCCCATAGAGTCATTCACTTTCTTGAAATCATCTAAATCCAAAAACAGCACCGCAAAAATCGCTTGACAGCGGGAAGCTTCATTGATTGTTTGAGACAAGCGATCTAAAGCTAAAAAACGGTTAGGTAGATCAGTCAAAGTATCAAAGTGGGCCTGATGTAAAATCTCATCTTCTTGTTTTTTTCGTATTGTTACATCTCGAACCATTGCAACAACTTGAGAACAGTTAGACAAACAACTAAGGCGCGCTTCAAATTGATTTATTCCAGATGGCGTTTCGAGCTCATATTCAAAAGTATGCACACCACCACTACAACAAAGCAGTTCCATATTATCATTAAAAATATCAGCAGTATGATCAGGCAGAACATCCTGCATTCGTCGCCCAATAAATTCTTCGGGAGGCAGGTATAACTTGCTTAGATCGCCTGCTTTATAGTCGAGAATAGTACCGTCAGATGACATTAAAAAGAACAGATCAGGAATAACCTGAAAAACGGATTCAAAAAGCAAGCGCTCATATCCGCCCTCATCCTTGTTTGTTATTTCTGCACCAGCCATTTAACTTTCATATTCCTTAATTAATCACCACACTCAACTAATAGCATGGTTGAATTTCTCACACTGTCAAGAAATATACAAACAAGCAGCAATCTGGAATTTATGTGCTATTTTTATATTTATAATTCCAAACACAAAGCATTAATTTCCTCTTGGTTTTTAAAAGAACAGGTAATATGAATGTCTGATAAAACAATCATGGTAGTAGATGATCTAGAGTCCAATCGAACACTGTTACAAATGATTCTGGAAGATGATTTTAACATTATCAGTTGCGATTCAGGCTCTGCCTGCCTTGAACTAGTCGAAAAGTCCCCCCCGGACCTTATTCTTTTAGATGTAAACATGCCGGGCATGACTGGCTATGAAGTGTGTACTGAACTGAGAAAACATACAAAATCAGCTATTCTGCCCATTATTTTTGTCTCAGCAATGGACAATGTAGAGGAACGCCTGGCCGGATTTGAAGCAGGGGGGAATGAATACGTTACAAAACCCATTGATCCTGAGCTATTAGTAAGCAAAATAGACGATTGCCTTTCACACCAGAACGAATTCAAACAAGCAAAAGAAAGCGCAAATGATGCAATGAAAGTTGCCATGGAGGCGATGACATCAAGTAGCGAGCTAGGACAAATCATTGAGTTTGTTAAATCTTCTCAAAATGTCACAAGTCTCGAAGGGATCGGAGAACGATTCTGCGAAATAGCGCAAGGGTTTGGCCTTTCCTCCGCAGCCGTTATTTATGGTAACCCCACTCACTATATCAACTGCACCAAAGATTCAATGGAAGCCCGGGTACTCACCAAATTTCAGAATTCGAAAGACAGCATTGTTAGTATTGGTGTCCGTACAATGGTTCGAAGCAACTCAATGGGACTCCTCATAAACGACATGCCAATTGATGACGACAGCCGTTATGGACGCCTTAAAGATCACTTAATGGTTTTATCAAGTATTTGTGATGGCCGCTTACTAACTATAAAAAAGAGCCTATCTCTTACGGATCAACGAATAGACGTATTAAGCCGCATTATCAAAATGACAGAGGAGCAAGTTAAAGTACTGACACATAAATTAGCAGAACATGACTCAACAACCAGATCCGTTATGCTCGACATGATTACAGAGCTGGAAGCGAAACTCTTTTCACTTGGATTAGATGAGGATCAAGAAGAACAACTCATGAGCTTAGCTTACGAAGCCAGCGAAAAATTAGACAAACTCAAAGGTGGCGTAGATGAGTTAGAGCAAGAGCTTGGCACGGTACTAGAAGGTTTATACGAAGTACTGAATTCAAATAAGTAAACTTAAAAATCAAATACGCCCCAAAACTTAATAGATATCAGGCGTCTTTGCTGAATAATATGATCCGCATCTTTCAAATCAGAAAAGTGAAGCAACATTTTTCTAGCAGCCAAAAACTATATCAAAATATATTGATATAGAATTGCTATATCGAAATTTCTTGATATACTCTTAAAAATGTCGAAAACAACCAAGCTGCCTATTCAAACAGTTTCGCCCACTGAAAATCGCAGGCAAAACACACTTGATGTGCAAACCTTCAGCCAGCTACTGAAGGCTTGTGGTGATCCACTGCGCGTCCAAATATTACAAGTCCTTCAATGTGATACTTTTGGTGTACTAGAATTAACTCAGCTTTTCAGCACTAAACAATCAGGCATGAGTCACCACCTTAAAGTATTAAGTAAAGAGGGATTGGTCGAAACGCAACGAGAAGGTAATGCCATTTTTTATCGCCGGCCATTCATCCCTCAAACTAATCATGACCAATATGCGATTGAACAATTATTTGAATTAATTGACCGTTTTCCACTCAACCCTGAGTTAGCAATACAAATTACCAGCATTCAAAAAAAGCGGGCTATTCAATCCCAAGCTTTTTTTGCAAAAAATACAGAACGTTTTCAAGAGCAACAAGAGTTAATTGCTAACCATGAGCAATATGCCACTGCCTGCTTCGAGTTATTATCAAAAACCAGTTTTTCCACGACGGCAAGCATTATAGAAGTAGGACCCGGTGAAGGTTTATTTCTAAAGCCGTTAAGCGCCGCATTTGAAACAGTCATTGCGCTTGATAACTCTGAAAGCATGCTAAATAAAGCACAGGCATTTGTAACAAAAGAAGGCATTACAAATGTTCAATTTTATTTAGGTGATACCAAAGATTTTAAGGCTCAACAGCAAAAGGTAGATGCAGTTGTTATGAATATGGTGTTACACCACGTCCCTACTCCTGCCCAAATATTTAATGATGTTTTCGACATGTTAAAACCAGAGGGCGTATTTATTGTTTGCGACCTCTCTCACCACGATCAAGAGTGGTCAAGAGAAAGCTGCGGGGACCTTTGGTTAGGTTTTGAAGCACAAGAACTAAGCACTTGGGCTGAGCGAACAGGTTTTCAAGAAATTAAAAGCGTTTATATGGGTTTACGTAATGGTTTTCAGGTGCAATTACGTAAGTTTATAAGACCAAGCACGCAAAAATTAAGCAATCTCAATTTAAACTCAAACAAGGCACAGCCTCTTTTATAACAGGATAAAACTATGAGCGAATATTCTCTATTTACCTCGGAGTCCGTCTCTGAAGGCCATCCGGACAAAATGGCAGATCAAATCTCAGATGCAGTTGTCGACGCCATCATCAAAGATGACCCGAACGCCCGTATTGCGGTTGAAACAATGGTTAAAACCGGTATGGCAATCGTAGCTGGCGAAGTTCGAACCAGTACTTATATTGACCTTGAAGATTTGATTCGTGAAGTCATTTTAGACATTGGTTATAACAGCTCAGATGTTGGCTTTGATGGTGCATCATGCGCAGTACTCAATGCAATAGGTAAGCAGTCTGCCGATATAGCAATGGGTGTTGATGAAGGTGACAGCAAAGATTTAGGCGCGGGTGACCAAGGCTTGATGTTTGGTTATGCAACCAATGAAACAGAAGTATTAATGCCAGCGCCAATTTTCTATTCGCACCGTTTGGTTGAACGACAGGCAAAACTGCGTAAAGACGGTACTTTACCTTGGTTGCGCCCTGATGCAAAAAGTCAGGTAACCTTACGTTACGAAAACGGCAAGCCAGTTGCTATCGATGCCATTGTATTATCGACACAGCATGACGAAGATATTTCACTAAAAGATCTTCGAGAAGCAGTATTGGAAGAAGTTGTAAAGCCTGTATTACCAGCTGAATGGTTGCACAGCGATACGCTCTACCATATTAATCCAACAGGTAATTTCGTTATTGGTGGCCCAGTGGGTGACTGTGGTTTAACGGGTCGTAAAATTATCGTTGATACGTATGGCGGTATGGCGCGTCATGGCGGTGGTGCATTTTCAGGAAAAGACCCATCAAAAGTAGACCGTTCAGCAGCTTATGCGACTCGCTATGTTGCAAAAAATATTGTAGCGGCTGGCTTAGCTGATCGATGTGAAATTCAGGTATCTTATGCAATAGGCGTTGCTGAACCAACGTCCATTTCAATCAACACTTTTGGGTCTAACAAAATCCCGGAAACCAAAATTGCAGAACTTGTTCGTCAACATTTCGACCTTCGCCCACAAGGTATTATCGATATGCTTGATCTACGTCGACCCATTTATCGCGCTACAGCAGCTTATGGTCACTTCGGACGTACTGAGCCTGAATTTACTTGGGAAAAAACAGATAAAGCCGCAGCATTAAAAGCAGATGCTGGCCTTTAAGAAATCAAACTGAATTAAAACGCAGGGTGGCATTATCCACTCTGCACAAGAGGATAAAGTAATGAGTTTTACAGATTATAAAGTTGCAGATATGAGTTTGGCTGAATGGGGCCGTAAAGAAATTGAAATTGCTGAAGGTGAAATGCCAGCACTAATGGCTTTACGTCGCAAGTATAAAGCAAGCCAACCTCTAGCCGATGCGAAGATCATGGGTTGTATTCACATGACCATTCAAACTGCCGTATTAATCGAAACATTAATCGATCTAGGCGCTGAAGTACGTTGGTCTTCGTGCAACATTTTCTCTACTCAAGATCATGCTGCTGCGGCGATTGCTGCTGCAAACATCCCTGTTTTCGCTTGGAAAGGCGAAACTGAAGAAGAGTTTTTATGGTGTATCGAGCAAACGATTCTTGCTGAAACAGGTAGTGATAAAGTTTGGCCAGCCAACATTATTCTTGATGACGGTGGTGACTTAACAGAAATGGTTCACAGTAAATACCCTGCAATGCTCGATAGCATTCATGGTATCTCGGAAGAAACAACAACGGGCGTTCACCGTTTGTTAGACATGCTCGAAAAAGGTGAATTAAAGGTTCCGGCAATCAACGTTAACGACTCTGTGACCAAGTCAAAGAATGACAACAAATACGGTTGTCGTCACAGCCTAAACGATGCGATCAAGCGTGGTACTGATCACTTGTTAGCCGGTAAAAAAGCATTAGTAATCGGTTATGGTGATGTTGGTAAAGGTTCTGCAGCATCATTAAGCCAAGAAGGCATGATTGTTCGTGTTTCTGAAATTGA
>CAJWBJ010000119.1 GCA_913020495.1 uncultured Oleiphilus sp.
TTTGGTGACTGGACTTTACGAAGCGAAATCGCCTACGAAACTAACCGTTTTCACCGCAGCACTCAGGTGCTACCCGGCGTGATAAAAGCGAATCAATGGGCTTCGGTTATCGGGTTGGATTTTCAAGGTTGGACAAATCAGTTCATCTCATTCCAATGGTTTCAAACACGCATATTGGCAAACGAAGATCTACTGATAAAGTCCAAAACTGAAGACATCGTCAGCCTTTTATGGGAAACCAAATTCATGAACGACACACTTACCTTAAGCTGGTTAAATCTCTATTCACTCGATCACCGCGATGGGTTATTTCGCCCAAAGATAAGTTATAACCTGTTATCTAATCTGGACCTGACATTGGGGTTAGATCGATTCTATGGCAATAGTGAAGGACTGTTTGGACAATTCGATCAAACAGATCAGGTTAATATCGGGTTTGAATGGGGGATTAATTAATTTTGTGATTACTCCCGAGTTAGCACTACCCTTTTCTGCTAACCTTAACCAATGTACGTCCACTGAAAACAAATCCACTAAACATCAGGTTAAAGACTGATCAGCCTTTAACCTTCATTTAAAAACCGCACACTGATCATCAAGTGCCCTTTAATATTTTGCTCAATATTTATAAGGTGGCCAATCACTTTTTCAGTTAATACTGCATTTTTGTGTAACAGCAATATATCGTTGTCACTATAAATATCTTTATTGACAATCATGCCTTCTCGGAGTGAATATAGCGGCAACATCATTGCAGAAATTTCTTCAGATGAATCCACTTCTAGCGTTAGAGAGCTCAAGGCGGGTAATAGGCTAGGCTCATATCGATGATGATTTGTTTGAATCACCCCAATCACCGTTTCATGATTCAAAGCCTCGCCCGTTGTTATCCCAAAACGAAGCTCTGCATAGTCCAGTATCAACGAAAGAATTTTACCTAAATTAGAAATTTCCTTATTAGCAAGTCCGCTCGGATAACCACTACCATCTAAATATTCTTTTTGTTCAAATAAGACTTGGGCAACATCCTGAAATTCGAAATAAGACATCAAGGTACATGCACTATTAGCAGGATATTGACAATACAAAGAAAATTTCTCAGCCGTCATCATATCAGTAGGTAACACCAAAATATCATCAGGAATACCTATTTTACCAATACCATGTAAACGCGCAGCAGTGACTAAAACCTTTTGATCATTCTCAGAAAACCCTAAAACTTGAGCAAACTGATAGGCGATCCCAGCAACCTTATCTGCATACACCCTCTGCCCCTTGAGCTTAAGGTCTAATAAATTCAGAAGCATTTGCTCGGTCACATCACAACTATTTTTCAACTTTTGAAAAGCATGATCAACAAACTCAGCCGACTGCGCCATTTCCCTCTGCTTACGTGCGACATCTTCTCCCAATGCATCATTTTGTTTTTTAAATCGCTTAAGCGTGCGGTTTTTGAGCTTATTTTTATGAGTTTGATCCAACGCACTTTCAACTAATGAAAGAAGCTGATCAACATCCCAGGGCTTTGACATGTACCCGAATATTCCCCCATCATTAATAGCTTTGATAGTGGACTCCATATCAGAATAGCCTGTCAGCAAAATACGTTCTGTCAGTGGGTAAGCTTCTTTTACTGTTGTTAAAAATTCGGCACCATCCATTTGTGGCATGCGCATATCACTGATAATCAAATCGACGGGCTGTTTTTCTAGCAATGACAAACCCTCTTCACCACTTAATGCAGAGAACACTTCATAAGGTTTATTTCGAAACAGGCGCTTAAGCGTACTCAATACACTTGCCTCGTCATCAATGATCAATATGCGCTTATCCATCATGCTCTCCTATTAATAAGGTAAACCAAGCCTCTCACAACCTGTCATTCATGACAATTGTATTTTTTATCTATATATTACCAAATGTATCTAAACCTTTTTATAGCAAATCTATATAGGCAATAGCGTTAACAGCTTTTCAACTAGCGCCTCTGACTTAAAAGGCTTTTCAAGCACATCATCAACCCCAAGTTCCATGACCTCCAACATTTTCACCTTAGTCGCAGCGGATACAACTAACACTTTAATATCACGATAGTCGTCATTGATGCGTAGCGCCTCTAACACCTCAAAACCACTCATTCCGGGCATTTGCAGGTCAAGAGTAATCATCGCAGGCCGGAAGCGCTCAAGCTGAATCCCCGCTTCAATACCATTTGATGCAATTTGAACATCATAGCCTGCTCTTTTAATGGATCTAACCATCGACTGAGCCATTAACGCTTCATCTTCTATGACTAGTACCTTCGGCTTGCCAGAAGACATGACTGGATTTTTCTGAGTGGCGACCTCACCCTCTACTGACGCATCTAACAAGTCAGAAGGTATCGGCATATTATTTTTGTTCATGAAAGCTACCAAAGCATCAACCGGAATACGGTTATCCCCTCTTCCCGGTAGCTTATAGGCGTCAATATACCCTTTTTCAATCCATCGAATCACTGTTCGAAAATTAACGCCGCAGTATTTAGCCACATCACCAGTCGTTAACGCTTCTTTCATAAAATTACCTTTATCTCACTACCAATCAGTCATGCCTGTCTATACTTGAGCAAGCAATGACGAATTTACAAAGTTTATCAATGTCACAATTGACAGTATAGTCGATATATATCAAATTATAAGAATGTGTTCACAACTCAGCAATGTCATTATCCCGCTGTGCTTTTCAGCCGGAATCCATTGCTTTATACCTAAATAGCAATTCTGAGCATTTAGCGATAGGAATCGATATGGAACTCACAAGTGACCACCGCATTAGACTCATCCAGTCACTCTTCATCTGTTTTCTTTTGTGTTCTTTCGCGTGGGGCCATCATGCATACGCCGACACCTTTGAAAACAAGCCGTCTCCTTTTCGAATTTACCTCGATGCGGATCAAACCAATAGCGTCAGTTCAGGGAAATCAATTGAACTAGGAATTCGCGCAGCATTATCAGAATCCAACGGGTTATTAGCTGGTCATGAAGTAGAACTGGTGATCAAAGACCATCATGGCAGCACACCAAGAAGTAGACACCACCTCGAACAGTTTTTAGCTGACCCTCACGCACTCGCCGTATTTGGTGGTTTGCACTCCCCTCCTCTAATTGCTGCTCGCGATTATATTAATAACAACCAGGTTCTTACCTTTGTCCCTTGGGCAGCGGCCACACCTATTACCCGATCAAAAACTTCAGAGAACTGGATTTTTCGTTTATCGATCGATGACAGTAAAGCAGGCAAGGTCATTATCAACGACACGATTCAACACTCTGGATTCAAGCAACCCTACCTATTACTGGAAGATACGGGCTGGGGGAAAGCGAATAAAAACACCATGACAAAAGCACTCTCAGACCTTGGTTATCAGGCAAATGGTATTCATTTTTTTCAATGGGGAATCGGTCAGCACGAAGCACGAACAATTTTAGAAAATGCAGTTTCTAATGGCGCTGATAGTTTTGTGCTTGTGGCTAATGCACCGGAAGGCATCACCTTTGCAAAAGCGATGCTGTCCCTTGATAAACCCCGCCAACGTTCTATTCGTAGCCACTGGGGTATTACAGGAGGAACATTCTTTCAGTCATTAGGTGCAAGTGCCGTCAATCAACTAGACCTGAGATTCATTCAAACTCGATTCTCTTTGTTACAAGAACCATTGTCTTCAGAAGGCGAGAAAGCAATGGCTGCAGCATCAACCGTTTCAAATAGCACACTTTCTCCTACTGATATCAAAGCACCAAGCGGTTTCATTCATGCGTATGACTTAACACGAATTCTAATCGCAGCCTCTGAACAAAGCCCTATTCCTGATGACCCTAAACAAGCCCGTCAAATAATAAAAACAAATTTGGAAAACCTAAGAAAAAAAATCCCCGGTCTGGTTAAGTATTATAAACAGCCTTTCTCAAGCGACGTTGAAACTAATTTTGATGCGCACGAAGCACTTGGCTTGGATGATTTTGTCATGGCTCGCTTTGATCGACACGGTAATATCCGCTTGACTGAACAATCTCCAAGCAATATGGGTGAAGCAAATCATGGGAATTAAAACAGCACTTTCATCGGGATTACATAATCTCATTTCTAACCGGCCACCTAAAACCGAACGTTTGTTATCGCTATTCCTAATCACCGTTATTTCACTTATGAGTCTGGCGATGCTCAGCGTTATGACCCAAGGCTTAAAGTCTGACCTAACGAAACATTATCTGCACTCAAATGAGCAAAAATCGATCAATCTGGCACATCAAGTTGACCGTTTTCTCGACACAAGAAGAATTCAACTCGAAGCACAAACTCACAGTGCTGTGGTAAAACAAACCGTTATGCAACCAGACTCTAACAAAGGTCTGATAAGTGACTATTTTCTATCCCAAAGTATTATAGGCAAACAATACATCCAACAACTTTATGATTTTAAAGGTGAAAAAATATTTACCAGTGCCAGCATTCATAAACAGCACCAGTCATTTTCTCTTCAAAAACGCGACGACGCCCATATTCGAGAACACTTTAACGCATTATATGAACGTACTAAGAACTTCGAAATAAACCTAAGTGAAGACCTTAATTTTTGGCAAATCTCTTTACCTATTAAATATGGTGATTCAATCGAGGGAATTTTATCCACACACATTCCGATGAGAGAAATGGTCGAGGCATTAAATCTGAATAATATCATTGATATAAAACTTCAAGCGACCACATCAAATAATATTTCAGCTCAATGGGGCACTAAAAACGTCTTTGCAAATACTACACTGGATGCTTCACCGTCTGGTATTCGACTGTCATATGGCATTGATGTTTCTTCACTCAATCAGTCCTTCTCAAATGCAAAAGAACGACTGATATTGAGCGCCATTATTATTGCCATTCTATCAACCGGTCTAGCGATTATTATGGGTCGCTGGTTCTTTGTTAAACCATTAGAGCGTTTACAGGTATTCGCCACCGAGCTTAGTGAAGGAGCCGACCCTCACCTTGAAAAAAACAAACGGATTACCATAGAAGTTCAACGTTTATCTGACAAAATCACAGATATGGCAAAGAAAATACACCTCCGAGAGCAGGATCTTATTAAAAGCAATAAAGCATTAAGACACAACCAGAACACCCTCGTTCATTCCGAAAAAATGGCAGGTTTAGGACAAGTGACTGCTGGCGTAGCACACGAGATCAATAACCCTATCGGTTTTATCATGAATAACCTGACCATGCTTCAGGAGTATCATGACTTTCTCAAAACACTACTCTCCCAGCTATTGTCTATGAAAGAAAAGCTCTCACCAGAAGAACAAAAAAGTCTTAAACCTGAACTCGATGCCATTGCCCACACATTAACACTAGAAGACCTAGATTTTGTCATTAACGACCTGGATTGCATCACGAGCGAGTCAATCACGGGAACAGAACGCGTGAAGGATATTACCCAAGGTTTAAAAGGTTATGCCTATTCGGGAGAGCAAACCACATTAACCGATATAAACGAATGTATTGAGTCCACCTTAAAAATGGTCTGGAGTGAGCTGAAATACCATTGCACAGTTGATAAGTCTCTAGCTAAGCTACCTAAAGCTGAGTGTATGGGTGGTCAGATTAATCAAGTTTTTATGAACCTGTTCATTAATGCCGCTCACGCAATGACAGGCTCGAACGGCCAACTTTACATCGAATCAAAACATGTAGATGACTATATCCAAATTTCTGTATCTGACAACGGTTGTGGCATTGAGGAAGAACACCTAAAACATATTTTTGACCCCTTTTTCACCACCAAACAAGTGGGCGAAGGTACCGGTTTAGGCATGTCTATTTGTTATGACATCATTAAAAAACATGGCGGAGATATTGCTTTAAATAGTGAACTAGGCGTAGGCACTACCGTCAAAATCAAAATACCTTTGCGTCAAAATACTGTTTAAATGTTACTACCCTACCCAAGAAGTAAAGAGGATGCATTATGGAACAAACATCATCAATCAAAACTGCCAACATACTCTTTGTGGATGACGAACAAAGTATTTTAGAAACCATTAAACGGTTTATGCGTAACAGTGAATACCAATGTTTCTATGCAAATAGCGGACGTGAAGCTCTTGACACTCTTGAACAAGAAGTTATCGACGTCGTTGTTTCAGACATGAAAATGCCAGAAATGACAGGAGATGAACTACTTCGAGAAGTGTCTAATAAATATCCGGAAACTATTCGTATTGTGCTCAGTGCTTACTCTGAAGATGAGCTTATAATGGCAGCGATTAATGATGGCCATATATGGGGGTTCATTCATAAACCCTGGAATAATAGTGAGCTATCTCAAGCAATAGACCAAGCCGTTTTCACTCAACAAGTTGTAGCAGAACGCGCACTACTAAAACGTACACTCAACCAATACCAAAGCCAGCAGAAAGATCAATTTCAAGGTTTCATCGGTAACTCTGTATGTATGCAATTTATTTACAACGCAATTGAAAAAGCTGCTCCCAGTAATGCTTCTGTCATGATTACCGGCGAGAGTGGCACCGGCAAGGAAGTTGCAGCAAAAGCGCTTCATGATCTTAGCAAGCGCTCTGAAGGCCCATTTATCGCAATCAATTGCGCAGCGATACCCAGTGAATTAATGGAGTCTGAAATTTTCGGACATATTAAAGGCGCTTTTTCTGGTGCATTAAATCAGCGAGATGGCGCTGCAACCCTAGCCAAGGGCGGCACACTATTTTTGGATGAACTTTCAGAAATGGATATCAACCTGCAATCCAAGCTCTTGCGGTTTATCCAAACGGGCACCTTTCAACGGGTGGGTAGCAGCCATACTGAAACAGTAGATATTCGCTTTATCTGTGCAACTAACCGTGACCCGATAGATGCCATCAATGACAAAAAACTTCGAGAAGATCTGTACTATCGTCTAAATGTTATCTCGTTGAACCTGCCTCCTCTAAGACAAAGAGATAACGACGCCTTCCTGCTAGCCCAAGCATTCCTTACAAAATTCACCAATATGGAAGATAAAATTGTTGTAGGCTTCTCGTCCGATGCCGAAAAACTTATTCTGTCATACGAATGGCCAGGAAACGTTAGACAATTAGAAAATGCAATCCATAGCACTGTTGTCATGTCGAGTGGGCCACTCATCACCGATCAGTGTCTAGCCAGTGCATTAAGGCTTCGTCTGGACGACCTTAACAAAGCCAGCCAAACCAACAAGCCAAGATTAGTTTCTTCAGAGCCCGACACTACGTCTAGCCTATCGACCTTCGACAGACGCCAAACTGAGCGTTTAAGCGAAACAAGTGACTCGACCCAAGTTGAACCATTATCTAAAATCGAAGAACAAGCCATAAAACAAGCCATTAACTTTTGTGACGGAAATGTCGTACGCGCAGCAAGTCTGCTTCAAGTCAGTCCTTCAACACTTTACCGGAAGATACAAACTTGGGAGCAGCCCTAGCAATAATTTAAAAGCACTAGGTTGCGAATTTTTCTCATTTTGCAATTCGCATTCTGCAAATTTATTGATCTGATCGATCTGTTCTCATACCACGAAGCCATTTCATCCTTGGCGTAATCTTTGCTGATACCTATAGAGTATTCCTTTATCAGCATTAATTAATCAAGGAGAATGGTTTATGTACCTCATTACGAAGTATTTCACTCTGTGTACTGCAAGTTTAATATTTTCAATGGGCGTCACCTACGCCAATGAACAAGTTTCCAATGAACTGACATTTGGTTTATACCAGTCAGACAAAGCGACTGAAATGCACCGAAAATTCAAACCACTCGTTGACTACCTCTCTGAAAAGGTTACTCGCTTATCTAAATCACCAACTGAGTTTAAACTAAAAATTTTCAAGTCCTATCAAGGGGCGAATGATGCACTAGTCACCGGCGAAGTTGATTTTGTTCGCTTTGGGCCAGCCTCATACATTTTGGCCAAAAACAAACAACCAAATATCCAACTATTAGCCATGGAAGAAAAAAAAGGAAAAACACGTTTTAAAGGGTTAATCGTTGTGTCGAGAACCAGTCCTATTCAGACATTGTCAGACTTAAAAGGGCGCAGCTTTGCCTTCGGTAATATCAACTCTACGATCGGGCGTTACCTCGCCCAATCAGAATTAATCAAAGTCGGTGTCACCTCATCATCATTATCTAAGCTGGCATTTCTTGGGCGCCACGACAAAGTATTTAAAGCCGTTGAACTCGGTGATTATGACGCCGGGTCGTTAAAAGAATCAACGTTCAAAAAAATGAACAAAAAAGATGAGTTAAGAGTTTTACATAGCTTTGAAAATGTCACCAAACCCTGGATTGCCAGTTCTAAACTACCGCCCAAAATGTTTAAAGCCTTATCCACAGCTTTAATTGAGTTATCAGACCCTAGCATTTTAAAAAAATACAAGGTGTCTGGCTTTGTGGCTGTCAATGATAATGACTACCAATATGTGCGAGAAGGCATTCAGAAGGCAAAATTGTTTTGAGTGCTCATAAGCCCGGCAATTGGAGAGAGCGTATTGCCCCAGGACTTGCGATTCAAGTCTTGGGCGTATTACTGTTTTTATTTGCCTTCGCCTTAACGATCAATACTTACTATACCATCAAGGGTGAACGATATATTTTACTTCAACAGTTAGACCACGAAGGCAACAACCTCGCACAGGCATCTTCAATTTTTGCAACTGAATCGCTCCTTATCGAAGACTACCCTGTAATTGGAACCTACACAGACAGTTTAGTTGATCGCTACCCTGACCTGACTTATATACTGATTAAACGACTCGACCAGAAAATAGTAGCAAAGGCTTCTCGTAAAGTTCAAAACAACCAAAACATTAAACGTTATTTCTCAAATGTTCGTGTTGATGATAATTTTATTGGCAGTATTGAAATTGGCATATCAACCGAAAACAGAGATGCGTTCATAGCCAGTCACCTAAAGAGAATGATTATTCAATCGCTTTTGGTTTTTCTGGCTCTCGTTGTATCGCTATTCGTTTGCTTTAGAAAAATGATCACTGACCCCGTACATAATTTAGTCGACCAAGCACGAAACCTAAACTCAGGAAATTTAAACAAACCAATAGATTTAAAAGCAAATGGAGAGCTGTCTCAACTATCCTTAGCACTAAACAATATGCGGATAAGGCTTAAAAAGTCATATGATGAAATAACCCATCAAAACCGTCTTTTAGATCAACGTGTCGCTGAACGTACAAAAGAACTAAGCGAAACAAACAAGAAGCTAGTCGAGACACACTCCCAACTACTTCAGTCAGAAAAAATGGCGGCAATTGGCCAACTTTCAGCCGGTGTGGCACATGAAATCAACAACCCAGTTAGCTTTGTAAACTCAAATATTTCAATATTGTCTCAGTGGTGCCAGACCTTAACTCAAGTGATTGATGAGTATGACAATCAAATAGAAGAAAACACCCTACCTCTAACCCCTTTTCATACAATTAAAACCGATAAGGATTTTGACTATATAAAAGAAGAGTTGCCCCTTCTAATAAAAGAAACACAAGGAGGCTTAAATCGAGTAAGTACCATTGTTGCTGACTTAAAAAACTTTGCTCACTCTGACGATAAGGTTTGGCAAGATGCTGACCTGTGTGCCGGATTGAATTCCACCCTAAACATAGTAAGGAATGAAATAAAGTACAAAGCTGACATCAAACTTGATGCGAAGAATATTCCAATGGTTGAATGCTTACCCGCTCAAATTAACCAAGTTTTTATGAACATCATTGTCAATGCAGCACAAGCAATTGATAGTAAAGGAAAAATCACAATCAGCCTGACACATATAGACCAGTGGGTATGCATCAATATTCGGGACACAGGTAAAGGCATTCCCGAAAAAGACCTGAATCGAATCATGGAGCCATTCTTTACAACCAAGCCTGTTGGATTAGGAACAGGTCTAGGTTTAAGTATCTCTTACGGCATTATAAAAACACACCATGGTCGAATCGATATTGAGAGCATAGTTGGGGAAGGTAGTACTTTTAAAATATGGCTCCCCGCAAAACAACCTAAAACGACTCCCCGCATAAACTCAATGCAAGCTCAGTAAAACACTGCTATGGAATTTCATGAAGCGATTTGAACTGCGCTTGCGAAACCAAAATAACACCGTAATACAAAACCTGATAACCCCCCAAAACCCCCAAAACCCCAAATTGATTCGCACCCCGCTAATCATTTTTTGCAATGCGATAAAGAATCACATACCCCACACAGACACTCATTCTATCCAATTGTTTTTATTACACTTTATCAAACACAAACAAGTGGCACGTTTCCCGCAACTGTTAATCTGACACAACCACAAACACCGTTGTTCTCATTAAGATTAAGGAGTTTTTCATGTCGTATCCATTGACTCAATATTTTAAAAGATATCTATTATCTATTGGTATATTTTTTAGCATTGCATCTTATTCCGTGCATGCCACTAATTTACAAAACGGAGAATACGTTTGGAATTTCTTAAGTGGGCAAGCTTGGCCTAACGGTTATGATCAAAACACAGGGAAACCAGATAATTTAATCTATGCTCGTGATTCGTATCCAGCAGACTTTTTCTCACGTATTTCCAACGCATTGCCAGAATCTCATGTCAATGAAGCCTTTTTAACTGATGACAGCGGATCAAACATCACACTTAAAGAAGAAGGAGAAGTCTTTGTCACCTTTATTCATGAAGGGGCAGGTTACAAAAATTCATTTGGTTTTTTTACTTTTGACAAA
>CAJWBJ010000120.1 GCA_913020495.1 uncultured Oleiphilus sp.
AAATTATCACCTATTGATGTCTCGTTTTTGACCTTTGAATCTGCCGAAACCCCGATGCATATTGCAAACTTGCAGATATACTCTTTACCAAAAAATGCTGGTGACAATTATATAAAAGATCTAAGCGATTCACTAAGGGATGTGCCTGAATTAGCCTCTCCTTTTAATCGCGTATTATCGATTCCTCACCCTAAGATTAAATTTCCGAAGTGGTTAAAAGCCGAAAATATTGATATGCATTATCATATTCGTCATGTGGCATTGCCTAAGCCAGGGAATGACGAAAACCTCCATACACTGGTATCGCAAATTCATAGTCAAGGCTTAGATAGAACACGACCTCTTTGGGAGGTTTATGTGATTGAAGGCTTAGAAAACAACCGCTTTGCTGTGCTATTTAAAATGCACCATGCTTGTATTGATGGTGTGGGGGGGATGCGGTTAATGCAGGCGTCACTGTCTACGAAAAAAGGTAAAAATACCTTTCAAGTTCCTTGGCAGAAAAGCATGAAGAAAGAGATAAAGCGGGTGCGTAAATCAAGCTTTTATAATTTTATTAGCCCGGTTTATTCTGAGCTTTCAAAACAAGTCAAAACTATTCCAGGCATTATTAAGGTCTTATCTCGAATGAGTTTGGTGGGCGTCAGAACAAGTCATCCTTCACTCTTACCCTATACAGCACCCAACAGTTTATTTAATAGTGAAATTTCAAATCAGCGAAATTATGCTGTTACGTCTTTGCCTTTATCGCGGGTTAAGGCTCTAAGTAAACAATCACAAAGTACTATTAACGATGTTAGTGTTGCGCTCTGTTCCTGTGCTATTCGTCGTTACCTGTTAGAAAATAATTCACTTCCTAATAAGTCAATGATTGCCCAGCTGCCGGTTTCAGTTCGAGCGGCTGATTCAGAATCGGCCGGTAATCAGTTTGGTGTGATTTTATGTGATATGGCGACGACCGAAGAAAGAGCTGTGGAATGTTTGCATGTGATCACTAAATCAACCCATAAAGCGAAGGCTTATCTGGCAAGTTTATCTAGTGGTGGTTTGCAGAATCTGACAGCTCTTATTATGGCACCATTTTCAATTAGTCAGATACTCGGCATTACCTCAAAAATTAAACCTGCATTTAATTTGTTGATATCAAATGTACCCGGCCCTAAAGGGGCTCTGTATTTAAATGATGCTAAACTGGAGGCTTTTTACCCTTTAACGCTGTTATTTCAGGGGAGTGCAATAAGTCTGGTTATTACGAGCTATGATGAAAATCTCAATTTTTCAATTACCGGCTGTAAGGATATTGTTCCAGATATTAACCGTATGACGGGTTATATTAATGAGGCATTTAAAGAACTGGAAGCCAGTTTGAAATAAGGAGCTGGTAAGGTAACGCTAGGACAGGCTATCGATATTGTTTTTCTGTCTTAGCGTTATTTTGTTGGCTTTAGCTCTATGACCAGCTTAAGTTCTACGATCGATGTCATTGCTTTTCAGCTAGTATGGAGTGGTAAAATTTCTGTCCCAGAAAGGAAAAAAACTGCTCATCTTTTATTCTTAATCCTTTGTCATCAAGTATTTTACGATAATCATATATGGTATGAATCGCATTACCTGCGACAGCAAAAAAAGCGGTGGCAGCAGAATACCAGTATATTTGTTGTGCGGTCTTTTTGATGACTCCTCCTTGAGGGGGGCAAAAATCACCAATGATGATTTGACCATTTTTACGGCATAGTTTTAGTAGGTGGGTTAATAATGTGTTCATTTTCTCTTCATCAAAAACATTAAGAAAGAAATTGGAAACAACGATATCAAACTCACCGAAACCTTCTTGTTTGAGGATATCACCTAAAATAGGGTGAATGTTCAAGTTTTCATTTTGTGGGTGTTTTGAGCGTAAGTGATTAAATTTGTTCATCATGGTAGGTGAAATATCAACCATGGTTACTTCTGCTCCCAACTCTGCCGCTCTAAGAACATCACGACCTTGTCCTGCTCCAGCAAAAAGGACTTTTGAACCTTTCTTTATCGTATTTTCATTTAGCATTGAAAGCTTGCAAGAAAGGATCGCATCGCCGCTGTATATCTTGCTTAGAAAATCATACGAGCGACCAATCAGTTTGTATTTGTCTGGCATATATAAAGTCTTATGGGAAGTTTGATAGAAAGGTTTTGTGGGTTAAGTGAGGTCAGAGAGTGAATTGAATTAGAAGAATTGTCAATGTGAGGTTAACCCCTCCTTGGGTTTTTATTTCTGATTTTAAGAACTTAACAAGCCATTGAATGGTCTAAACTTTGATTGATTAATTTTAAAGCCTTATCACCTGGCTCAGCTTTACCAAAGTAAAAGCCTTGTATTTCCTGACAACCTAGCAGTTTCAAATACTCTAACTGCGCTTTTGTTTCAACGCCTTCAGCAATAATATTAAGCTTCAGACCATGAGCCATGGATACAATAGCGTTAACGATGCAGGCTTCATTCTGTGTGTCGTTAATGTCTTGAATAAATGACTGGTCTACCTTTAAAGTATGGATTGGCAATTTTCGAAGGTAGTTCAAGGAGGAGTAACCTGTACCAAAATCATCAATGGCAATCTTTAAACCATGCTCAGCTAAAGAACTTAACTTTTGAACCATATTTTCCAAGTCATTCATGATGACATTCTCTGTTAACTCTATCTCAAGGTTTTGAGGCGGAAAATCTGCTTGGCGTAAACGTGCTAATAAACGATGTACGAATTTCGGATGTTCAACTTGCAAGGGAGAGAAGTTGACAGATAAACGGATGTCTTTATGGCCGTTATCAATCCACCCTTTGACCTCTTTACAAGCCGTCATTAAAACCCAGTCACTGATATCTGACATGAGTCTTGTTTCTTCGGCCAGAGGAATAAATTCACCAGGGTAAACAAGGCCTCGTTCAGGGTGTTGCCAGCGGACAAGCGCTTCTACACCAATAACTTTTCCTGAGTTTGCATTAATTTGAGGTTGGTAAAAAACTCTAAACTCATTTTGGTCCAAGGCATTTCGTAAGTCTCTTTCCAAACTTAAGCGGTTAGACGTGTTGACCGCCATTGTGTCACTAAAGAATTGATAGCCGTCTTTACCGCGACTTTTAACATGGTACATCGCGATATCAGCATTTTGAATGAGTTCATCAACGGTGCAGCCAGCGTCAGGATAGATTGCAATACCAATACTGACACCAACAAAGACTTCGTGCTCGCCAAGCATAAAGGGTTCTTTTAAGGTCGAAATCACTTTCTTGGCAATTGTTCGTGCATCTTCAGCAGAGGAGATGGATGGCAGTAATAAAGTGAATTCATCACCACCAAAGCGTGACAATGTATCACACTTACGTACACAGCTTTCTAGGCGAAGCGCGACGGACTGAAGAAGTCTATCACCCATTGCATGGCCAAGTGTATCGTTAACAATTTTGAATCGATCAAGGTCCAGAAACATCACCGCTACACCAGCTTTATTTCGTTTTGCTTGTGCAATTGAGATATTCAGACGATCCTTAAACAAGGCTCGGTTAGGTAGGCGCGTGAGTAAGTCGTGGTAGGCCTGAAAGTTGATAAATTCTTCAGCTTCCTTTCGTTCTGTAATGTCTCTTGCTGTGCCATAGGTGCCAATGATTTTGCTTTTAACTGGTGGCACTTGCTTCGCTTGTATTTGTGTTTTACTTTTTGCGTTGTTTTCAATGGGAAAAAATGTGATTTCAAAATGACGAGCGGTATGGTCTGTTTTTTTAGCTTTAAGCCTTATTTCTGAGCTCCATGCGCCGCTTTTCTTTGATGATTGTTCATCAAAAATATAATTTGCACGTTGAATATCTGCAGAGTCAACAATGCTTTGGTAGGGCTTTCCTATCAGCTCTGCTTTTTTATAGCCGAGAATTGATTCAACTTTACTATTTAAAAAAGTAAAGCAGCCTTTCTGGTCAAGCATAAAGACGATATCAGGAGAGCTGTTGACAATATAGCGGTGTAATTCTTCTGACTTCTTAAGTCTGGATTGCATCGAAGTATGTGCTTTCTCAAGCATTACTTTTTGTAGCGCGCTATCAATAGTGCTGAGTAGTTCTTCTGGGTCGTAAGGTTTTTTCAGGTAATCGTAAGCCCCTCGGCGGAGTGCTTTACTTACTGCTGAGAAGGAAGACTCGCCACTTACTACAATTGTTGCTGTATTAATGTCTTTTTTTGTCATGAAGTCCATGACTTGATGGCCATTCATATCGGCCATATTAAGATCGAGCAGAACGAGGTCGAACGAATGCCTGGATAGTTTATCGCATGCTTGAATCCCCCCCTGGGCAGTCTGCACCTCATAACCTTGATTGAGCAACATATTCTCAAGGCTTTTGAGTAAGCGATACTCATCATCCACGACTAAAATGCAGGCTTTATCATTAATTATATTACCTGCTTTTTCTACTTTTCTTATCTTCATGCCAGTCTTAACCGATTTCTCATTTTGGGCACAATCGAGTATTACTTCCTTTTCTCACTATTGAGGAAGTAATAGTTGAAATTCAGTGCCTTTTTCGCTGCTTCTGCAGCTAATGGTTCCTTTAGCGTCCGTGACTAGGTTTTTAGTAATACTCAAGCCTAAACCTGAGTGCCCATTGCCCTTACTGGATGCAACGGGAGTGAATAGATCATTTTTAATTGCTGCTGGAATACCCGTGCCGGTATCTCGAATTAGTATTTCAATAAAGTCCTTGCCATTGACGTTAACGCTAGCCGTGCTTCTGATTATAATCTTCCCGCCATCAGGCATCGCTTCCGCTGCATTTTTTAACAGGTTGGTCAGAATCTGTTTAAAACTGTTTCTGTTAGCAGGGTTATGCATTAGCTCTGGGTCGAGTTCAAGCTTGCAGTTAATGTGATTAATCAAAAATAGTGAACTGTTATATAAAGTGACGAGATTGCTGATTTCACTATTTATATCAACACCAGATTGAGTGTCTTTTGCATCGTGCTCCAGATCCTTTAAGCGAAGTAGGATGTGGCTGGTCCGTGCTACTTCCTCTTTTAAAATATCTAGTTCTTCTTGTATTTCAGTGTGATCGTTTAGCTTGTTTGCTAAAGATACGAGGTAGTTATTGATGATATTGAGTGGATTATTGGCTTCGTGTGCAATCTCATTCACTCGTTGTGATAATTCATCTCGGCTTGCTTTGTTTTCACTGGCTTGAATATGGCTTAAGGTCTCTTCACAGGCAATGGCGATTTCATCGATAAAGTACTGTAATAGGTTTGCCTGATTTGGGTTTTGAGAAATAGGTTGGTGGCAACCTACAACTAACACACAAAATAGAGTTTCAGCTGTTTGAATTGGTAAACAAATCAAGCCTTTAGCTTTTACCAATCGAATAATTTGTTGATCCACAACGGGCAGAGGGGTCGTTGTTTTATTGGCTGATGAGCTATCATCAATTGAGCAAAGAATCTTTCGTTGAATGGCTGATTTTGCGATTAAGCTTCTACCTGCTTCCAGCTTAAACTTTATTGGTACACTTTCAGGAAGCTCTGGCATGATGAAACTAAGCTCATCATTCTTTGATTGATACCAAAAAACAGCACTATTGGCGTAACCAAAAAGTAATTCTAGTGTGCTTTGGAAGGCACGCCCTAGCTCTATCTTGGAATTGGCTCTATTGAGTTCACCTGTTGCTGTTTGAATCAGGCCTATGTTTCTAACATATTTAGCTAGGGAAACTTGTTTGTTATGGTCAGTGCTTGTTTGATTTTGAGTTGTAATATCGATGCCAAGGGATGAGGCGATGTCGACAACTTCTGATTCGATTTTGACTATAATTTCATTAACTAGTGAAGTGTTCAGCTCAAATAGAGTTTGTGCAATATTTGATTCTTCACTGGTGTTATCACATTCTTCATTGCTACTAAGGTGACTTGCAAGGTAGATAAGTTTTACAAGGTGGTGTGCATCTTGTATTGACTCTGTTGGCGCGTGGTGAAACTCTATCGCATCAACAGTAAAGTCACTTAAGTCCCATTCTTTTGCTAGCCAGGCGCCCACACTTGCATGGTTTACAGAAAATAAAGCTTCTTCTTTTTTGACTCGCTCTTGTTCGCTATTTTGTTCGCGAACTAATTGAGCGAACTGTTCTGAATAGTTTGTTTCAAGTACTAGCTCTCCAATATTGTGGAGAAGCCCTGTTAAATATGCTTCCTCGGGGTTTGGATAGCTGGTTAAAATAGCGAGTGATTTAGCGATGAGCGCACAGGAGAGAGAACGTTTCCAGAATTGCTTTAAAAAGTTAGTGTGCTCAGTATTAAAACCTGAAAAAAATTGTTGAACAGACGCGGTAATGACAATTGTTTTAATTGTGTCTGTACCTAGAACGAGCAAAGCGCGTTCTAGGGAGTTTATTTTGGTGCCGCAGTTATAGAATGATGAGTTTGCCAGTGAAATGACACGGGCAGCAATGGCAGCATCTCGACTGATAATGGTCGCAATGTTTTGAAAAGAAGCGTGGTTCCCCTGACAGGCCTGAAGCATGTCAACTAGCACGTGAGGGAGTGATGGTAAGCGATTTACCTTCAACTTTGTCATTATTTTTTGTTCGATTTGAGCCATATAAATTATATTATTCTTTTTAACAATAACCTTAGAGTAGACAATAAACCTTAAAAATTAAAGATTTATTGCGCTTTTTTTAAGTGATGGTTTAAAAGATGCTGTAAGTGAATGAAAAATCGATGAAGATTCTTGTGATTGAATGGGTTTTTTACCGGTGAAAAAGGCGTTAGAATTATCTAAGCACCAGCTTAAATAACCATCCTTAAAATAATAGAAGCTAATGATGCAAACTTACATGTATAAGTCGATAAATGAATAAACTCAATAGTGTTCCTCGTGTTGTTGCCATAACAGGCGGAAAAGGCGGTGTTGGTAAAACCAGTGTGTCGGTAAATTTATCGATTGCCTTATCGCGAATGGGGTCGAAAGTATGTTTGTTAGATGGCGATATGGGCTTGGCAAATATCAATGTGATGTTAGGCTTGTATCCTGCTTATACTTTGGAGCACCTGCTAACGGGCGAACGCTCTATTCAGGATATTGTGCTGGATGGTCCAGAGAGAATACAAATCATTCCAGGGGCTTCTGGTTTTGCTAAGTGTGTTGATCTCGATGTTGGGCAACAGCAGCGTTTAGTTACTTCAATTCAAGCTATTGAACCTCATTACGATTATATGCTGGTTGATACTGCAGCTGGGATCTCTCCTACGGTTTTACATTTCATCGCCGCATCTCAGGTGGCTGTACTTGTTATTACACCAGAGCCTACTTCTTTAACCGATGCTTTTTCGCTTTTAAAGGTGCTTCGAAGAAGAGGGTACCGCAGGAAGGTTCAGGTTATTGTAAATATGGTTTCTAGTTCTTCTCAGGCTGAGAAGGTATATAGGCGTTTTAGTTGTACGGTTTCAAAGTATTTGGAGCTAGCGACAGAATATCTCGGGCCTATCTGGATGGATGAAAGTATGCGTACTGCTGTGACATTACAACGTCCTGTAGCGCTTTATCCCAAGCATGATCCCTCCGCTCGCAGTTTTTATCGTTTGGCAGAGCGGATTGATGATGTTTTCAACCAAAAAGGTGTCCCCAAGCTAGCCTTCAGTGCTTATTGGCAGAAATTAGTTGAACGGTATTCATCACCAAAAGTTATTTGTAAGAGCGGTGATGAAGAGTCTGTGCCTTTGATTGCGATAACTGAAGCCACTAAGCTAGAAGCTAAAAAACAACAAGTCCAGAGTTCCAATTTAATAAATTTTGAAGGTCGGAAGGCAGTTATTGAAGGTGAAAAGACTAACAATAATAAAGTGCAAAAACTTTCCACTTCAAAGCTGCAATCGTCTCATAGTTGTGATGATGAATTGATAAGTAACCAGTCTGAAGATGAATGGGTTGAATTACGTATCCGTCTTAATAAATTCTTTTCTGATGGAAAAACTACACCAGAGCAAGTAACAACCCTTTTGTCGAGTTGTATATATAGCTTTGGAGATCGTTTGGGGGATGCTTCCGTTGACTTGTTGCATGGGCTTATTCATTCATTAAGGCCTGAAAAGTTAAGTAATGAACAAAAGCAATTATTGCTTTCTGATTATGAGTATCTTGGCTTGGATGAATTCAAGCATACTCTAAATGATGGCTTTGTCGATGCTGAGGCTGGCTTTGATGAGGAAGGCTTGGAAGATGTGATAAAAGTAAAAGAAAGTTATGATTCAACAGGCTTTGGGTGTCAGCAAAGCCTGGCTGACACCATCAGAAATGCATCTGTAAATATGCCTCTTGAAAGTTTATTAGAATCAATAAAATACGCCTCATTGGTAGAATCTTCTAGCGATTAGTAGTCGTTATCGTTTAGTGTAAGGTCTTTCATTCGTCTCACTATAAAAATAAGGAGGACTCATGAGCGAAGTCCATATATATCCAGTTACTGAGCAAGCCAAAAATAGAACAAAAGTTAATGCAGATAAATACCAGTCACTTTATAACGAATCTATTCGGGATCCTGAAAGATTTTGGGCTGAACAAGGTCAGCGTTTAGATTGGGTTAAGCCTTACACTCAAGTAAAAAATACTTCATTTTCTTCGTCAGACCTACATATCAAGTGGTATGAAGATGGTGTCTTAAATGCTTCAGCAAATTGTCTGGACCGGCATTTAGCTGAGCGAGCTGATCAAACTGCGATTATTTATGAGGGAGACGATCCGACCGTTTCTCGCCATATTACCTATAGAGAGCTTCATCAGGAGACGTGCAAATTTGCAAATGTGCTTAAATCCCAAGGCGTTTTAAAAGGTGATATTGTTACGATCTATATGCCTATGGTGCCTGAGACGGCTGTGGCAATGCTAGCATGCGCTCGAATTGGCGCTGTGCATTCTGTTGTGTTTGGTGGTTTTTCCCCTGAGGCGCTTGCCTCTCGTATTGCTGATGGCAAGTCAAAATGGATTGTCACTGCTGATCAAGGTGTTCGGGGTGGAAAAACGATTCCTTTGAAGGCAAATGTTGATCAAGCGCTTTCAAATGAGATGGTTACTTCTGTTGAACGTGTTTTTGTACTGCAGCGTACTGGGGCAGATATTGCTTGGGAAGATGGTCGTGATCTTTGGTATCACGATTTGATGGTTAAAGCTCCCAGTATTTGCGAGCCCGAACCTATGGGAGCTGAAGATCCTTTATTTATGTTGTATACCTCTGGTTCAACCGGAACACCTAAAGGTGTTTTACACACAACAGGAGGATACTTGGTTTATGCGGCGATGACGCACGAGGTAGTTTTCGACTATCAAGATGAAGATGTTTACTGGTGTACAGCTGATTTTGGTTGGATAACCGGGCATAGCTATATCTTATATGGGCCGTTGGCTAATGGCGCGATAACCTTATTGTTTGAAGGTGTTCCGAATTATCCTGATTTTGCTCGAATTGGTCAGGTGGTTGATAAGCATCAAGTAAATGTTCTTTATACGGCGCCTACCGCCATTCGAGCTATGATGGCCGAAGGTGATGACTTTGTTAAACAAAGTAAGCGTGACAGCTTAAGGTTGCTAGGGAGTGTTGGGGAACCTATTAATCCAGAGGCTTGGGAGTGGTACAACAGTGTTGTTGGTGATAGCCGTTGTCCGATTGTTGACACATGGTGGCAGACAGAGACTGGAGGTATTCTCATCTCTCCTTTACCTGGCGCGACAGATTTAAAGCCCGGTTCAGCGACACGTCCATTCTTTGGTGTTAAGCCTGCTTTAGTAGATAACGAAGGAAATATTCTAGAAGGCCAAGCTGAAGGGAATTTAGTCATGCTAGACAGTTGGCCAGGGCAGATGCGAACGGTGTATGGTGATCATGAGCGTTTCATTCAAACTTACTTTAGTAACTATGAGGGAATGTATTTTACTGGTGATGGTGCTCGGCGTGATGAAGATGGTTATTACTGGATTACCGGTCGAGTTGATGATGTTTTGAATATATCAGGCCATCGTATGGGTACAGCTGAAATAGAAAGTGCTTTAGTTGCTCATCCGCTTGTTGCTGAAGCTGCTGTTGTTGGTTATCCGCATGATATCAAGGGGCAGGGCATTTATGTGTATGTTACTGTTATGCATGATCAGAATGTACCTCAAACGGATGAATTAAAGGCAGAGCTTAAACAGTGGGTGAGGAAGGAAATAGGCCCCATTGCTACGCCTGACATCATTCAGTGGGCACCTAGTTTACCTAAAACTCGCTCAGGTAAAATTATGCGACGAATTTTGCGTAAAATAGCCGCAAATGAGCATGATAGTTTGGGAGATATATCGACTTTAGCTGATCCTTCGGTGGTTGAGCATTTAGTCGCGTGTCGCGAAAATAAATAAAATACACTCAGCCTCTTCAATGAGTTGCTGGGAGTAGGATGTAATCAAAACAAAAAAGAGGGCTTATATAGCCCTCTTTTTTGTCTGGAAATATGGTTAAAGTGATATAGGGTCTTCGTACATAAGCTTTATCTCATCTGTTGGGTCGTCAGGATTGAAAAAGTATGTTTTTGTTTGTTCAGGCTCTAGCGTTGATTCTTCTATTTTAATAGTGCCAAACAG
>CAJWBJ010000121.1 GCA_913020495.1 uncultured Oleiphilus sp.
TTGGTGCTGGTGAAAACTAAAACCTGAAACCAGTTATATTCATCAAGCAACTCCATGAACAGTTCGATTTTACGACGCTCTTCTACGGGATACATCACATGCTCAACGGTATCGGCCGTCATACTTTGCTTGGCAACTCTTACTTCTACATGTTGATTTAGAATTTTGTGCGCCAACTCATTCACTGAAGGCGATATTGTCGCTGAAAATAACAAGGTTTGCCGCTGCTTCGGAATCGGTTGAAGGATTGATAAAACGTCGGTGATAAACCCCATATCTAACATACGATCCGCTTCATCGAGCACAACAAATTCAACTTTAGATAAATTCACATTGCATTGGACGATGTGCTCAAGCAAACGACCCGGTGTCGATATTAATATATCAACACCGGCCCTAAGCTTCTTCTCCTGACCACCCATTTTCACACCGCCATATAAAGCGGTCACCTTTAAGGGTAAAAATTGGGCATAAGTACCGATGGTTTGCGCAAGCTGTTCGGCCAACTCACGGGTCGGCGATAGGATTAGAGCACGCGGACTGCCAGACTCAACTTCTTTAGGTTTATCAACCATTTGTTGCAATATGGGTAAAGCAAAAGCTGCCGTTTTACCTGTGCCAGTCTGGGCATTGGCTAATATATCTTTACCTCGACGAGCTGGGATAATCGCCTGAACCTGTACCGGCGTCATTTCGGTATATCCGCAGACATCAATAGCTTGTTGAATTTCGGGCGCTAAGCCTAAAGATGTAAAATTCATATTCATTCCTCTATTAGAGAGCTTTGCACGACTCAACCCCTTGTCATTCCAATGCGTTCTTCAGCCTGAATGACGACGTTGTTTAGTCAAAGACGGTCGTGCAAAGCACTCTACATATCACGACGGCCAAAAATGATGGCGAATTATAAAGGATTTTAAGCCCCGTGTGGAATGAGTTTAAACTACATCTTCGCTATCAACCTTGTCGGCAACACCTTTAATAATGGCCCAACTATATTCCAGGGAAATGTTGGCACAGTGGAGGTTTTTACTTTTTTCTCTATCAAGTCAGCATAAATTTCTGCACCTTTTTCAACATCAATGACAAACGGACGGCTGGCAAGGTTTCTATTGATCGCGGTATCAATATAACCAGGGTGCAGCACGGTGACGTCGATATTCTCTTTATGGGTTTCTGCTCGCACAGCTTCCATAAAGGTCGTCAAACCTGCTTTCGAGGCTGAATAGGCCGCATTACGAGATAAACCGCGATATGCCGCAATCGAAGATGTCGCAACAATATGCCCAAAACCTTGCTGTCGAAATATTTTCAAACCGGCATCCACGGTTGCAATCGCACCATTCAAATTGGTATTAATCACAGCGAGTTGATTTGTCAAAGGCATGACCCCGGATTTACCGGAAATCGCAATACCAGCATTCACAACCAGAATGTCAATTTTACCCAGATATTGATGCAGACTTTCAAATATCGATAACTGCTGCTCATACTCATTCACATCCATTGCCATCACAAACACCTTAATGGATGGAAATTTTTCTTGGATCTCAGATTTTAATTCCTCTAATACAGCAGCTCGTCTTGCCGTTAAGCCTAAATCATACCCTCGAGCAGCCATCTCCCACGCTAACGCCTTACCAATTCCGTCACTTGCACCTGTAATTACCACGCTTTTATTACTCATCATGCCCCCTAATATTTTTTATTTCGCTGCTAGACCAATACCTAGAACAGTATCTCGCTAGTTCATTTGAAACAAGCCTTAGCTAAAAGATGGACTTCATAAATAAAACCTGAATATAATCAGTCTGCAACAGCGTACACGCGTGCCGCATACAATCAGCATTTAACAAAAATAATTTTTATAGCTAGAGGCCACTATGCAAAGCAATGATTCATACACTCATTATCGAACCTGTAACTTGTGCGAAGCAATGTGCGGCATTGCCATTAAGGTTGAAGACCAACAAATCACCTCGATAAAAGGTGACCGGAACGACCCTTTAAGCAAGGGGCATATTTGCCCTAAAGCTCTGGCTTTAAAAGACATACACGAAGACCCTGACCGTTTAAAGGTGCCTCAATTAAAAACGAAAGATGGCTGGAAAGATATTTCATGGGGTCGCGCATTTGATATTGTTGCCAACAAAATAAAAGATACTCAAAAAGAACATGGCCGTCATGCTGTCGGTGCATATTTGGGCAATCCAAATACCCATCATCATGGAAACATTTTATTTGGCCCACCTCTTTTACACGCTTTACACACCCATAATAAATTTTCAGCCACCTCCAACGATCAACTGCCGCACATGCACGTTAATCTAGCAATGTTCGGCCACCAATTATTATTCCCGATCCCTGATATTGATCACATGGATCTGTTTATTTTAATTGGCAGCAATCCTGCCGCCTCAAATGGCAGCTTAATGTCTGCGCCTGATTATCAGACACGCCTTAAAAATATTACCAAGCGTGGTGGCGAAGTCATCGTTATCGACCCCCGTAAAACCGAAACCACCCGTGTTGCTGACCAGCATTTATTTATTAAGCCCGGAACGGATGCATTCTTAATGCTCGGCATTCTCAACACTTTGTTTGATGAGAACCTGATTGAACAAGGCCGCTTACACTCTCGCCTTGATGACATAGCCCAAATACAACTACTTTGCTCCGACTATTCAGCGTCCAGTGTCAGTTCACTCACTGGTATCAAAACACTTAAAATAAAAGAACTTGCCCGAAAACTAGCGAAAACTCCTAGAGCCTGCTTATTTACTCGAATGGGTACATCCACTCAAGAGTTTGGTGGCCTTGCAACATGGCTGGCTTACGTCATAAACATCATCACCAACCACCTTGATGAACGAGGCGGCTTGATGTTTACCAAACCTGCTGCTGACATTGTTGAGTTGGGGGCTTTGTCTGGTCAAAAAGGCCACGCCAACCGATACCAAAGTAAGACTGGTTTACCTGAGTTTGGTGGCGAACTACCCGCTAGCGCCATGGCAGATCAAATACTTCTGGAAGATGAGAAACAAATCAAAGCAATGGTTGTTCTTGCTGGCAACCCTGTATTGAGCAGCCCAAACGGCCAACGTCTGGACAAAGCTTTTGAGTCGCTTGATTTTATGGTGTCGATTGATTTTTACCTCAACGAAACGTCTCGTCATGCAGATATTATTTTACCGCCTACAGGCCCGTTAGAACAATCTCACTTTGACTTGGCATTCAATATCTTAGGCGTCAGGAATGTCGCAAAGTATTCTCCAGCCTTGTTCTCTGCAGGAAAACATACACGCCACGATTGGCAAATTCTCCTTGAACTAAAACGCCGTTTAAATGGTCACGATTTTACCTCTCGTCTCAAAGAAGAAGCATCTTATCAAGTATTAAAACGCTTAGGCCCAGATGGTCTGCTTGATGTTATATTACGAACAGGACCTTATGGCACACAGATTCCCGGTACTTCTAAAATGGGTAATTTCTTAATCGATGCCTTACAAGGTATCGTTGAAGCAAAACATCCTTTACGCAAGTTGCTAGATTTAAGCCCGTATGGAAGCCCAAACCGTGGTTTAAGCAAGGGGCTTTGCGTGAGTTCATTACTCAACTACCCTCATGGCATCGACTTAGGCTCTTTACAGTCTTGCTTACCAGAGCGTTTGTACACCCCGAAGAAGCGAATTAAACTCGCTCCGTCAACTTTTTTGAAAGACATGAGTCGCCTTCGAAAGCGCGCCGAAACATTAAGCCCTGAACAGGATTCAGACGAGCTATTACTGATTGGACGTCGGCACGTTCGCTCAAACAACTCATGGCTACACAATAGCCATCGTTTGGTGAAAGGTAAAAATCGCTGCACCATGATGATTCACCCTGAGGACGCTAAACAAGCAAACTTAAGCAGTGGCGATATCGCAATCGTAACGAGTAGAGTAGGCAAAGTTGAAATAGAAACGGAAGTCACAGATGACATAATGGAAGGCGTGATCAGTATTCCTCATGGCTGGGGGCATCATCGAAAAAATACTCAGCTATCAACCGCCTCTAAGCGTCCCGGCGTCAGCATTAATGACATAACTGACGACCAGTTTGTTGACCGATTAACCGGAACTTCTGTCTTGAATGGCGTTCCCGTCACTGTCTCTAAGATATCAACTGGAAAAAAGCAAAGCACAACAAAAGCAGCCAAGAAAACAACACCTAAGAAAGTAAAATCAGAGACGACAAAAATAGTAAAATCACCAACTAAGAAATCAAAGCCACGCATTCGTGTGAGTGCAAAATTAACCAAATAAAAGGTTTACGATGATTATCGACCCCAAACAACTGAGCGAAGAGGCATTAAAAAACCTCATCGCTGAGTATTGCCTGCGTGATTGGGGTCTTATTGACTGTGAATCGCCCTTAGAGAACCGCCAACAACAAGTAAAAACAGCTTTAGATAACGGTCAACTCGTCATCATTTACAGCCAGCACCATGAAAGCGCACAAATCACTGCGGCCTCCGAGATCACACAAACTTCATGACACAAGCGCTAATTTCTCATGAACAACTGATCAAAACTGCTGGACAAACACGGTTTGATCAGGGCCTAATGCTTTTCAATCAAAGCTCAACAAATAGCCATCAGACTCTTACAGTGAGTGACTTTCACTATAAAAATAAACTAGCAAGAGCAAATATTGGTCAGTTCGTTGTAAACATTCACTATCACTCAGAAACTATCGAAGGGTCTTGTAATTGTCCTGATTCTGATGGTTTTGATTTTTGTCAGCATTGCGTTTTCTTAGTATTGCATGCGAACAAGAATGCCCAGCAAATTAATGCGCTCTCAAAAGGGCCCGATAAAAGCAAAATTCTCGCTTACCTCTTAACTCAAGACAAACAAACCCTAGCAAAACAATGTCTGGAGCTGATCGAAAAAGATGCTGACCAATTTAAGCGTTTTGTATTGAAAGCTTTCCTGAACAACGAAACCATTGATTACAGCCTACTCAAAACCCAAATTACCGATTTAACACGCAAACCGGATAATCTATTTAGCCAACGTCAGGTAAAACTATTTTTCTCAAAAATTGATTTATTCTTAGGCGAGTTGAGCTTATCTAATTACCTAAATGCACCAGAAAAAATGATTAAGCTGATTGAATACGCCTTCCAAAGAATCAATCATTTACTTAACAGCATTGACGACTCAAATATTCAACGCCAGTCATGCATTGAGAAATTGCAATTGATGTATGAGCAACTAATGACTGAAATAAGTGGGCGCCCTGACACTAAAGCCAAACACCTTTATAACTTTTGGCTTAACGATACCCATGCGCTTTTAGGGCAAGACCCTGAACTGTATTTAACACAAGAAAACTGTCGAACAAAATTCAAAGACTTAGCCAAAACATCTTGGAAAAATATTCAGAATCCAGAAAAAGGACTAGTGACCAAAACAAGCCCAAAAGCGTTAACAGAAGAACAGAAAGACAAAATCGCACGCTATCTATTGGAAACGTTTATTCAGACAGGTGAGCATGATAAAACACAGCCTTTCCGTGATTTTCTGACTCGACACTAAATCAAGCTGCCCCCTCTAGAAATAACACTAAATGCCCCCATTATATTGGTAACACGCCAAACAAAAGTTAAGAGCATTGCAATTTAATCAACTTATAGGAAAGTACACATGTCTGATACTGGCACTCCTGAAATATCAATGAACATTAATGAGCTTTATAAAGAAGAAGTTTTTACCGATCAGAAAGTCGGTACGATTCGTAGGATGACTCCTGTCACTCCTGAAGGAGAGCTTGATGAGTCACGTAAAGTGTTGCATTTTGGCGGCACACAAATGATGACGCCAGCAGGCCCACTACCCCTTAACTTTGAAATCGAAGGTAGCAACTTAACAGAAGTAGTAAATAACTTTGGTGATGCGGCGAATAAGTCTTTAGAAGAAACCATGGAAGAGCTACAAGAAATGCGTCGTCAACAGGCCTCACAGATTGTCATGCCTGGACAAGCACCTGGTAGCCAGATCCAAATGCCTTAAGACAAATATTTCGTTTAATTTTTATTTATTCAATGATAGCGAGTGCTTGCACCCCTATCATTGAATAAATAAAACCTTCACCTCATGCAACCTTAAATTAACCTCATACTCATCAGAGTTAATTGACTAACGGCTCACAATCTTCATAACAGTCTGGCGTAAAACGCGGTGAACAGATCGCTAAAAACACCAAGACCTCATTCCCCGAATTATAAATTTTTTGCCGTTCACCAGCTGGAATCAGCACGACGCTCCCTTCTTGTACAGTTTGTGCTGACTCATCACCAACATATACCAAGCCACTTCCTTTGAGAATAACATAACGTTCACTCACTCCTTTCAGACGATGAAAACGGGTTGTTTTACCCACTTCCACGCGTGCCCGGGCAATGGATACATCAGGGTCCAAATCTGTATTCATCATTTCTAAAATAAAACAGCCTTCATCAAAGAAGTACTCGTTATTTTCTGGTGTATAAAACACCTCACTCTTAGACATAGTTTACCCTGCAATTTTTTAATCAAACCTGTATTGATTGAACCTGTATTGATTGAAGATAAGTTGTTAAAATCCCGCCTACTGAATCACTTCTTCTACTTTAACAAAGAGCCAATAACTTGATGTCATTTACCGTAGGCCAGCGCTGGGTTAGTCAATCTGAACCAAAATTAGGACTTGGAATTATTACTGAATTTGAAAACAGACGCGTCACCATCAGTTTTCCAGCATCCGGAGAGGTTCGTACCTACGCAAGTGAAAATGCCCCCATCAGCCGAGTCATGTATAAACAAGGCGATGGTATTACGACGCATGACGACCAAGACTTTAAAGTAACATCTGTTGATGATTCAGGCGAGCTAATCCACTATCAAGTAACGAACGCACAAGGCGAAACTGAAACAATTAGCGAAGTAGAATTAAATTGTTTTATCCAGTTCACCTCGCCACTGCAGCGATTAGTAAGTGGTCACTACGACAGAGGCCGAGCATTTCGCTTACGCTACGAAACTTTAAAACATAAACATCGTTTACAGCAATCATCGATCAATGGCTTACTTGGCTCACGAACGAACCTGCTTCCACACCAGATATATATCGCAGATAAAGTCGCAAAACGCCACTCTCCACGTGTTTTGCTTGCAGATGAAGTAGGCCTAGGTAAAACCATTGAAGCAGGTATGATTCTGCATGCCCAATTACACAACGGCCTTGCAAATCGCGCCTTAATTGTTGTGCCCTCAACATTGGTTCATCAGTGGTTAATCGAAATGCTACGCCGTTTCAATTTACGCTTTTCGATTTTTGACCGCGAGCGTTTCAGTTCCTTATTGGAAGAAGGTATTGAGAACCCCTTTGAAACCGAGCAATTAATTTTATGTGACCAGGATTTCTTAGTCTCTGACGCTTTCATCCAAACTCAAGCTATTGACGCTGGATGGGATTTACTCGTTGTAGACGAAGCACATCACTTGCATTGGTCTGAAGAGGAGAGCAGTCCGGAATATCAATGCATTGAAGACTTATCCAAGCAAAGTCATGGCGTTTTACTGCTCACGGCAACACCAGAACAAGCAGGACTTGAGAGCCATTTTGCACGTTTACGCCTACTAGACCCAGATCGCTTCCATTCACTAGATGAATTTATTGAGCAAGAACAAAACTACACTAAGGTTTCATCACTGGTGGGTGAGCTACAAGCCCTTCCCGAAGGCGCTTCGCTTCCAGAAAGTGCCGTTGAATTATTAGGCACTGATGCCGAAAACCAGTCTATCCCCCAAGCAATCCAATTATTGCTTGATCAGCATGGTACCGGTCGAATTCTATTTCGAAATACCCGTCAGGGCGTTAAAGGCTTCCCTAACAGAATCTTGAACCCCATACCGCTCGAACAAGACCCAAACGCCAGCGCCAGCGAAGACACAGAAATAACGCTTAAGAACAACCCCCGCGTGATGTGGCTCACCCAATTCCTAAAAGACACTAAGCCTGAAAAAGTACTCATCATTTGCGCTACCGCCGAAATGGCACTCGCTCTCGAAGCCTATTTACGACTTCGTGAAGGCCTGCTGACCGCCGCATTTTATGAGGGACTCAGCATTATCGAACGCGACCGCGCCGCTGCTTACTTCGCAGACAAAGAGGAAGGCGCACAATCACTCATTTGTTCTGAAATTGGCAGTGAAGGCCGTAATTTCCAATTTGCTCATCATTTAGTTCTATTTGACCTTCCAGGCAACCCTGATTTATTAGAGCAACGTATAGGTCGTTTAGATCGAATTGGTCAAGAGCATGATATACAAATTCATGTCCCATATCTGCTAGGTAGCAAACAAGAAGGTTTGTTCAATTGGTACGACCAAGGACTCGACGCCTTCACTCATAGCTGTGCGGCAGGGTATGCTATTTACGAACATTTCGAAAACCAACTCACACACTACCTAGCTCAGAAAGACTTTGAAAGTGATGAGGCAAAAGCCTTTATCAGCCAAGCTCGCCAGCATCGTGACGAAGCGATGGCTGCTCTACAAACTGGCAGAGACCCACTGTTAGAATTAAACTCCTGTGACCCGGTCCTTGCATCTGAGTTGATCGAACAAATTGAGTCAGAAGAAACCAGCTCTGAGCTTTCAGGGTATATGGAGCGTCAATTTAATTTGTACGGTGTTGAGCAAGAACATCAGTCAGACCAGACATTAATTATTCACCCCGGTGAACACATGCTTGAGCAGCATTTCCCAGGCTTGAGTGATGAGGGGAATACGCTAACCTTTCATCGCATGAAAGCCTTGGTACGAGAAGATGTAGAATTTGTTACCTGGGAACACCCTATGGTGTCTGATTTAATTGAGCAAACACTTTCAGGTGAGCTCGGTAATGCAGCGCTATCGACGATGTCCGTTAGCGGGGTTGACCCCGGAACACTCTTTTTAGAAACAATTTTTGCACTGAACAGCATGGCCCCGAAATCGCTTCAACTAGACCGATTTCTACCCGTTTCACCCCAGCGAATAGTCGTTAATATCACGGGCCGGGATTTAAGTGAAGTATTGCCACACGAGCAATTAAACGAGCTGTGTAAAGGTTTGAAGCGCTCAATGGCTCATGCAGTCATTAAAGAAATTCGTAACGAAATAGGCACCCTGCTTGCCCACGCTCAAGCCATTGCAGAAAAAGCCGTGCCTGACCTGATCAGCGAAGCAGAGCAAGCTGTAGAAAAGCAGCTTGGCGCAGAAATTCAACGCTTAGTCACTTTACAAGCAAAGAACCCGTTAATTCGGGATGATGAAATTGAGTTCTTAAAAAACCAACAAGTACTTTGCCGGGAATACATCGGCAAAACAGGCTTGGAAGTACAAGCCATGCGTATTGTCATAAATACTTAAAGCAGCTTGTACAATTTCCCTTTGTCATTCCGGTCGTCAAGATGAATTGCGAATCAAGAGAGAGCCGCCTAGGCGGCTTTTTAACCGGAATGACGATAAATTTTGCCAGATTGCTAGCGTATAAAATTTTCCTAATAGCCTACTGTAACGATAAACTATGTTTGAAAAAAAACACCTGATAAAAATCGCCAACTTCAAAATGCCCTTCGGTAAATACCAAGGACGGCGAATGATTGATGTTCCTGAAGAATACTTACTTTGGTTTCGCCAAAAGGGCTTTCCTCCCGGTGAACTTGGATTATTAATGGGGCTGACTTTAGAAGTTAAGATCGAAGGCTTGGATAAGCTGATTCAACCACTAAAAAAATAGCTACATTCAATCCAGACCCCGCATTCCTCAGGTTAAACAAAGGTAGAAAGTTGCCGATATAATTATTATGATCAATAATTAAACAACTTATCGTCTTTTCCAAGAGGTATCGTCATGCCAATTCAACTAAACGATGCGAATCTTCATCTGGATAAAACAGCGCTGCCATCAAAAAAAACAACGCCAAGTACAGACGAAGCAGTCGCCCCCCAAGATACAAACCAGCCCTCCCCTCAACAGGTTCGCAAGCAGGCATACAATGTCGCAATCCTTCAAGCCAACCAAGAGGTCAGCTTAAGTATTAAAAATGAACCTCTCGCACTCATCTATAAAACCGCTATTGAAGCAATCAATGATGAACTCGCACCAGAACTAGGTAAGGACGCAATTGAAAAAGGCTATGAAAGTGGTTTGGATGTATCGCCTGAGGCTACATCAGGCCGAATCCTAAGTTTTTCCCTTGGTCTTTTCTCACTATATCAACAGCAACACCCTGAACTAAATGAGCAGGAACAAGCAGAGAAATTCGTCGGCATCATTGGCGGCGGCATTGACAC
>CAJWBJ010000122.1 GCA_913020495.1 uncultured Oleiphilus sp.
AATTACTACTCAAAGGTTGGCTTTAAATATATTTCTGAAAGCATTGCAAAAGCACCTTTAAAACTTACTTATCCAGAAGGGTGGTTAGCACAGTCTCTTGTCAGTGAGAGCATAGAATCAATAAGTGGTAATTCAACATGTGTTAGCGCACTAAATAGCCAGCAATATTGGTAAAAATTGCTTGTACGTGGAAAAATAATTTTGACTGGCTATTTGTGAGCCGATAGTGATCATTGTGTAGCTAACTTATCCAGTCAAATCCTTTCCCAAAAGAATGCTCACTTACAGCCATGAACGGACATATGAAATAAAAGCAATCTGGAAAAACCATTAACGCTGTCGCCCCACCGCTGCCTAACTTAATTAATTCATGATAATTATAAACATGACTATTAATATTGCTAATGAGCACCTATGATAGATATAAAGTGGGATGACAGCACTATTTTGCAACTGCTTGTATAAGAGTTATTAAAACCAAGGCCTAAATCATAAAAGAAAGGGAAAGTACTTATGCTTGAATTAATTAGTTTCTTATTTGGGACAAAAGGGATGATGCCCCATGGCTCGTGTTTTCTTTGGAATCCTCCTTTATTATGGTTAATTGTTATCGCAAATGCTGTTACTGCAATAGCCTATTTTTCTATTCCGATCACCTTAGCTTATTTCACACACAAACGAAAAGATGTTGATTTTAAATGGCTTATTTTTTTATTTAGTGCTTTTATCTTTGCATGTGGGGTAACTCACGTATTAGCTATTGTCACAATATGGGTTCCTATCTACTGGGTATCAGGCATAGCGATAACAATTACAGCCATTGTTTCCGTGTTAACAGCAATCTTTTTATGGAAACTCATTCCACAAGCGCTACTGATACCAAGCCCTTCTAGTTTATTAAAGGTCAATACAAAACTTGAAGAAGAAATTATTTATCACAAAGAGACTAAATTAGAATTACAGCAACTTAACAATGACCTAGATAGGTTGGTTGAGCAAAGGACGCAGGAATTGAAGTCAAGTGAATATGAGTTACGCTTAAGCCAAACAAGTGGCGGAATCGGAACATGGAAAGTTGAGCTGGATACATACAAACTGACATGCTCGGAAAATTATAGTCCCTTGCTTGGGTTTCTAGCCTTGAGCAAGCCGACATGGGATGATTTTCTTGCAGTAATACATTTAGATGACAGACAAAAGGTATTAAATTTATTTAAGTGTTTCCGTGAGTCCAAAGTAGATACACCCTATGATATGGAATACCGTATAACAACTGCAACGGGAGACATTCGTTGGATACGATCAGTAGGAGTCGTTGAATGTGCTACAGATGAAACACCTCCCACATTAAGGGGTATTGTACAGGATGTTACCGATAACAAACATTTGACTCAAGAATTGAGCAAACACAAAAACCATCTTGAAGAACTCGTAGAAGAACGGACTAAACAGCTGGAAGTATCTCAAAAGAAAGCAGAAGCTGCCGATCAGGCAAAGAGCCGTTTTTTAGCCAATATGAGTCATGAGATTAGGACCCCTTTAAATGCAATTATTGGCTTTGCCTATCTTTTACAAAATGATCCTCTGACTGACTTTCAACAAGATCAATTAGCAAAACAAAGCGATGCGTCCAATCATTTACTGCATGTGATTAATGACATACTTGATTTGTCTAAGATCGATGCAGGAATGTTAGTTTTACACGATGAAGACATCAATATTGAACACCTGTTGACTAAAGTTTTTAGTCTAATACAAAATAAAGCCAGTAAAAAAGGGATTAAATTATTTATTGACGTAGATCATGCGCTTCTATTTTTAAAAGGAGATGGACTTCGTATCGAACAGGTACTTATTAACCTAGTGAGTAATGCGGTTAAGTTTACCGAGGAAGGCTCGATATCAATTCATATCACTAAGTGTGAGGAAAGTGATCTAAATGTTTTAGTACGCTTTGAAGTGGTTGATACAGGTATGGGGATGCCACCTGAGGTTTTGGATCACATATTCGCGAGCTTTGAACAAGCAGATGGAACCATAACGCGATCATTTGGAGGAACTGGACTTGGTTTAACCATCAGTAAAAAAATCATTCAGCTGATGGATGGAAAAATTGGCGTGTCTAGCCAATTAGGTGAAGGAAGTACATTCTGGTTTGAAATAACACTCAATAAAAGCAGTGTAAAACCAACTGATTTTGCTGTCCCTAGTAAATTAACCGATAAACGAGTTTTAGTTGTTGACGACCTTGCTGAAGCACGTGAATCCCTTCATGCTATGTTACTTCAATTTAACATTTATACTGAAACGACCAATTCAGGAATCAATGCCATTAAAATGATTGAGAAAGCAGACCAAGAGGGCTCGCCTTTTCATATTGTATTGCTAGATTGGCAAATGCCAGATATGGATGGAATTGAAACGGCTACAAAGATGCTTGCTTTACCCTTAAGAACAAAACCAAAAATTATTTTTGTTACTGCGTATGTTGACTTTTTAGATAAGCATGAGGTGGCCGAGCTATCTCATGCCCATCTTACAAAACCCGTCACTCCATCGCCTCTCCATGATGCCCTAGTCAATGTATTAAGCAATGAGTTAAAAACCACGTTTCAGATTAATGATCAAAGCGCTCAACATGATGCAATCAAATTTAATGATGTTCATATATTACTAGCAGAAGATAATCCAATAAACCAGGATGTAGCCATTGGCTTGTTAAAAAATGTTGGCGTAAAGGTTGCCTTGGCAGAAAATGGCCAAATTGCCTTTGATATGGCAAAAGAAAATCATTATGATTTGATCATTATGGATCTACAAATGCCAGTTTTGGACGGTTTTGAGTCTACATTAGCGATCCGAGCATTACCTCAAATGAAAGAAATTCCAATATTAGCAATGACAGCCAATGCTTTTAATGAAGATAAAGAACAATGCATGCAAGTTGGAATGAATGCTCATATTGCAAAACCCGTTTCTCCGAACCAACTTTATAAAACTTTAGCGGACTATTTGCCTAAAGAGAAAGTGTCTTATGCAGGCAATGCACTTGCCAGTCAATCTTCTCATCTAACTGATTCAGTTATTGAACAAATAAAGACTATTGATGGACTCGATATTAAACGTGGAATGTGTAATGTCGGTGGTGATGGGGCATTTTATCTAGGCCTACTTAAAAAATTTGTTAAACAATACAATAAAAAATGTTCTGCTGTATTATCAGAAATCTCTGCTAATACTAAGGAGGATATTCAACATTTAGCGCATGCATTAAAAGGAAGTGCTGCAACATTAGGGATCATAAACTTATGGACGCTTGCAGAGACACTTGAAAAAGAAGCCAAAAGCTCAAAACAAAATAAAGAACTTATTTTAAAAGTTGAACAAATTATTAATAAACTCAATCAGTTTGAACTGGCACTAAGCCCTATTTTAGAAGGAACGGAAGTAGTTTATGAACAGGTTAAAATAGATGAGCAAAAAATTTATCAAATAATAGAAGAATTAGAATCACTATTAAAAACAGATGATGCTGAAGTCTGTAATCTTTTTAATAACAATAAGGGACTTTTTAAACAAGCTTTCGGAGCACCTGCTGACATATTAGAAAACCAAATAGACAGTTTTGACTTTAGTGGTGCATTAAACACATTACGCACTTTAGATTTAAGTGTTCTTGAATACCCTATGATGTATAAGAAAGGATTATAAAATGAAACCCATCATTCTGATTGTTGATGATGATCCCATTATTCTTTCAATGATGAATAAGGTTCTATCGACTCATTACAAAGTACGTGTAGCTAACTCTGGTTATCGAGCACTTGAAGTCGTTATGACAGAACCAAAACCTGAATTAATTCTGCTTGATGTTTTAATGCCCGACACCAGTGGTTTTGATGTTTTAGCAAAACTCAGAGATAACAATGATACCAAGGAGATTCCTGTTATTTTTGTAACAGGATTGAAAGGAGAGAATGATGAAGAAAAAGGTATTGAACTAGGGGCAGTCGATTATATTTCCAAACCAATCTCCCCCATTATTTTACTGGCCAGAGTTAAAAATCATCTTATTCTTAAACATGCAAAAGATTTTCTTATCGATAAAAACAGCTTTCTTGAATCAGAAATAGCAAGGCGGCTGGAAGAAAATCAAAATATTCAGGATGTCAGTATTCGCGCGCTTGCTCACTTAGCAGAAACTCGTGACCCTGAAACAGGGGAGCACATCCTCAGAACTCAGAAATATGTCAACATTCTAGCTAAACAACTTCAAACAAATTCACGTTTCAGTGATGTTTTAACAGATAAATACATATCGATAATCACTAAATCAGCACCGTTACATGATATTGGTAAAGTTGGAATATCAGATGCTATTCTTCTTAAACATGGAAAGTTTACTGATGAAGAATTTGAAACAATGAAATTACATGCAATGCATGGTGTAAAAGCTATCGAAAGTGCTGAAAAAGATATTAATAAATCAGTTGAGTTTCTTGACATTGCAAAGGAAATTGCACACTGGCACCATGAGCACTGGGATGGTAATGGCTACCCCGATCAAATATCAGGAGACACAATTCCATTGTCAGCTCGCCTTATGGCAATTGCTGATGTATTTGATGCGCTGATTTCTAAGCGCGTTTATAAAGAAGCAATGAGTTATGACGTTGCAAGGGATATTATTATCTCAGAACGAGGTAAACAATTTGACCCTGAGATAACGGATGCTTTTATTACCTGCTATGAGCAATTTGTCCAAACAGCCAATGAATATCGAGATGTTAAACCATAATTGTTATAGTGCGCACCGTTGTGTTTAATAGCCTTTCGACAGACCGCTTTGGGTCGAGTGATCATTGGTTGCCACTACTTTTCAATTACATTCTTACTAATCCTTATGCTCATTTACAGTCAAAAACAGACAGTAATAAATTACAGTCTCTTCACTTTTCAATCGAGTCTAAATATTTTGTTTTAAAATGGTGTATTCTCTTTGTTTAGGTAATATTTAAGGTAAAAAATGACTTCAAAGCCATTTGCTTTTCTCTGCTTGATGATATTCATCGTCATCAGTGCGCCTGTTTGGTCACTACCTGCCAATGCATCAGAAAAGATTAGCCTGCAACTCAAATGGACACACCAGTTCCAATTCGCAGGCTATTATGCGGCTAAAGAACAAGGTTATTACGCTGATGCAGGCTTAGATGTTGAATTTATAGAACGTACTCTCGGTATTGATCCTATTAAACAAGTCATATCTGGCAAAGCGCAATATGGCATTAGTGATTCGAGTATTGTTTCAGAGTTTGTTAAAGGCACACAGATAAAAGCGTTAGCGGCTATATTTCAACACAGTCCACTTGTTTTTATCTCAAAAAAATCCTCTCTCATTACCGACCTTTTTGATATGAAAGGGAAACGCATCATGCTGGAGAATACTGACGCAGCCCGTGCGCCATTAGATGCGGTCCTTCTCGGTGCGGGGCTAAGGGAAGGTGATTATACTTTTGTTGATCACACTTATGATAATGGTTCACTTATCCGTGACGAAGTCGATGTTATTTCGAATTATCTAACCGATGCACCGTACTATATTCAACAGCAAGGTGTCGACATTAACATCATCAATCCACAAGATTATGGTGTGGATTTCTATGGCGATATTCTATTTACCAGTACAGAAGAAATATTGAACCATCCTGACCGAGCCAGGCGCTTTAAGCAGGCAACGATAAAAGGCTGGCACTATGCACTCTTGCATCAAGAAGAGTTAGTACAACTGATTCATGATAAATATAACCGCAAACTCGACCTCGATTTTCTACATTATGAGGCTAAAGAAATAGCCAAACTTATTTCTGCTGATACCATTCCGTTAGGAGAAATCAAAGTAAGTCGTTTATTACGCACTTCTGATGTTTATACTCAATTACATAAAACCAAGAAACTAAACATAAGTGACATAGGCTCTTTTATTCAGCCCGATAAAGATGTTCATCGCATCACACTCACTCCCCAAGAACGAATATGGTTACATGAACATCCTCTGCTCAAATTTACGGGCACCCCTGATTGGCTTCCCTATGAAGCCTTTGATGACAAGGGAGAGTATATAGGCATTGTGGCTGATCACCTTAAATTAATTGAGAATAATTTAGGGATTAAATTCAATATCGTAGCAAGCAAAACGTGGCAAGAATCTGTTGCCAAGGTACGTGATGGAAAAATCGATATTATCTCCGAAACGGTTAATTCTTCATTAACCGACATGATGGTATTTACCAAGCCCTATCTTTCCAGTCCCATCATTATTGTCATGAATGATAAGCAAGCTTATGTAAATAACATAGCGGATATTTCTGACAAAAAAGTCGCACTGATAAAAGACTATGGTTACATTGAACACATCACCAATGCATACCCTGAATTGGATTACCACTGGGTAGACACTCTGCAACAAGGTCTAGAAGCCGTTTCTTCTGGAAAGGCTGATGCACTACTCTCAACTTTAGCCCACGCATCGTATGCGATTTCAAATTCGGCTATTCAAAACATCAGAATTGTTGGTAAAACTGAATTTACTAACAAGCTGGCTTTGGGGGTAAAAAAGGAATACGCACCGGTGCTTATTCCTCTTCTTAACCGCGCTTTTGACTCTATTACGGAACAAGATAAAAAAAAGATCTTCGATAAATGGGGCAAGGTAGAATTTGCATCACAGACTGATTATCGTGTTGCCATTCAAGTATCGCTTGGTTTATTACTATTGCTTAGTATTGTTTTATATTGGAACCGTACCTTGCGGAAACAAATTGCAGCCCGTAAGCATGCTGAAGCGTCTTTAAAAATAAGTGAATATCGCTTTAGCTCACTATTAGAATCCGTTGATGCCATCTCCGTTCAAGGTTATGACACTGAGAGAAAAGTTATCTTTTGGAATAAAGCCAGTGAAGCCATCTACGGATTTACCGAACAAGAAGCGCTAGGCAAGCAACTTGAAGACTTAATCATCCCAAGCAATATGCGGACTGACCTTATTAAAGCCCATAATGATTGGCTAAAATCTGGTATTGCCATTCCCTCTGGTGAGTTAGCACTCCTCCGAAAAGACGGAAAGTTCGTTGATGTTTTTTCTAGTCATGTTCTACAAACTAACGTAGATGGCAAACAAGAAATGTTTTGCATTGATGTTGATTTGAGTGAGCGTAAGCACATAGAAGATAAACTCCGTCAAAGTGAGGCTCGCTTACAAGAGGCTCAGCGGTATGCTCAAATAGGGTATTGGGAGCTATTGATCAATAGTAAAAAGGCAATTTGGTCAGAACATATGTACACAATATTTGGGCTCCCTCATGACTCTGAGCCTGGTCCCGAAATTCTGTGCAGTGTTATGAATCAAAGCTACCACTCTGGTTTCAATGAATCTTTAAAGCATAGTTTCTCTACAGGTGATGAGCATCATATTGAATATCCAATACGCCGAGCAGATAATGGTGAAGAACGCTGGATAGAGTCTCGAGGTCAAAAAGTATTAGGAAACGACGGGGAAATTGAGAAGTTTTCAGGTTTTATTCAAGATATCACTGAACGAAAACGAGCTGAAGAATCCACGCAAGCTGCTTTGGATAAATTGCAGAAAATAGCCCGGTTAGTACCGGGGCTGGTTTATCAATATCGCCTCAACCTTGATGGCAAAGCCAGCTTTCCGTTTGCCAGTGATGCAATTAAGGATATATATAGAGTCAAGCCTGATGATGTTCGCGAGGATGCGTCTAAAGTTTTTGATATTCTACACCCTGATGACCTCGACAAGATCAGCACATCTATCCAGCAATCCGCTCAAGAATTGACTCCGTGGCAATGTGAATATCGAGTGAAATTTGATGATGGCACAATAAATTGGCTGTTTGCTAATGCGATGCCTGAACATGAAGTCGATGGTTCTACGCTTTGGCACGGCTTTATCACTGATATTACCGAACGAAAACAAGCAGAAGAAAAACTAAAACTCTCATCCCGAGTATTTACTGACACCCATGAAGGTATCACCATTACCAATGCTCAGAAAGAAATCGTTGATGTTAACCCTGCCTTTCGTGATATTACAGGCTTCAGTCGTGATGAGGTCATAGGTAAAAACCCAAGCATCCTAAGTTCAGGCAAACAAAGCCCTGAATTCTATGCGGCCATGTGGCAAGAAATTAATGAGTCGGGGCATTGGCAAGGTGAGGTCTGGAACCGCAAAAAAGGTGGCGAGATCTATGCTGAATTGCTATCCGTTTCGGCTTTACTCGATGATAATGGCAACGTCATCAACTATATCGGTGTATTTACGGATATTACCCACAGTAAACAACAGCAAGAGAAACTCAGCCTAATGGCTCATTACGACATACTCACGGGCTTACCTAACCGTACTTTATTTGCTGACCGCTTTCATCAAGCCATTGCCCATAGTAATCGCTCTGAACATCAGCTTGCCGTGTGCTTTCTTGATTTAGATAACTTCAAACCTGTTAATGATAACCATGGTCATGATGCGGGTGACCAATTATTGATTGAGGTGGCTCAGCGTATTACAGCATCTATCCGAGAAGTAGATACGGTTTCGCGTCAAGGGGGCGATGAGTTCACTTTATTACTCAATGATATCGAATCTTATGACCAGTGTGAACTCACCTTAAATCGCATCCTTAATAGCTTAGCTCAACCTTATTTAATTGATGACACGTTGCATAATATCACTGCTTCAATCGGTGTCACTTTATACCCCGATGACAATGAAGATATTGATACGCTCATTCGGCATGCTGATAATGCCATGTACCAAGCCAAGCAGTCAGGTAAGCATCGTTACCATATCTTTGATAGCATGCAAGACCAACAGCTCACACAAAAACATCATCGCTTAGATGAAATCCAACAAGCACTTATCAACAATGAATTTAGTTTGTATTACCAGCCTAAGGTTAATATGGTCACAGGTAAACTATTTGGCGTTGAGGCATTAATACGTTGGCTCCATCCAGAGAAAGGGCTGATTCCGCCACTAGACTTTTTACCATTGATTGATGGCACCGATATTGAGCTACAAGTGGGTGACTGGGTTATTAAGCAAGCCTTGCAACAAATGGCGTGCTGGCTGGCTCAAGATATAAAACTGGAAGTCAGTGTTAATATTGCTTCTCATCATTTACAGTCGGATGCTTTCTTGGTTAATTTAGAAGCGGCTTTAGCTCAATACCCCTCTGTGAATTCACAATACTTACAATTGGAAATTTTGGAAAGTAGTGCTTTGGGTGATCTGCAAGCCATCAGTGGTATTATCAAAACCTGCCAAGAAGCGTTAGCCGTTAATATTGCGCTAGATGATTTTGGTACAGGTTATTCATCGTTAACCCATTTACGTAATTTATCCGCCAATACCATAAAAATAGACCAAAGTTTTGTTAGGGATATGCTAGATGACCCTGATGACTACACAATTATTGATGGCGTGATAGGGCTTACTGACTCCTTTAACCGAGAAGTCATTGCTGAAGGTGTAGAGACAACCGAACATGGTTTGATGCTATTACTGATGGGCTGCGAACAGGCACAAGGTTACGGCATTGCCAAACCAATGCCTGCTGATAATTTACCTGAGTGGTTATCTACATATATACCTAATCAAGATTGGTTGTCCTATGGCAATAAAGCCAGAACAGAAAAAGAAACTAAAATAAGATTATTTAGGTTGATTACTGAGCATTGGAAAAACCGCTTTATATCCTACATTCAATCTTCACCTGAAGATAATCAATATGAACCTATTATGTCCGAACAGCATGACCACTGTGGCCGATGGATTAATCGAACACACAAAGAAGGTTTGTTTGAGCAGGGTAGTCTAAAGCGCCTTGAAAGAGCTCATAACAACTTTCATTTTATTGCACAGGCGATACATCTCAGCTATGAAGAAGGTGATATTGATAAGGCCAGAGGATCTCTTGAAGGACTAATAACAGCCTATAATGAGATGAGTAATGTTGTAGGGATGTGTGACTAAAAAAGAGTTATTATTTGATGGATCAAAGCATCGAGCGGTTGTGGCAATGTTAGGGTGGGCTAAGACAGTTTTAATGGCTGGTAAAGAAAGGGGCAGATATTGCAATCCAGTTTTGACAAATTTTTCAGCTCTAGAATATTTGCACCAAGTTAGCTTGGCATTATTACACGTAAAAGTAATTTCTCGACAGGCTGTTATGGGTTGGTATGCATAGCTATCCATAGCGACCCCTATGTATAGTAATCAACTATGTAAAGTGCATAGATGGTTGCAGGCTGCGAAGCCCTTGTTCATTGGTCGAAAGAAAAATTGG
>CAJWBJ010000123.1 GCA_913020495.1 uncultured Oleiphilus sp.
AGAGATCAAAATATAGCATTAGAAAACTTACGGTTTGAATATAAGCGCCAACCTCGCCGAGCTATAGGTGATAACAATGTCACTCAATTACATTATGCTCGCCAAGGTATCATTACACCTGAAATGGAATATATAGCCATTCGTGAAAACTTGGCCTTATCCGAAACCCAGTTAGATGATGCATTGGAAAACCAACACCCCGGTATGAGTTTTGGTGCTGCGATCCCTAAAATGATTACGCCTGAATTTGTTCGTGATGAAGTGGCTCGCGGAAGGGCCGTTATTCCCAATAACATCAACCACCCTGAAACAGAGCCAATGATTATTGGGCGCAATTTTCGAACGAAAGTAAATGCCAACATCGGAAATTCAGCTGTCACCTCTTCGATCCAAGAAGAAGTAGAAAAAACAGTCTGGTCTACCCGATGGGGTGGCGATACAGTTATGGATCTATCGACTGGCCAGAACATACATGAAACACGTGAATGGATAATACGTAACTCATCGGTGCCCATCGGTACAGTGCCAATTTACCAAGCACTAGAAAAGTGCGGAGGTGTAGCGGAAGACCTTACGTGGGAGCTATTTAGAGATACTTTAATTGAACAAGCCGAGCAGGGGGTTGATTACTTCACGATACATGCGGGTGTGCTGTTACGTTATGTACCGATGACTGCCAAACGTGTCACTGGAATCGTGAGTCGTGGTGGCTCTATCATGGCTAAATGGTGCTTAGCACATCATGAAGAAAGCTTTCTTTATACTCATTTTGAAGAAATATGTGAGATCATGAAAGCGTATGATGTCTGTTTTTCTTTGGGTGATGGTTTGCGTCCGGGTTCAATTGCTGATGCAAATGATGAAGCACAATTTGCTGAACTTAAAACCTTGGGTGAACTGTGTAAAGTAGCTTGGGAACACGATGTACAGGTCTTTATTGAAGGCCCTGGCCATGTACCAATGCATATGATTAAAGAGAATATGGATGAGCAAATCAAACATTGCCACGAAGCTCCATTCTATACGTTAGGTCCGCTGACTACCGATATTGCACCAGGTTATGACCATATTACATCGGGCATTGGTGCTGCACTGATTGGCTGGTATGGTTGTGCAATGCTTTGCTACGTAACGCCTAAGGAACATTTAGGTTTACCCAACCGGGATGATGTGAAGCAAGGTTTGATTACCTACAAAATTGCAGCTCATGCCGCTGATTTGGCAAAAGGTCACCCTGGTGCGCAAATTCATGACAATGCAATGTCAAAAGCACGTTTTGAGTTTAGGTGGGAAGACCAGTTTAATCTTGCTCTCGATCCGGATACAGCTCGTGAATACCATGATGAAACCTTACCAAAAGATTCAGCTAAAGTTGCCCACTTTTGTTCTATGTGTGGTCCTAAATTCTGCTCAATGAAAATTTCACAGGAAGTACGCGATTACGCAAATGATCTTGAGGCAAAAAAAGGTATGGATGAAATGTCAGAAAAGTTCAAAGAATCAGGTAGTGAAATTTACCAAGAAGTTTAATGTTCAAGACAAGGTGGTCATCAAGTTCATGGTGGTCATCAATTCATAGTCAGGTGAAATAGGATAGGTGCAACAGCGCACCTGTCTTTCCATAGCTTAGGTTTTGAAAAATGGATTTAGGGCGAATAGATTTAAATTTACTCGTGCATCTTGATGTACTGTTGCGCGAGCAGAATGTGACTAAAGCAGCTAGTCATTTAGGTATTACGCAACCTGCAATGAGTAATGGACTTAAACGCCTGCGTTTGTTATTCGAAGACCCTATATTAGTTCGGACCAGTGATGGTATGGCGCCGACAGAGTTAGCGCTAAAGCTTAAACCGGAAGTACGAAGTATACTGTTCAATATAGAAAAAGTGATACAACCAGATCGAAATTTTGACTTAGACAGTAAACGTGTATTTCGGGTAATGGCAAGTGATTATGCAGAGTCAACGCTTATTCCTGCTGTGCTGAGTGTTGTTAGGAGGCAAGCGCCTAACATCACGCTTGATGTGCTTACTCCAAGTGACGTTTCTTTTGAGGATGTTGAGCAAGGTCGCGTTGATATGGCGATCAACCGCTTTGAAACTTTGCCACAATCTTTTCATCAAAAAACGCTTTGGTCAGATACTTTTTCTTGTTTAATGAGCCCTATGAACCCTTTAGTTCAAGGCTTCAATCTAGAGAATTACTTATTAGCAAATCACATCTGGGTAAGTAAAACAGGCTTTGGCGTGGGGGTCGGTGTAGACCCTGAAGATGTGCAACGCTTAGGCTGGGTTGATGAAGCATTAGGTAAAATTGGAAAAAAAAGAAATATAAGCGTATTCACTCGCCATTATCAGGTGGCTATGTTGCTTGCTCAACAGCATGATTTAGTCGCAACACTACCAAGCCGAGCAGCAAAACTAAAAAGTGAAAGTTCAAAGTTAGTTTTAAAAGACCCTCCTTTCGAAATACCCGAGTTTGAATTAAAAATGGCTTGGAGTCCTTTGCTACATCATAATGCAGGCCATCAATGGCTTCGACGTATCATCAGTGGTATTGCAGAGTCTTAACGCAAACTAAGCTGTTGTAATGTGAATGGCACTTACTTAAGCTAGATACTCCTCATAACTGTCATCCCGGTAGTGCTTTGAGCCGGGATCCATGAGGTACTGCTAAAGCTGGGTTCCCGCTCAAACGATTTTCTCTTGCTGCGCAATTCACCTTAACCGCAGGAATGACGGAGGATTAGGTGGCCGTGGATTGACAAACAATGCAGTTTTTGATCTTAAGTAAATGCCATTCTTTTCTGATGTCTTTCTAAAGCAAAGCAGGGCTGCTTTGAAGGCAGCCTATTAAAAAATATTAAAATTCGTATGCTAAACCAATAACGGTAGTAATAAGTTCATTGTCTTCAGTTAATGGGCTTGTTTCAATTTCACCTGCAAATTTTTCAATCGCAATATTCGCAATAAGCTTAACATTCTCAGTGAATGCATATTTAATATCGAGATCAAAGCCAACATGGCCGCTATTTCCTGGTGAGTAAGTAGGTCTGATCAACCTACTGAATTCAAAAGGATCGTCCACAATTTCTGATTTAGAGACGGCAATAGCAAGTCCCGCTTCATTTTCTGCTTTTGAAACACCGTAATAATAATTATTAAACTTCTCACTGTAATAATTCACATAAAAACTAGGTACCAGTGTCCAGTTTCCAGTATCAGGAATCGGACGCGATATCTTTAAGCTAGAGCGAGTGCCATCATGGGTATCAGAAATATCCTTAAAAAAAGTACCTTCTACTAAACCTACGCGTGAATAAAACCGGCCAACAAACCCAATTTCGACAGCAGCGTCGCGCTCTTCAATTCCATAATATAGTTTCTGGTTCTTATCATTTATATCATTAAGATCTAAAAATTCACGCCCATAATTGGCTGCCACGCCAAGTGAAACGCGTTTGTGATCGTAAAAACGATAACCCGCCATCAAACCTTTAACAAAAAATCGGTTGAGTTCAATTTCAATTGTTGGAAATGGTTCGGTATAACCATTTTGGCCACCGTAAGGTGCTGAGTAGACTTTAATGCCAGCGCCGACCGAAACGATATCTTTATTAGTATCTTGTTCAAAGTCAGCAAAAGCACTACTTGTTGTGAGTAGGTATCCAATAACTGTGGCCAAAACTAAGCGTAGCTTTACGGGGATGTATTTAACCATCGTTAGATTTGAATTAATGTTCATAAAAAAATAGCCTGTGGGAATAAGTAATTACGAGCGAATTGTAATGTTATTTAACTATTTCGTCATTCTAATCTTATTAAAAAATGAACATTGAGATCTAGCTATCATCATTTAAAATTGATTCGCTTAACTTGAAGATTTTTTAAACTTGTATTTGTAAGAGGCAGGGCAGTCTGTATTGAATTGTGCTTACGTGAAATTTTATGAATATTAAAATAAGCCGCTACGAATAAGCGGCTTTAACCAGATTTAAAATTCAACCAGCAAATTTTCATAGCCTTCTTGAGCTAATGCTTCAACAGGAATGAATTTCAAGGCCGCTGAGTTGATGCAATAACGTAAACCTGTAGGCTGAGGGCCGTCATCAAATACATGGCCTAAGTGAGAGTCACCGTATTTGCTACGAAGTTCGGTGCGAGTATAAAAAAGATGACTATCTTCTTTTTCTACGATGAACTCAGCATTAATAGGGCGGGTAAAGCTAGGCCAGCCCGTTCCGGACTTATATTTATCTTTAGATGAAAACAAGGGCTCGCCACTGACTATGTCTACATAAATTCCAGCCTTCTTATTATCCCAGTATTCATTGTCAAACGGGCGTTCAGTCGCTTCTTTTTGAGTTACTTTATACTGAAGACTAGTTAGCTTCTCGCGTAGTATTTTATCGGAAGGCTTGTGATAGCTGTGTTCAGAATTCATTGCAATGTCCATAGTTTGGTGACTATGTGTAGGTTCAGCACCCTTAACCATCCCCGAAGTCATGTTTGGGGCGGAATGAATGTATGCGGCAGTAGCCATTAGTATGGAGAAGATAAATAGGGACTTTTTGAATTTTAAGTTATCGAGCATCAGTAATACCTCTTTCTGATTTATGTATTTGCTAAGTCCTAGTATTCACCTATCAACCTTCAATGAAAAGAGATAGTCGGCAGGTTTTATTGAATCATGATATGTCGTGATAAAATTGTTATAAGTTCGTGAAATTTCCATGATTTTCGTCTCGTAAACTTCTCATCGTCAATTAAATACAATGAAAAGGAACGATAATGAAAACAAATTCAATATTAGCTATTTCTACTCTACCTCTATTGCTAGCTTCAAGTATAGCCTCTGCTCAGGTGCTTGACGTCAAGGTAACTAACTTGACCCAAGGGATGTTTTTCACCCCTTTATTGGTAAGTGCACATGATAATTCATTGCATCTGTTTGAGTCTGGTGAGAGTGCTACTAGCGAGTTAACTGCAATGGCTGAAGGAGGCGATATCTCAGGTTTAGTTACTGCAAGTGAAGCATTAGGCGCGGTCAATTCAGAAAACCCAGCGGCGGGATTATTATCACCTTCAAGCTCAACAACAGTAAGTGATCTAAATACTGGTTCAAATGGCTATTTGTCAATTACGGCGATGTTACTCCCGACAAATGATGGTTTTGTTGGCTTGGATTCATGGGCTATTCCAGAGGAAGCAGGAACTTATACCCTTTTTCTAAATGCTTACGATGCAGGTACTGAAGTTAATGATGAAATAGTAAATGGTGGCGGCGCTGTAGGTGTAGTCGGTATTCCAGCAAATCCGGGTGCAAATGGTGGTACGGGTGCTTCAGGCGTCACAACTTCGGAGTCAAACCAGACAGTACATATTCATCGCGGTAATGTTGGTGATACCGATAACGCAGGTGGTGTTAGTGATGTTGATAGCCGCATCCACCGCTGGTTGAACCCTGTTGCAAAAGTTGTTGTAACCGTTAAATAAGGAGAGCCAGCTATGAGTATTAAAAAATATTTTGGAATAGGTTTTTCAGTATTTTCACTGCTTACTATCAGTGCTTGTAGTGATAGTGACAATGATGACGTAATGAAAGATGTTGTAGTCACACAAAGCTATGAATTGACTGTGAGTAATTTAACTAACAATCAGCCATTTTCACCTTTGGCGGTTTCTATACATGGCGCAAACTATACTGCATGGTCAATAGGGACTGAATCAAGTCTTGGGCTTGAAATGTTAGCAGAGGGTGGTGCCACAGCGGGGTTTTTCAGTGAGGCAACCGCTGCAGGTGCATATGTGACAGTATCAGGTGATGCTCCAATTTTCTCAGGTGAATCAGGCACTTTGGAGATCGAAAGCATACTAAATGATGAAATGGAGCTTACGATTGCTACAATGCTTATTAATACTAATGATGCATTTACAGGCTTTCATGGCTTTGATCTTACTAGTCTTGAGATAGGTGATGAAGTGACTGTTTTGCTACCTGTATATGATGCAGGCACTGAAGCAAATAACGAATTGGTTGGCACAATACCAGGGCCAGCTGATAACGGTGAAGGGTTTAATGTTGCACGTGATGACGTAGACGTTGTAGCGAGACACTCAGGGGTTGTTACGAATGCTGATGGATACGCTGAATCAGTTCTTGATTCTTCACATAGTTTCGATGCACCCGTTGCAAAGCTTGTACTTAAACGTACTGAGTAAGCTTTAATTTGCTTTATGAGTACTTTGATTAAATCACCTTGTCATTCCGGTGGCTCTTCAACCGGAATCTATTTTGATATGCCTAAATTGCTCTAAAAGAACAGGGCTCAGATTAAATGACAACGATTTAGCTCGTGCAAAGTCCCCATAAAAATATTTCCCTTGCTCATAAATTTATGAGCAAGGGATTTTTGTTTTATGCGAAACAATCTATGCTATTAAATAACACTATATTGCTGAATAGACTTTAGTTCTTGAAGTATCTGAGATTTAAAAGGCCATAACTTATGAAAAATAAAATTCTCGTTATCGAAGATGATCCTGATATAAATAAATTGGTATCAATGAATTTACGAGATATGTGTTATGAGGTTGAAAGTTGTGATGTCGGTTCTCGTGGTCTTGAAATGGCAATGAATGACAACTTCAATCTAATTGTATTAGATGTCATGTTACCTGAAATGGATGGTTTGGAAGTATGTCGTCGACTTCGCTCTGCAGATAACTTTACCCCAATACTTATGTTAACCGCCAGAGATTCAGAAGCCGATCGTGTCGTAGGCCTGGAGATGGGAGCAGATGACTACCTGACGAAACCTTTTAGCGTCCGTGAGTTACAAGCTCGTGTTAAAGCGATGCTAAGACGTGTCGATATGCTCACCAAGAGTGCACAGATAGCAAGCAAAGATACGCTAGAATTTGGTAATTTAGAAATTCAGGTTAATAAGCGTCAAGTTCATTTAAATGGACAATCAATTGAGCTAACAAGTACCGAGTTTGATTTGTTGCTGTATATGGCGCAGCAGCCAGGGTTGGTTTTTAGTCGTAGTCAGTTATTAGATAAAGTTTGGGGTTATCAGCATGCAGGTTACGAACACACCGTAAATTCACATATAAACCGCTTACGCACCAAATTAGAAAAAGACCCTTCCAAGCCCGAATATGTTCTAACCGTCTGGGGAGTAGGCTACAAATTTACTGACGTGGAAAAACAAAATGAGTGATTCTAATGCTCAATTAAAAAGTCGCTGGCTGGACTCATTTTACAGCAAGCTTGTTTTAGGTTTGTTAATTAGCTTTTCATTGATTGCTTTGCTATTAACCGCGCTGGTTCAACAGTTAACGAGCAATTATCAGAGTGAAATTGAGCAAAAATTACACCTCGAATTAGCAGAGCACATTGTTCATGATGATAGTTTGCTCAAAGATGGGGAGGTCGACCGTGTTGCACTTGAGCACACCTTTCATTCTATGATGATTCTAGGCCCAAGCTTTGAACTTTATGTTGTAACTCCTGAGGGTCGTGTAACCACATATTCAGCAGATGATGAAAAAATCAAACGGATGCAGGTGGATCTAACACCAATACGACAGTTTCTTTCCGGAGAAAAGAGTTTACCCATAGTAGGGGATGATCCTCGTTCATCTTATCGAAAGAAAATATTTTCAGTGGCTGAAATAAAAGACAACGACGTGCTGATCGCTTACCTTTATATCATTATTGGTGGTGAAATTTATGATGGTGTTGTTGACCTCTTACAAAATAGCCACATTATTAAACTAAGTTTCTGGGGGTTTATTGCAACTTTATTTTTTAGCCTGGTTGTCGTGTTGCTTCTGTTTGCAATGCTGACACGCCCAATAAGGCGTCTTGCGACTGATATGCGTTTGTTCCGATCTGACGGCTTTGAGCAAGGCAAATTGCCAAGCTCGGTTTGGGATAAAAACTCAACAGATGAAATACATCGCTTAGGCACTACTTTTAATGAAATGGCGAGTACCTTAAAGCAACAGTATGAGAAAGTAAGAACAATCGATGAATTAAGGCGTGAACTGATCTCCTATGTGTCACACGACTTACGCACACCTTTGGCTGCATTGCAGGGATATTTGGAAACATGGCAATTGAAACAGGGAGATTTAAGTGAAAGAGAAAGTGCAGAGCTGATTCAAATTGCTGCAAACAATGCACAGCATATTAATCGTCTTGTTGAACAGTTATTTGAGTTAGCGCATCTGGATGCAGAAAATGCCGAATTAATTCTAGAGCCAGTTTCCATCGCAGAGTTAGCACAAGATGTGATACAAAAATTAGCGATTGAAGCAGATAAAAAGGGCGTAGTTTTAGATGTAAACCCTAAAGATCCATCACTCATAGTGATGGCAAATACTGAAAAAATGGAACGGGTTTTTACAAACCTACTCGAAAATGCTATTCGGCATAGTAAAATGGGTGGGGAGGTATCCGTAGAAATGGAAGTGATTGCCCAAAAACTTAAATTAACCGTAAAAGATAATGGTTGTGGTATCCCATCTAAAGATTTACCTCATATTTTCGAGGCGCATTATCGAGCAGAAAATAGCGCTCAAGGGCTACGAACTAATAGTGGTTTGGGCTTGGCGATTACGCGTAGAATTGTTGAATTACATCATAGTGAAATAACTGTACATAGCGAACTCAATGTAGGGAGTTCATTTTCGTTTGAATTAGTGCTTGTTTAACCTGCTATTTAAATAATATAGCAGGTTAATGTCTTTGGGTTTCTTAAATCAGCTTAGCTAACGTGTTTGTGTTTCTTTTCATGGCTATTGCTATATATGCTTTCAATTCTTGATAAAGCGTTATCTGTTTTTCGGCAATAATCTTTGCTTTCTAATGCGTAACTAAAAACAACACTGATGCGGTATTTATTCTTTACTTTAGTGCATTCTGTGACAATGGCGGATACGTTGGATTGTGAAATGTACTTGCCTTTGAATGCAACGATAATTTTCTCTTTTGGTTTAAATAATTTCTTTGATTTAATCGCCATTCCATAACGATTAATATCAAGGCAAAAGACGTCGAGTGAAGGTTTGAACCATTTGGTCAATCCGACAGATTTTATTGAAATATTTAAATCGGGCGCTTTATGTCGAAGTTTAATTCGACGCTCTGCCCAATTAACAAGCTTGATGTTATGTAAAGGGTTAATAGTTATGTTCCATTATGCTATTAAATTAATGTTTGCCTTCAGTATTTTTAGGGGGCAATTAAGCAGATAATGTTAAACGTTTCGCCTAGTTAAAATCAACTTTTTGAGGCGTATATTTTTTAATAGATAGAAACTATTCAACACTATTAATAACTATTAATTTTTGAAAGTAAAAAATGCTAATAAGGCCATTGGTTTCGAGCGTTATTTTAATACCCCGTTATACTATTAAGAATATATATATTTAAAGGATGTACCGTGACTCTCTTATCAGTTGATCAACTCTATTCCACTTGCCGGTTAAATGACTTGCCATTCACGACAAGTAAATCGCTCGCCCCCTTAAATGAAATTGTTGGCCAATCACGTGCTCAGGAGGCTGTTCGTTTTGCCATGGCAATGCCGGATACCGGCTACAACATTTATGCTGTTGGTCGTAATGGTTTAGGTAAAAGAACCATGATTCTTCGTTATCTGGATCGTGAGCGTAAGAAAACAAATACAATTTATGACTGGTGTTATGTTGCAAACTTTAATGAACCTCGTTCTCCTGAGGTTTTAAAACTTCCAGTTGGGATGGGCTTGAAGTTAAAGCAGGGGGTAGAAAAGTTAATATTGCGTTTAGTGAGAGGTATTCCACAAGCTTTTGATACAGATAGCTATTTTGAACGTACAGAAGCACTAAAAAATGAATATGCGACCTTGCAAGAAAATGCGCTGGATAAGTTGTCAAATCAAGCGAGACGGAAAAAAATCAAGCTGAGTTTGACAACACCAGGGGGTTATCGGTTAACGGCAATGGATGGTGATGATGCACATACCGCTGCCAGTTTTGAAGCCCTGACCGAGGATGAAAAAAATAAATTTGAAGAGGTGATAAATAAACTTGAGCTCAAACTACGTAGCACTATTCGAAAAATAGTGACATGGGAGCAAGAAATTTCTGATAAGCAGCAAGCTTTAAATGAGGAGGTTGTACTAGGCGTTTCAAGCCACCTTGTTGAATCTTTAATTAAGAAATACAGTGAACATAAATCTGTTGTTAATTATCTCAATAATTTGCAAAAAGATATCATCACCAATGTAGACCTGTTTCTAGAGGATAATGACGAGCAGGGCGC
>CAJWBJ010000124.1 GCA_913020495.1 uncultured Oleiphilus sp.
ACCCCTGGAAACATTATGATGCTGGCAGATAACCAATTGAGTGATGTAAATGTCCCGCAACCTTTTAGTGAGAAGAAAAGTAAAGAATTAAAGTTGGCAAATAAGTTTCTAAAAAGAATGAATAAACAAGTAATGTCTATTTGGATTAATCCTTATAAAGGAAATCGTATATTATTAGGTATAATCAAGATTGAGCTTAATACAAAAGGACACTTAATTAATTCTTATGTATATCGAGAGAGCGGTGATAAAATATTGGATGTCTCTGTTCTTGATGCAATACGGGCAGTAAGAAGATTTGAAGTGCCAGAAAATGTAATTATTGCAGAGCGTTATTATAGAAATCTGAGATTTCATTACAGCTCAGTTGAAAAAGAAATTGAACTTATGCCCTTTGAAAAAGCGCCCTCTAAAACTAAAGAGAACTAAATGCCAGTAACATCTGAAAGTACCAAACTCCGTTCAAAATCAATTGAAAGAAATGCTGATCAATTCTCTGAGTATGAAAATTTACTTATTTTTGGTCCACCTGAAGGTGATGATCTATCTTATTTAAACCCTAAGAAAGTCATTACCTTTGATTACAGAGTCTTTCAGTCACATCAAGCATCATTAGGTGAACGGATCGAATATTCATGTTCACAAACTGAGTCTCAAGTTTATGATGCGGTGATTATCTTCGTCCCTAAGTCTAAAAAAGAACTCGACTTGGTTTTGGCTTTTTTAACGCCTATGTTGATTAAAGGCGCAAGCATTTATCTGGTTGGCGAAAAGAAATCCGGTATCGAAAGTGCTGCAAAGCGTTTAAATGCACTAGGTTCAAATAACAGTAAAATTGACTCTGCAAAACATTGCCAACTTTGGCAGGTCTCGTTAGAACAAAGTGCAGCTGATTTCTGCTTAGACGACTGGGTTGAAAGCTATAATATTGAAATTAACGATATTGCTGTTGAGTTAGTGAGCATTCCTGGAGTGTTCAGTTTTGGTCAATTAGATATCGGTACGGAATTACTACTTCAAAATATGTTCTCTCGATTAGATGGGCGGGTATTGGACTTTGGTTGCGGTAGTGGTGTGGTAGGTATTTATACGAAGCTTCTTAATCCTTCTGTTCAACTGGAAATGGTTGATATAAATATTCTTGCGTTGGAGTGTGCAAAACGAAGCTGTGTGTTGAACAAGGTTGACGCAAAAGTTTACCCAAGTGATGGTTGGAAAGATGTGCAGGGAAGGGTGAATGGTGTGGTGAGTAATCCTCCGTTTCATTCAGGTGTTGCAACAGAATATAGAACAACTGAAGGTTTTATACGTGGTGCCAAGGATAAAATGTCAAAACACGCGCCATTTCTTTTAGTTGCCAATAGTTTTTTAAAGTATGCCCAGATCATAGAAGATACTTTTGAACGCTGTGATATTTTAGTCGAGAACACAAAATTCAAGGTGTATAAAACCTTTCGATAATGACTAACTGAGTTATACGACATAGCTTAATTTGTTGAGCGCTTTGCACCATAGTTCGTTTTTTAAACTACTTTGTCATTCAGGTTCGCTTTTCACCGGAATCCATTGTTTTATCGATAACAGTCATAAAAGAACTGAGCTCCGGTAAAAAAAACTCCGAAGTAACCGTGCCTTATTTATGCAATACCTTTGTTGTATAAATCGCAGGCAAAAAAAAGCCCTTGGGGTACAAGGGCGAGTCCACTCTAGCAAACGCTAGCGATAAAAACTTTGAACTAAATAATCAAAGATCTGAAGAATGAAACAAGTCTAATAAATAGAATTAGAATAAACACCCTAGAATTTGAACTAAGTCACATTTACTGCTTGATGACACTTTCGCTGTTTGTTGAATGTAACATTATGTGATAGTTTGTGACTGTTGGTCGCGTTTTTTTAATTTATGTCAAAACAAGGCTAGCTAAATTTAAAGATTCTATTTTTTTATTGGATGTAAAAAATGTTTATTCAGCATCAAAACACTAGCCAGAAGAAAGGAAAGTTAAAGCCTTTATTTTTATCTGTACTAGCTGCGTCTATTATTCCTTCGTTGTCTTTTGCCGAGCTTAAGTGGTTGGATGAAGGCGAGTTATCGAAAGTGACGGGGAAGGCCGGCCTGACCATTGATGTTGAAACAGAAATTACAATTGCAGAGTTTGAATACGTCGATGCTGGCTCCATGTACTGGAAGGACTACTCCTTGTCAGGCATTGGTGGTGGTTTAATGGATAATATCAGAGCAACAGTTGATTCTACCGATGGTGCAGAAACTCTCGGTATAGGCTTCTCTGATGTGGCTAAGTTAGCAAATATGGGTTATCTGGATGCGACTGAAACAGATGTTGCCTGGGCTTTAACAGAATACAATGATGGTCTTGGTGGGTACGGTAAAGACTTTAATGATGGTGACTTGGTTATACATATTACATCACAAGATTTTGGGATAGATTTTTCTGTTCCTGCAAATCCTGCTGATCAGGCAACGAATTTACTGGCAATGAAAAACTCAATTGACTTTCATATGCAGCAAGGCGAGTTTGGTATACGAAGCTCTGATGGATCAATTGAAACAGCCATCAGTAAGAACTTTTCTGTTCAGGGTTTTCTTGGTTATTTTGATATTATCTTAAGAAATAATGGTAATGGCTTTCATGATACGTCTGTTTCTGGCTCTGCTGGGAAGCCAGAAGATATTGATTTGGCTGATTCATATATTGAACTTGATTTGAAATTCCGAATTGAAGACTTGGATATTGATACTACCAATAACGTGAGCAATCCGGTCATTCCATTATTTGCACAAAACCCACAACTTACACTTCGTGATATGAGAATTCATAACGAACGTGGTCAAGATACCTTGGGTTCCTTTGGTTACGCTAGCTTTAAGAGTAAAATAGCTGCGGCGAGTGGTATTCTTGGTAATACCAGTAAATTAGTGGCAGGCACTGGTGACTACGTTGATGGCCAAGCTATTTACGATATAAACGTCAGAATGGATTGGGATTTACCTCATATTTCTTTCGGTGATACCGGTGAAACTATTGGTGAGGTTTATTTCACTGATTTCCTTATACAAGATACTTCACTGGTTATCTCGGCACACTAAATTGTATTTGTTTCTTTGAAAAAGGTGCGTTTATCGCACCTTTTTTCGTTTAGTTTCTAAATTTTCTTGGTCTCTTTTAAAACTCGTGTAACGGTATCAACGATAGATTGCGTCTGGCTGTCCACTTCTAAATTAATTAACTCTCCTTCCGTGCATTGACCAAACGTGGTCATCGAGAGAGTTTCAGGTATCAGGTGTACTGAGAAGGTCTCATCGTTGACTTCACCTAATGTTAAGCTGCATCCATTTAATCCGGCGAAGCCTTTTGGCAGTAAATAGCGTTTAAACTCATCAGGTGTTTCTAAATAAATACTACAATTATCTTCAGTTCTTGTAATGCGTTTGATCTTCGTGCAGATATGAATGTGGCCAGACATTAAATGCCCGCCAATCTCATCTCCAAATTTTGCTGCGCGTTCAAAATTTACACTATCGTTTGCTTTTAATGTGCCCAAGTTTGTGACGCTAAGTGATTCTTGAATTACGTCAAAGCTGGCTAGGTTATTTTCAGCATCATGATGAGTGACCGTTAAGCAAGTACCGTTTATAGCAATGCTTGCACCTTTTTGAATGTTGGTTAAACCATTTTTTGGAAACTTGATAGTAAGCGTTTTAAAGTTGTTTCCTGTATGAATTGTTTGAATGTTCGCAATGCCTTGTACGATTCCAGTAAACATATTTTGTAATATCTCAAAAATTACATTTAAGTCCGACAACTTGGTCGCGACCATTTTCTTTGGCTTTATACAGGCATTGGTCGGCAATATCTAATAGATTGAGGGCTTTATCGATACTATCGGGTGTTGGGGTTCCGCTTGAAACACCTAAACTAACCGTTAGAAATCGACTAATGCCTGAATTAGAAAACTCGGTTTCACGGAAATGCTCTCTTATTATCTCTGCTAGCTTCATTGCGCCATCAAGTGAAGTGTTGGGTAATAAAATGGCAATCTCTTCACCACCATACCGTGCAACGGTATCAGAGGGGCGGTGAATGACAGATTGAATCAATAAAGCAGATTTAGTTAAGCAGTAATCACCGAATAAGTGTCCGTATTCATCGTTAATTTTTTTGAAATGGTCAAGGTCTATCATAATGATGGAAAAAGGCCACCTTTCACGTATGGCGCGTTTGAATTCTTTTTTGAAAGCCTGATCAAAATAATATCTATTTTTTAGTTGCGTTAAACCATCTGTCACGCTCAAGGCCTTTAACTTAATATTAGCTTCTTCTAGCTCAACGGTTCGGTTATTAACGAGCGTGTCTAAATCCTGATTCATTTTTATTTGAATATCTAATAGCGCATCTTGAGCTTTAACCCGAAGATCCTTTTCGCTATTCAGTTTGTCTGCAAAAGCGATAGAGAGCAGGCATAGTTCCACTACAGAACCAATCGCTAATGAGTACTCGGTTAATAAACTGGAGTTGATGAATTGCTTGGAATCTAATAGATAAAGAATGACAAAAAACATATAGCTAAACCAGGCGAGTGCAAAAAACCGGGCCGATCTGACACCTTTTAGCCAGTATTTAACGCCAATATAGAAACCTGTGATAACCATGACTGAGGCGCCAATATAAAGTAGTTTAAGGGCGAAGTGATAAGAAATTAAGACGCTTAAACCTATTAATATAAAGCTTCCGATCAAGAAGTTGATCCAAATAAAATCGTTTCTGGTTGTTTCGTAGCTTAACCCCAAGAACCTTTGCATGAAAACTACTGCGCTTACTGCCATAAGTATGGCTGAAATAATGATGCCGTATTGATTGAACAAAGGGTTGTCTGGCCATAAGTACTGGAACCCCAAACCTGTGAGTGACAGTTGAAATAATGCGCTAGAAATAATGTAAAGCAGGTAATAAAAATAACTTTTATCTTTCACTGTGAGAAAGATAAAAAGGTTGAAAACTAGCATTATCAAAATTGAGCCTGAATATATCCCTGCGACAAAATTGAAGTTTTTGGTTTGTTTGTTTAACTGCGTTTGAGTTGCTAAGTAAAGCGGCATTCTCAATAAGCCTTCGGAGCTGATTGATAGATATATATCTAAAGAATTATGGGTTGTAGGGACAGGGAAAATAAAATTAGGCTCATCATTATTTCGTGTTTCAAAGTTGAGGTGATCGCCTGTGTTTATTTCTTTAATGAGGTTTTTATTGTCAATATAGAAAACATCAATGAAATCATGATGTGGATAGTTTAATGCAATGAATAATTGTTCTTTATTTTCTTTAATGTTTTTAAGTTTAAATTTAAACCATATCGGCGCATTAATTTGGCCGAAGTTTTGCGATGTACCGTTGTTATTGAACCATTCATTGTTATCAATTTGTTGTGCATCCTGAATGTTGAATTGATGAGAGTGATCAATAAAATAGGATGTATGTGCGAGTAAGTTTAATCGTTCGTTTATCGTTGTTGCATCAATAGAATCATTAGGTAATGCATGTATAGATGAAGAGGCACAAAGGACTAGTAGCAGTGCTAGAATAAAATTAATGTTGTTGTAGTCTGTTGTGATTAAACCTTTAAACAAAGATAGGGTGGCTCCGTTAAATTGCCGGTTAGATATAAAATACTTGGTGAGAGTTCTGCACGATAGTTGTTTTAATACCCAAATAGCCATAAAAGAACAAGATTTCCGCCTAAAAGACAGCGGTTTAAGTCGCACAAAGCGCTCTTAGCATATTAATGTTTACGATAAGTCGCTACTTAAAGTATAGCTACGAGTTTTAAATTTGCATTTTAAATAATTAGAGCACTCAACAAAAAACAGTATGAGTTAGTCATATGTTTGTTGCGTCAGTATCTCTATATTCAATATCGACTTTTTTGTGTTGTTTTAATTTTAGATCTGAAGCGTCAATATCGAATAATAATGCATCTATTTTTACAAGTGGTTGTTGTTACAACTTTAATTCTTTCTCACTACAGAATACGATGTCCAAAGTCTTAACTCAACAGGTTAGACATTTAACTGGTTTGGAATTTAAACAAAAAACCAATGTCATTAAATTATTACTTCTAATGGTTACCCAGTGAACGTATTGACAAGGATGGCAATTCGTAGTCATTATTTTTGTATCTCAATGACTTAATTGAAACCTTGATTCTTAGCTTTGTAATCGTCAAGTTGAATGCTGTTTGATAGCTTTAACGGTTTGAATTATGAAATGGATTTCGTAGTGTCTCAATCGTATCAAGAGAAAAAAAGTCAAGAAAGTGAAGCTAAAACTAATCATCTGGACACGGGTTTAGCGTGTTTATCTATGGTTGCACGCTTTCATCAAGTTGCCGCTGACCGAAGTCAGTTAGCTCACCATTACGGCAGCCATGATAAAACCTGGGGTGACCAGGAAATTATCATTGCAGCGCGGCATTTAAAGCTCAAAGCAAAGTCTCTAATCGTCAAACCAGAAAAATTAGAGAAGTTAGCGTTTCCAGCAATAGGAAAAACTAAAGATGGTGCTTATTTTATTATGGCCCGAATTTCAGAAGGGGTTGTCGTAGAAGAAGCGCAAGATAGGAAAAAGGCAGAACAGCAGGTTTTAATTCAGCATCCAGACCACAAAAGCCCGACTATTTTAACGTATGCTGAATTCATAGAATTGTGGTCTGGCGATGTGATTCTAGTTACCAAGCGCTCAGTTTTGCCGGGTATGTCAGGCAAGTTTGATATTAGTTGGTTTATCCCAGCTATTCTTAAGTATAAAAAAATCCTGCTGCAGGTAGTCATCGCTTCCTTTTTTATTCAATTTTTTGCACTGATCACACCTCTGTTCTTTCAGGTCATTATTGACAAAGTATTGGTTCACCAAGGCCTTACTACTTTGGATGTGCTTTGTTTTGGTTTGGTAGTGATGTCGGTGTTTGACATTTTATTGAACGGTCTCCGAACTTATGTGTTTTCTCATACCACTAATCGGGTGGATGTTACCTTAGGTGCAAAATTATTTAGCCATTTAATGCATTTACCAATTTCATTTTTTCACTCCCGCCAAGTTGGTAATACTGTTGCTAGAGTGAGAGAACTCGACACAATACGGGAATTTATCACCAGCTCTGCTCTGACATTAGTGATAGATCTCGCTTTCACGTTTATTTTCTTTGCGGTCATGTATTTTTATAGTCCTACCTTAACGGGGATTGTTCTAGGGTCCATTCCGCTTTATATCATTTTATCTATCTATATTACGCCAATACTACGCAATCGGCTGAATGAAAAATTCAAGCGTGGCGCTGAAAATCAGGCTTATCTGGTTGAGTCGATCTCAGGGGTGGAAACGCTTAAATCCATGGCGGTTGAACCGCAAATGCAGCGTAAGTGGGAAGAACAACTTGCCGCTTATGTGTCAGCTTCATTTAAGGCAAATAACCTTGGTAACATCGCCAGCCAAACCGCAGGGTTAATCAATAAAATTGTGACAGTTTTGATTTTGTGGGTAGGAGCCACTTTGGTTATTTCGGGTGAGATTAGTGTGGGTCAATTGATTGCCTTCAATATGATTGCAGGGCGAGTAAGTGCGCCAATCTTAAAGCTTGTACAACTCTGGCAAGACTTTCAACAAGCGGGAATTTCAATAGAGCGTTTGGGGGATATTCTAAATATGCCCGCAGAACCAAGTCATAACCCAAACCGAACTAGCTTACCTAAAATACAAGGTCGCATCGATATTGATCACGTCACTTTTCGTTATCAGCCTGATCGCCCTGAAATACTGAAAGACCTTAGCTTATCGGTCAAAGCGGGTGAGGTGATTGGTATTGTGGGACGCTCAGGTTCGGGTAAAAGTACCTTAGCTAAATTAGTTCAACGCCTTTATGTGCCTGAAAGTGGAAGAGTGCTGGTGGATGGTGTTGATGTTGCCCAAGTCGAGCCAGCATGGTTGCGCCGTCAGATTGGTGTGGTATTGCAAGAAAACATACTGTTTAACCGTACGGTGAAAGAAAATATAGCGCTGTCTGACCCAAGCTTACCTATGAGTGCAGTAATGCACGCGGCTAAACTCGCTGGAGCGCACGAGTTTATTCTGGAGCTACCTGACGGCTATGATACGGTAGTCGGTGAGCAGGGTGCATCGCTTTCGGGTGGGCAAAAACAACGTATCGCTATTGGGCGTGCATTGATTACTAATCCGCGGATACTTATTTTTGACGAAGCCACGAGTGCCTTGGATTACGAGTCAGAACGCGTCATTCAAGACAATATGCACGATATCTGTAAAAACCGTACTGTATTTATTATTGCGCATCGCCTTTCAACAGTGCGCATGGCTGATCGTATTATTGTGGTAGAAAAAGGCAGAGTTGTTGAATCGGGTAATCATGAAGAACTCATTGATTTAAACGGCTACTATGCCAAATTAAATGCTTATCAAAACCATATACCCAACATTCGTGATCCTGAAGCGAATACAAAACATACTCATATTAATCGCACAGTAAAAACTCCAAACTATTCAGTAACCTTTGGAGAAGTGAAAGGCGAAGAAGAAAAAGGAGAGAAGACGAAAGGGGAAAGCAATCCAAAGGAGATAAGTTATGACTGATCCAGTAAATAAGTCACCTTTAGGGATACCCCTAGCAAACGAGAATACCGCTTCAACAGAAAAAATGGGAGTAAGTGATGAGCAAATAACGCAAAAACAAAAAAAGCAAAAAACAGCAAATGATCGTACGCTATATGATTTTTTACCTGCTGCATTAGAGGTAGAAAACACCCCAGCCTCTCCATTAGGACTAGCCATTATCTGGTCCATTATGCTTTTATTCACCATTGCTGTCGTATGGGCATTCTTCGGCAAAATAGATATTGTTGCTGTAGCGACAGGTAAAATTATACCCAGCGAACACATCAAGCAAATACAAGCTCTTGAAGCGGGAAAAATAACACAAATACACGTACGTGAAGGTCAAAATGTCAGAAAAGGCGAAGCACTTATCACCTTAGATAACACCCAAACCCAAGCGGATGTATCACGACTAAAGCACGAATTAAAAGAATCTAAAGCAGCAGAGCAAAGGCTAAAAGCCTTTGAAGGCTGGGTGGCAGAGGTTGCAGATCTAGGGGGTTCTGGCCCCCTGCTAGGCATTATTCCGTCGGCTTTAGTCACTACTGAGTTCTCGCCTTCTGACATCCCCGGGAAAGCAGGAATTAATTCGCTAAAACTCCCCCTAAATCAGCAGAACTTACTAAACCAACAAAAGGCTGAACTCACTGCCCGCATCAACACGCTACATAGTGAGCAAGCAAAACAGCACGCCGAACAAGCAATGACCCAAGCAGAAATAACCAAAAAACGACGCGTACTACCCGTACTAAAAGAGCGGGTAGAAGCCTACGATATTCTGCGCCAAAAAGAATACGGCTCAAAACTACAATACCTTGAATACAAGCAGTATTTAATCGAACAAGAGCAAGACTTAATCGTTCAGCAGGCCCGACTGCAGCAACAGCAAGCCTCAATTAAGTCGATTCAAAACCAAATAGAAAGCCTGGTTTCCGAACAATGGAAAAATAACCTGAATCAACTGCAAGAAACCCAACTACAAATTGTTGGTTTACAGCAAGAGCTTATCAAAGCGGAACAACGCAACCTGCAACAAAAAATAACAGCTCCTATCAGCGGTCAAGTGCAGCAACTAGTCATGCATACCATCGGTGGTGTTGTCACACCCGCGCAGGCCTTAATGGTGCTCGTGCCCGAACAAAGCCAAATGGAAGTCGAAGCGATGATTCTCAACCGAGACATCGGTTTCGTAAGCGAAGGCCAAAAAGCCGAAGTTAAAATAGACACCTTTAACTTTACAAAATACGGCCTGATAGATGCTGAAATAATCACCATATCTGAGGACGCCATTCAGGATGAAAATTTTGGGTTAGTGTATACCGCCCAAATAAAACTAAAGCAGGATAAACTTCAAATAGGCGATAAATGGGTCAGTTTCTCTCCCGGTATGTCAGTAACGGCAGAAGTGAAAACCGGAAAACGGCGCTTGATCGAATATTTCTTATCGCCTTTGTTGCGGTATAAGCAGGAGAGTTTAGGGGAGAGGTAGTGTGACTATATATGGTG
>CAJWBJ010000125.1 GCA_913020495.1 uncultured Oleiphilus sp.
GTTGCTAAACTAGCTGGTGGTGTTGCAGTTATCAAGGTTGGTGCTGGTTCAGAAGTTGAAATGAAAGAGAAAAAAGCACGTGTTGAAGATGCGCTTCACTCTACTCGCGCAGCGGTAGAAGAAGGTGTGGTTGCAGGTGGTGGCGTTTCTTTGATTCGTGCATTGCAATCCATTGAAAACCTTGAAGGTGAAAATGATGATCAGACTGTAGGCATTAACTTGCTACGTCGTGCAATGGAAACACCTCTTCGTCAAATTGTAGAAAATGCTGGTGAAGAAGGTTCGGTTGTTGCTGACAAAGTGAAGCAGGGTGAAGGTAGCTTTGGTTACAATGCTGCAACGGGTGAATACGGCGATATGCTGGATATGGGTATTCTTGACCCAGCTAAAGTAACGCGTACAGCGCTTCAATCTGCCGGTTCGATTGCAGGTTTAATGATTACAACTGAGTGTATGATTACTGATATCGTTGAAGACGCTGCACCTGCAATGCCTGATATGGGCGGAATGGGTGGAATGGGCGGCATGGGCGGCATGATGTAATTCATCCTCCTTCGCGTTAAAAATAAGAGCCCTGGCGATTGCCGGGGTTTTTTTTGCCTTGTAGTTTTGTGTCAGATTTGAGGTATCACTATGTGTTTTAGTGCAAGGTTCTGGTAGGTACTCCCGCTCGGGTATGAAAAACCGTTAATAAAAGTAGATTTAACTCGGTAAATAGTCTGTAATTGGGCGGATTTGTTAACTTGGATAATTACTGCTGTGTATTTATCACTTATATGTTGTGTTTATAGGTGGTTGATTTGTCTTTATATGTAGTGAATTTCCATTCCTGATTATACAAAACGTGATAAAAAGTGTGATTAAAAAGACTGCGTTATATCTAAGCCTGTTTTTACTGAGTCTGCTGTTATTCTTGTTGGCAACACTACCTGCTAATTTTGTTTGGCAACAAGCGCTTTCTTCTAAGCTAATAGGGAAAAACTTGCCTATAAAGGTGCTCGCTATTGAGGGTTCTGTCTGGGGAGGGAAAGCGTTGGTTCGTTACCAAAAAATTGAATCCATTGTGGATTGGGATATTTCTCTGATGGGGTTATTATCATTAGGTTTACCTATTGATGTACAGGTTAATAGTCAGGTTGGTTCTCTAGAGCTGGGAGCAAATGTTGGTCTGAATTCTGCGAGCATTGAAGTGGTTTCTGCTGATATTGACTTGATTTATTTAACGCCTCTATTTAGGCGGCATCGCGTTAAGCTGGATGGCTCGTTTGTTGCTAAAAACATTCAACTTGAAGTAGTAGATAATCAAATTCGATCGGCGCGCGGTTTGTTGTCATGGTCTGGCGGGGATATTTCATACCCTGCAGGAAGAAAGGTTCATGAGCGAACACTGCCAATGTTTAAGGGTAAGCTTGAGACAAAAGAAAATGGTGATATTTATATTGGTGTTCGTGATACGGGGGCGTCTTTTGATCTGATTGAAGGTCATTTGGATTCTGGCGGCTCTGCTATGCTAAAAGTAAAACGAAGGTTGCTCGACTTATCGGATGAGGCTTGGCCACAAAATTCGCGAGAGCAAGATGTGGTATTTAAAGTGAAGAAAAATATTTACCAATAAGGGTGGTCACTCTTAATTTATTAAAAAGGTTTAGTTTTGGAATTTAAAATGGAGCAGAAAGTTATTACATCCTTTCAGGCTGGGTTGTTAGTCTGTTTGGTGGTTTATGCTGCTTATTTAAGTGCTCAGTTTGTTTGGTTTATGTTTGAACCTAAGTCTGTTGCGCCAATGGTATTGTCACAGTCACCATCATTAACACCGAAGGAAGTTCAAGGTTATGCCGGCGAACTTTCTGGCTTTCATTTGTTCGGAGAAGTGGGTCGAGTTACCGCCATAAAAACGAGTGAACCAAAAGCTGCTCCAAAAACACGCTTAAGGTTAATTCTTAAAGGTGTCTTTACTGCTGAGCAGGGTGGCGCATCTGGTGCTATAGTTGAAGAGATAGGAAAGGCAGCCAATTATTATGGCTTGGGGGATACGCTTCCTGGAAATGCCGTATTGGAAGAAGTTTATAGTGATCGAGTGCTTTTAAGGCGAAATGGAAAGTTGGAAACACTTTCTTTTGATGATAAAGCCGCTTCTAGTCAGAATATTATTGCAAAATCGGCACCGCCTGTTCATAAAAAGCCAATGGAGCGGGTTGAGTCACCAGAGCAATTTATAAATGAAGCTGCTAGGCAGATATCGAGTAATCCCGAGAAGGCATTAACCTCGGTTGGTCTAGCGCCTTCAGATGATGGTGGATATGTTTACCAAGGGGGTAACCCTATGCTTTCAGGCTTGAACTTGCAGAAAGGCGATGTAATACGTTCCGTGAACGGGAATCCTTTGGGTGACATAAAGAAGGATAAGGATTTAATGAAAAGTTTATATGAGCAAGGTAGTTTGGAAGTCGAGGTTATGCGGGATGGCGCCAGCTTTTTTATTAATTATCCTTTAAGATAAACACAAAATTACAAGAATACTAAAAACATGAAATTATTTGAAAAGAGAAGTGGTGCGGTATGAAGTCTTCAATACGCTATTTAATGCATGCGCTTGCCTGCATTACCTTGATGTTTTCAATGGCTGTTCACTCTGAAGAACAGACTTGGAAAGTAAATTTAAAAGATGCAGACATTCGTGCGTTTGTTACTCAGATTGCAGATATCACGGGCTATAGTTTTGTTATTGACCCGCGAATTAAAGGCAAAGTGACGGTAGTATCAAATTCATCGCTTAATAAAGCTGCTGTTTATGAAATGTTTTTGGCTGTGCTTGGTGTGCATGGTTTTGCTGCTATTCCAGGTCAGGATGTCATTAAAATTGTTCGCCAAAACAGCGCAAAGCAGACAGCTCAGAACGATCGTTTTTTGAGAAAAGTGCCTTCTGAGCAAATTGTTACACGTGTTATTCAGGTTAATAATGCAAAAGCGCTTGAACTTGTTCCTATTCTTCGTCCAATGGTTGCAAAGTACGGGCATCTGGCGGGCGTTGCGGCAGCAAATGCCCTAATAATTAGTGATCATTTAGCGAACATTAGGCGTATCAGTAAAATTATTGATGAGTTAGATAGCCCCTCAAAATATGAGTTGGAAGTAGTGCAGCTCAAAGAAGCTTGGGTGGGTGATATGGTTAAGCTACTTGAAGAGCTTGCTCCAGGAGAACTTGGAAAAGGAAAAGGGAAAGGCGCCGCAAATAAATTCAGTGTTGTTGCTGATCAGCGTAGTAATCGCTTGATATTGCGTGGTGACGAGCCTTTCAGAGAAAAGATGAGAGGGTTGATTGCTAAGTTGGATCAACCTTCTTCAACTGGAGGTAAGACTAAAGTTGTACGATTGAAACATGCAGATGCTGCTGGCCTTGCGGAGTTGTTAAAAGGTTTGATGGGGTCGATTAGTAGTGAGGGCGCAAAAGGAAAGAAACAAAAGAGCGAAGCAAGTGTTTATGCTGATGAGTCATTAAATGCTTTAGTAATCCGAGCAGAGCCTTCTGTGATACAGGAGCTAGATGGCGTTATCGAGCAGTTGGATGTTCGGCGTGCTCAGGTCTTGATTGAAGCGGCCATTGTGGAGGTTTCAGATGCGAATGATAATGCTCTGGGTATTCAGTGGGCTATGTATGATAAAGGCGGCTCAATTCCAGGCGTATTTACTAACTTTAGTGAAATTGGAATAAGTGCTGCAAGTATTTTAGGGGCACTAGTGGGGGCAGACGGGTCTGATGACGGTATTGATGCGACTAGCCTTGGTGGTGCTTCAACTGGTATTACGGCGGGAATAGGCGCTACAAGTGGTAGTGTGAGCTGGGGAGCGCTGATTCAAGCTTTAGAAGGGGATGCAACAGCTAATGTATTATCAACGCCAAAATTAATTACTATGGATAATCAGGAATCGTCGATTATTGTGGGTGAAAATATTCCAATTATTACCGGTCAGTCAACTTCGTCTGGTGCGGGTACGGCTGATCCATTTACGACAATTGAACGTCAGGATGTCGGCGTAAAATTAATTGTTACTCCCAGTATCAGTGAAGGAGATCTTGTTCGTTTAGAAATTGAGCAAGAAATTTCTGGCGTTAAAGATTCTACTGCTGGGTCGGATATTACGACGACGAAACGTCAGATCAAAACAAATGTACTCGCAGATAATGGTGAGACTATTATTCTTGGGGGGTTGATATCTGACAATGAAATTACAAGCGAAAGTAAAGTGCCGTTATTGGGTGATATACCTTGGTTAGGGCGCCTGTTTAGAAGTACGTCGACCAAATTGAGTAAGCAAAATTTAGTTGTGTTTCTGCGTCCAACAATTTTAAGAAACAAAGAGGCAACAAGAGCTGTGACGATAGAAAAGTTTGATGAGTTATGGCAGCTAAATTTGCATATTAAAGAAAGTAATGGAGAGACTAAAGAGGAGTTGGGTGAGTTAGTGAAGCCTGATGTGGATCATATTTATACTGGTATGAAAGTGAAGTAATTAACTGTGCTCCTAAGTGGAAAGCATAAAAAACCAAGGTATTTACCTTGGTTTTTTGTATCTACTATCGATTGAATTTAAAAAGCCGAACAACCGATGTATAGAAGACTGACTTAAGCTAGGTTTGCTGCTGCAAAATCCCAGTTTACTAACTTCCAGAAAGCTTCCAAGTATTTAGGGCGAGCATTACGGAAATCAATGTAATAAGCATGTTCCCAAAGGTCAACCGTTAAAACCGCTGTCTGGCCTTCAGTCATTGGTGTACCAGCGTTGCTAGTATTTACGATTTCTAAAGAACCATCGCTATTTTTTACTAACCAAGTCCAGCTAGAGCCAAAGTTGTTAACCGCTTTGTCGTTAAATGCTGATTGAAATTCTGCAAATGAACCAAAAGTGCTGTTTATAGCTTCTGCTAGAGGGCCAGTCGGTTCACCGCCTCCATTGGGGCTCAAACAATTCCAATAGAATGTGTGGTTCCAAATTTGAGCTGCATTGTTAAAAACAGGTCCGCTAGAAGTTTTGATGATATCTTCAAGTGATTTGCCTTCAAACTCAGTACCAGGAATCGCAGCATTTAACTTGGTTACATAAGTTGCATGATGCTTACCGTGGTGAAACTCTAGAGTTTCTTGAGAAATATGTGGTGCTAATGCATCAATTGCATAAGGTAGTGCTGGTAGTTCGATCGCCATATTAGGCTCTCCATCTGTTTAAAGTGTGTGTGTTATTTTTTTATTGTGTGGCGAATAATAACACCGTTATTTTGGTGAATCTAGCTTGGTTGTATGTAAAAAGCGGGTGAAAGTAATAGTGGTCAGCTCTGCATGAAAGTTCTTCTAAAATTTTAACCTCTTTCTACTTTGGCAACTATACTAAGTGGCACTAGGCGGATTGCCTGAGAAATTTTATTGTATTAAAGGAGTCGGGATGGATACTGAACAGCGAATTATTGAATTGTTTGATTCTGCTTGTATCAAGCAGTTTGAAAGTCTTGGGTGTGAAGTTGAAGGAGTAGGTTTACTTGCTCACTCAGGAGATATACATAGGGCTTATATTGAGGCGACTTCTGAAGAGTTGAGCGTGATGCTTTGCTTGAATGTTTCTAGAAAATTACTCCTGCAGACAATGCCTACAGTTGGTAGTGCTGATGAGAGCCTTATAAAAGATTGGATTTTAGAGTTGGCTAATCGCTTTCTCGGTCGTTTGAAAAATAAGTTGATTTCACACAGTTGTGTTTTGAAAATGGGCTTGCCTCAATTTTGTGCGGATGATCAGGCTCAAAAATCATTACAAAATAAATTTGTACAGACTGCTCGTTATTTCGAAATAAACAATGAAGTGGTTGAGTGTTGTTTATTTATTGATATTTCTGATGATGCCGAAGCGCTTTCGGAGTATGAAGATGAAGATGAGGATTGGTTCGAAGAAAGTGAACTAGAACATTTATGATTATTGTAAGTGCTCTAGTTAAAACTTACAGGGCTAGTTCAAGCCCTATCTGACTTTAGTTTTTCTCGTTCTTGCTTCCCTCAAAATCTGGGCTGCCTGGAAGAAAACTAGCGATATTTTGTACGCGCCAGTTTAACTCTTCCAAGGTGTCGGCTTTAACCGTAATATGTCCTAGTTTTCGTCCTGCCCGTTCTTCTTTTCCATAAAGATGGACATGAGCATAGGGTAAGGACATTATGCTTTCGATATCACCTTTTACTGCAATAATATTAATCATACAAGTCGGTGAATAAGCGTCAGTATTACCAAGGGGTAAACCACAGATAGCACGTAAATGATTTTCAAATTGACTGGACGCGCAGCCTTCTATTGTCCAGTGTCCTGAATTATGAACTCTGGGGGCCATCTCGTTAGCTACGAGCCCATTCTTTGTTTCAAATAACTCTAAGGTTAATATGCCGACATGCCCTAACTCGTGCATGAGCTCTTTTACATAAGTAACTGCTTGGTCAGAAATTTCTTTATTAAGGTGAGGTGCTGGCGCGATTGAGTAGCGAAGTATGCCTTCGTGATGACTGTTTTCTGCTAAAGGGTAAACCACCATGTCGTCATTTTTGGAGCGAGCGGCGATTACTGATAATTCTCTCTTGAAATCAACAAACTCTTCTGCAATGAGTGTCATTTTTCCTTTTGGAGAGTTGCCGATAGAATCCCATGCTTCACTACATTGTTCGATTGAGCGAATTACAAACTGGCCTTTACCGTCATAGCCTTCGGTTGTGGTTTTTGCAACAACAGGGCAGCCTAAGTCTTCAACTGCTGCTTTCAGTTCTTTCGCATTATTTACGATATGGTATTTAGGTGTTGGGATGCCAAGCTTTGTAAATAGTGCTTTTTCTTCGGCTCGATTTTGGCAGACTTTAATTGATCTCGATGGCGGGAATAAGTCTGTTTGTGATTCAATGTGTTGAGTTAATTCTAAAGGAATATGTTCGAATTCGTATGTGACTACATCTACATCATTTAAAAAAGCAGCTAAAGCCGGATTCTCTATATCTGCTTTAGTATCAATAGTGATATCACCTAGGCCAACGCTAGGTTTGCCTGACGTGTCGTAGAAGTGAAAATCTAACTCTAAAGGGTAGCCGGAAAGTGCTAGCATTCTGCCTAGCTGTCCCGCACCTAAAACACCAATTTTTTTCATGTCTTACCCTCTAGGGTCTGGTTGATCCAAAACTGCTTTAGTTTGCGTTGCTCGAAACTTAATGATTGCTGCTTTTACTTCTGTATTTTGAAGTGCGATGACTTGCGCAGCTAATAATCCGGCATTTTTGGCACCAGCATTGCCGATAGCCAGTGTGCCAACAGCAATGCCACCAGGCATTTGTGCGATAGATAGTAGTGAATCTAAGCCATTTAAAGCTTTAGATTGTACGGGGACACCAAAAACAGGAAGGTTTGTTTGGGATGCTGCCATACCAGGTAAGTGAGCGGCACCGCCTGCGCCTGCGATAATAACTTGAATGCCCGCTGCTTCAGCTTGTTTAGCGTAGTCAAATAGCAAATCGGGCGTACGGTGGGCGGAAACAACCTTAACTTCATAAGGAACACCAAGTTCATCAAGCATGTTGGCGGCGTGTTCCATGGTCGGCCAATCCGATTTGGAACCCATTATAATCCCAACTACTGGTTGCATTTTATTTCCTCAAATTACGAACTAGTACTCGTTGTGAGTACGTTAAATGTCCAAATTTAAATACATTGGACAAAAAAAGACCGCATATAGTAGTGATTCGCTTCAAACCATGCAAATCCAATTTGTTTTTAGTGGTGGCGAATGGGCTGTTCTAGCGTTAGAATTCATTTTTTTAAATGATTGTTGAGAAAGCTAATGGAAAGTTTACGTCCGGATAGTGATGACTTGGATCGGTTCAAGAGCCGTAATAAAAAAACCTCAGGGGCGCTGGCGCCAAAAGCATCTACCAAGGCAGTAAAAGCAGAAAGACCTGTGCGAACCAACAATTCTTCAGTATTCCTTCTTATCATGATTTTAATTGGAGTGAGTGGTTTTCTTGTATGGTCTTATATGGATCAGCGGTCACGTATAGATGGCTTACAAGCAGAGCTCAAAGGTGCGTCAGATTTTATTGGACGAAGTAAGCTGCTAATGGCTCGCTTTGAAGGGGAGCTAAACGTCACCGGCGCTGAGATCGAGCAAAGTGGTTCTGCTGTTCAGCAAAAGTTAATATTCCTGGATGGTGAAATGCGTAAGTTGTGGGGGGTATCAAATGACCGAAATAAAAAAGATATTCAGAAAAATGCTAAATCTTTAACTTCTATAATTGAGGAGATTAAATTGATAAGGGGGCAACAAGAAAAAGCTGTTGAGCTTGATAAGGCTTCTCAAAAAGCGATGAGCAATTTGTCTTCACAAGTGGGTATATTTCATAAAAAGACTGGGAAATTAGATGGTCGAATTTCGATGCTTGCGAATGAGGCTGTTATTACACGAGATGAACAGGAAGAAGCCTTAAAGGGAATGACGCAGGAGTTGGCTCGGTTTAAGTCTCTGTTAAAGCAGTTGGATGAAAATAAAAAAGCGCTTGCTTCTATAGACGCAAGCCGTTTGCAGTTAAATGAGCGGGTGGTTAGTTTGGAGCGCAAACTGAATAAACTACAGCTCAGTTTTAAAAAACCTACTAAAGCATTAGATGTTCAATGACATGCGGTAGATCCCATAAATGAATAGAAGTTATTGATAAAATATCGCGATCTTAGAAGAGGTTAAGGGTTCAATGCATCAACTAATGCGTATTTTATTAGCGATACTTATATTGCTTACGCCTACCTTGGGTATGGCAGAAACGGCTCACAATTCATCAGCTTTCTCAAAGCCTTTTCATAAACAGGCTCGGGGTTGGTATCCATCTTTTTATTGGTCTACAGGGCGAAACTTAGGGTCATTTTATTTCCCTAATACAGATGGTGCTCTATTTGAAGAGTTGGATGCATATTCCTGGGATAAGGCGACTCATGGCGTAATCTATTTTTATCGTCCAGATAGCCAGTGGGCTTCTGAAGAATTAACAGCGCCAAGCTATTATATTAATGATGAGATTATTTTTAACTTGAGGGCTGGTAGCTATACCTATGTCGTGCTTCCGGCAGGGAGTTATGACTTTGCGGTACGAAAAAGTTTATTGCCTCTACTTGGTTTTGAAGCATTTGATGATAAAACAATCATGGCTTTTGATCTAAACCTTCAGGCTGATGTCGGTTTACAGATTGACGCGGGTTCAATTACCTATATACGTCATTCGGAAGTATCCTTACCGTCCAGACGGCATTCTTTGATTGATGCTGAAGAGGAAATGGCCTCAGCGGATGTGCAATTAGTTGAAAGAGATGTTGCGATGGAAGAAATGCCGAAGACTCGGTATTTAACTCAGTCGTTTTGGCACCCAACAGATGCAATTCATGCCGAAGAATTTTTAAGAGGCGATATGCAAGAATATGGCTGGTTTTCAGTGATATGGCCATGGTCTAATAATTTTATGTTTGGTTTCCCTATTTTCTATCTGCCCAGTGATATATATCGTCAATTAAGGGGTGGGGAGCCTGTGACGCTTGAGCAGGAGTTATATTTACTCGCTGATGATAAAGAAGAATATCTAGCTGCGATTGCCGATAAACGTGTGATAAGGCGTAATTGGTTGGCTCCTTGGAGAAAGCCGCGTAACCCACTTAGTTTGGAAGATGAACTTATTCTTGATCGCTTAGAGCGAAATGCCTTAGCCGGAAATATAGAGCCTGCGCCAATTATTAAGGAAGAGGTGGTCGAGGAAGAGGAAGGCGCTCCGTGGTATACCTACTTTTTAGACGAAGAAGAGGATCCTGATGTGCTTGCTTTGGCGAAACGTGAAGCTTCAATGAGTGAGGTTCGTCGAAGTAGTATGTCGCGTATTAAGCAGACGCTTAATTAATATTTTTTTATTGGTTCGAATAGTACAAAAAAGCAGCGTTTGCCGATAAAAAAAACAAACTATGTTTTAAGTTGAATAAAAAAAGCAATTTCTTTGAATTTCTAATTGACAGTACCTTAGAAATCGTTAGAATGCGCTTCTCGATTTGAGTTGGGTGGTTAGCTCAGCTGGGAGAGCATCGCCCTTACAAGGCGAGGGTCACAGGTT
>CAJWBJ010000126.1 GCA_913020495.1 uncultured Oleiphilus sp.
TTTACGAAAGGCATATCGGGATCTTTACGGTTACGAATATCAATGATGCGCCAGTTTTTACTGATAAGCTGAGATAGCTGATAAATCGTTTCGCGCGCCAACAAGGACCTTGTTGAGCCATTCCAGCTTTTTTGATTCGTAAACTTGATCGCGGCTGTTGCGTCTGGTGATTTTGCCTTCAGCTTTTCCGCCATCTCCAAGGCTTCCGCCATAGGGTCTTCAGCCACGCGCGTGACCAAACCATATTCAAGTGCTTTTTCGGCGCTGACAGGGTCGCCAGTCATAATCAGCTCATGTGCAATATCCTGAGAGATCGTGCTTCGAATAGTTTGCAGAGCAGCCATATCTGGCACCATGCCCCATTTGGCTTCCATGATGGCCAGCTCGGTATCAGGACGCGCATAACGCATGTCTGCACCAAGCGCTAGCGTCATCGCCATGCCGTAGCTGATTCCATGCATCACGCAGATAACCGGCACAGGAAGACGATGCCAACCGATACAAAAACGCTGTGCCATATTGGTACCAAAGGGATTGAGCTTCCAACCAATTTTTGCAAACTGAATTGGCTTGCCCATGATGCTGTTGATGTCGATTCCGGCACTAAAGTGTTCACCGCTTCCGGAGATGATTACGACGCGGATATCACGATCTTTTTTAATGACTTTTTGTACGTTAACAATATCGCACATCAAGTCGAAATTGAATGCGTTGAATTTCTCTGGACGGTTGAGAATAACATGTGCGACGCCGTCTTCGACCTTGTAAATGATGTGTTTAAAATCCATGGTGGCTACCTGTAGTTATCTATAGTTTTTAGCTTTAGGGGTTTTGTATTTGTTAGTTGATATTTGTAATGAGAGCTGTGAGGCAGAAATGAGCAAGAGGGCTAACGCCCTCAAACTCGAATTATTGCCGCGTTACAACGATGCAGCAAGTTCTGCGCTCTGTTTATTTGCGTGTTTCGTATCGATTTCGCGGGAAAACTCGGTACCACCGATCAGATGGAAATTCACTTATTCCGAGTCTTCACTGTATAGCTCTTTGCGAGATTCCTGGTCCGCACAAATCGACCAGATTGTCGACATCCAACACGTGTTGCCTAGTCTCTCAGGGAGTTAAACTGTTTATAAGCAAACCTTACGCTGTAAAGATATCATTTATTTTGACGGTGTCAAGATTGTTTTGTTATTGTCCTAATATGAGCAAAGCGGCTAAACCCTATAATAATTAAAGGGCTCAGAGCCTTTTTTCTGAGTTGAACGGTTAACTGACTGCATTGGAAGTGTGGTTTCAACCGGTCTGTTCATTACTCTGTAATGTTCTAAACAAGGGTTGGCTACTGTGCAAGAATTGATAGATGATTATATAGCGATGAATCAAGAAGGGCTCGTATTGGCGTTGTGTGAAAAATATTACGACGACAACGTCCTGATGCTCAATAACGGAAATATTTTGCAGAATCTATGAGAGAGCCTTATAAAAAGCAAAAATGATTTGTAGCGTCCGTAAAAGAATTTGATTTAAAACTTATTTCACAAGTTGTTGGCGGTAATTACGCTGAGCTTACTTTTGACTATAAGATGGTTGGTGAAAGTTCTAAAGTCACAAAGTTTGTAGGAAAACATATTCAAACATGGAAAAGTGGTAAAATAATCAAAAAAGAATATGTTTCAATTAGCTAAACAAAATACATGCAGTCAACCTGACCGAGAAATCTGTAGTCGCCTATAAGTCTTTTTTGAAATCAAATTAATTTACGGAGAGCTTGATCGGGAGTCTATTTTCTTTCTATAAACTATCGTGTAAATTTGCTTCGAAATGTATCGCTTCTGTGCGAAGCCAGTTTGCAAATTTAGCAATTCTGGGGTTCTCAAGAGTTTTCTCTTCCGCAGCTACTAAATAGTAACTTTTATCCGTATTAATCGGCCTAGCAATTGGTGCAACCAATGTACCATTTTTGAGTTCACTATGTACTAATGATAACGGCCCCAGTGTCACGCCTAAGCCATCTGTTGCAGCCTGCAAAGCAGCAGCTGGGTCATTATATTTTATATATTTGGTCTTATTGGGTAAGCGGAAGTTGTTCTGTTTTGTCCAAAGTTCCCAGTGGTCAGCACCTTCAAACAACTGAATCAGAGGGAGTAACAGTAAGTTTTTTTCATCGGACATATCAACCGACTTCAGCAGGTCAGGGCTGAGAACTGGTAATGCATATTCGTCAAATAATTTTTCACAGTAGGTATCGGGCCAATTTCCTGTTCCCCAGCGAATCGCCAAATCGCATTTTTGCATGGATAGATCCTCAACTCGATAGCTGTTTTTTATCGTAAGATCAATGTCAGGGTAAGTGTTAAAAAAACCTAATAGCCTGGGGTTTAACCATCTTATAGAAAAAACGGGAAGCACGTTAATCACAAGCTCGGCTTGGCCTTCTTCTTGAATGTCTTCAATGGTGTTAGAGATGAGTGAAAATGCTTGGGCGAGCGCTTTTTGGAGGGTCTTTCCTCTTGCAGTGACCGTGATTTTTCTATGGCTACGATGAAATAAGGCGACGCCCATTTCCTCTTCTAGTTTTCTTAATTGGTGACTTACGGCCGAAGGGGTGACACACAATAAATTTGCGGTCTCCTGTACAGACTCTACCCGTGCGCAAATTTCGAATGTTCTTAAAGCATTAAGCGAGTTAATCTTCTTCATGCGTGAATAAAATTCATCCTAAAGCTAAAAATAAGTCGTTTGAGTGTTGATATATAGCATGAAAAAATAGCGGCTACAATTTTTGAGTGAATAAAAACTAATCTGACTATTTCCGGATGGTAGAGGATGAAGTTAAAAAAATATATAACCAAATACGGAATGCAGGTTGCTTTGAACGTTACCGCCTTTTTAGCTAAGCAAGAGAGGCTTGAATACGCCAGCAATAAATTACTCGGTGCCGCTGCCTGGTTTTTCGCACATAAAGTGCAGAATTCAGGGCCAAAAGCTATTAAGGAACTGGGCATATGTTGGCAGAATGCGTTTCCATCACCAAAGCAAGTCCCTCTAGTCGATATTACAGAAGACACGGTTTACGCTGAAATTCGAACACCATGCCCTTTGAGAGGATCGGGGGATTTAAAGGCATGCTACAGAATGATGGAGTACGACCGTACTTACATGACTCACTTCGGCGGTAAGTTTGTCGTACTTAGGTCTCAGGCAGAGCACGGTGTCAATGTTTGCAAGGTCGCAATTCAGTTCGCTGATAAAGATAACTCGACAAAGCTAGTTCATGCTCATTTGAGAGAAAATGTATATTAAAAGGACGGGAGTATGAAAGTAGTTAAAGGTTTACTAATTGGTGTTTCTGTCTGTCTCACCCTTTTGCTGTTGCTGTTATTGAATGTGTTTAAGCTACCGTCGCCACCGAAATCGGTCTCAAGTGATTTTGTGCTGCGTGACGTTTCTATCATTAACCCTCTAGTGAGTAGAACTAAGATTGCTTCGTTGAGGGTAAGCAATGGAAATATGTCACTCAGTAGCGTCAACAAAAACGCTGATGAATTTGAGGGTAAATACGCCGGAGCATTCATTTTACCGGGTTTGATCAATATGCACTCCCATTCTCCGAGCAAGAATTTGTTAAATCTTGGCCCTATGTTTGGTTTGGCTGCGGTGATGCATGGTGTGACAACTTGGAGGGATGCAATTGACGCTGATGGAACCGGCGTGCCGGCTTTGCGCGAGCAGATAGCCAGCGGAAAATGGCCGACGCCCCAAGTGGTGGCATGTGCACTGATTACCAGAGGTGAAACACGCTGGCCAAATTCAAACATACTTGAACAAGAAAAAAATGCTGTTGCTCTGGTTAACTCATTGAAAGAGCGTGGCTACGACTGCATCAAATCGTATGAAAATCTAAGCGCTGGCTTGATTGCAGCAATTATACAAGCGGCTGGCGAAGCCGGGATGCAGGTCATAGGTCATGTTCCGGACGGGTTGACGATAGAGCAGGCTGGGTTACCTGATACACAACACTTTTTTGGCGTTCAGAATACGCTACAAAATAGTGTGATTGCACGAAATGGTGATTGGAGAACTGTAAATGCGCAGCGCATTCAGGATGTAGCCGGTCATATTATTAGTGAAGGGATGATTAGTACGCCAACCTTGGTCACGCTAAAACAAATTCAAGAGTACAGCGATTACAACTCAGCATTGATGAACGAAAACTACCACTACATACCACAATTTTATCTAGAAACCGTTTGGAATCCTGTCGAAGGCCTACCGGTTTATCGCAATCTTGGTCGAGATGTGATCGCTAGAGCCAAAGACGCACTTGAAAAAAAACAGGTTTTGTTAAAACAACTTCATGAGCAAGACTCCACTCTAAATCTTGGAACGGATACGCAGCAGCCTTTTGTCGTACCCGGTTTTGCCATGTGGCAAGAGATGCATTTATTTGAAGAGGCCGGATTAACGCCAGAGGAAGTATGGGCACACGCGACATGGAAAGCACAACGTCAACTAACACGAGAATCAAACGGTCTGCTTGAAACAGGAAGTGAGGCTACATTCCTGATTTTCTCGGAAGACCCTACCTTGTCTTTAAGCGCGCTTAGCTCTTTGAAAGGGGTGGTTCTTCGTGGTCAGCTTTACGATATCGATGACTTAAAATCAGTGATGAAGGATCTTCAAGATCATTATGAAGATGAGCCAATGAAATTTATCTCTCAGTACTTTGTCAGGCGCGCGATGGAAAAAATAGCGCAAAAATTCACCCACTGAAATCAGGTTTATCGAAATGAAAAAAATTATGCTGGCATTGATAGCCATTCCGATATTCTTGGGTGCTATGTATTCGTTTTTGCCGCCAATAAATGTGGAGAAGTTTGTTGATCCCACAGCAGCCACAGATGATTCTGCAAACACAATAGCAGCGCCTTACTCGTTAAGAGATTTGCTTGTTGCGGATATGCATGCGGATACACTTTTGTGGAATCGAAGCATCGCTGAACCTTCTGAGCTTGGTCACGCTGACCTACATCGACTAGTGGATGTAAATGTTGGATTGCAAGTTTTTATGTCGGTTGTTGAAGCCCCTAACGATGTCGATTCTGATTCAATCAAGCAAGAGGGTGATCAAATCAGAGCTGTTGCCTTGCTGGATAAATGGCCCTATCAGACTTTGGGAAGTTATAAACAGCGCGCCCTATACCATGCGTCCAAATTATTTAAAGCCGCTGAATCTTCAAATGGAAAACTTAGAGTGCTCTTAAGCAAGGAGGACTTAGCTACTGGGATGCAAAATTGGCAAGTGAAAGAGGGCCCACTTTTGTCCATTCTTGGTATGGAAGGTGCTCACGCGACGGAGTTCAACGTCGAAAATGTTGAAGCACTTTTTGATGCTGGGTTCAGGAGCATGGGGCTGGCGCATTATTCAGATACTGAGTTTGCAGGTTCATCTTCAGGCATTGAAAAACACGGCCTTACGAATAAAGGCAAGGCTCTTATCAAAAAAATGACCGCCATTGGAATGATCGTAGACGTGGCACATTTATCTAATCAGGGCATTGAAGATGTTCTGGATATGACCGAAAAGCCGGTTTACTCCTCTCACACAGGCGTATATGCCACCTGTTCTAAAGCGAGAAATTTACCAGATTCAATGATTAAAAAAATTGCTCAGCGTGAGGGGGTTATTGGCATTGGGTTTTTCGAAGGTGCGATTTGCGGAAACGCTTTGGAAGACATTGTTAGAGCGATCAAGCACGTTAGGGACTTGGTTGGATCTGAATACGTTGGCCTAGGATCAGGTTGGGATGTTGCTTCTTTAGCCATTACACCAACAGAACTCCCTGATTTAGCACAAGCATTACTTGATCAAGGGTTTTCAGAAAAAGAAGTCAGGGATGTCATGGGAAGAAATATTACCCGCTTTTTCTTAGAGAATTTACCGTCTAAAGAGTACAAATCAATATGAAAACTATCGTACAGAATAGTAGAAAATTATTTGTTTATTTATTTTTTATAAGCACTTACTTTGTAAGTTCTACTGCATCATCTTCTCTGTATGAAAACTTAGCGCCTAAAAAGGTTACCTTTGGCTCTAGTGCAATGACCTATGTGGATGTGGGAGAAGGGACTCCTATCATATTTATACACGGCTGGAGTTCCCATAAAGGATATTGGAAAGAACAAATCAAGGTTTTCTCAGACTCAAACCGAGTGATTGCTTATGATTGGAGGGGGATGGGGGGCTCAAATGGGGGAGAAGAACCTTACGAATTTTCTGAGCTGATTGAAGACCTTAGATTCTTCATTGATAGTTTAAATCTGAAGCAAAAGCCTATATTGGTTGGCCACTCATTGGGCGGACTTCAGGTTATGCATTTTGCCTCAATGTATCCAGATGTTCCCGCTGCAATTATTTCTGTGGATGCGCCAGGTCGGGATAGCCTAATAACGGGGAGAATGATGTATTGGGCTATGTCAGCTACCTATGCACTTACAAGCTTCCTTTCTGATTACAGCGCCAACTTACTCCAAGTGCCTTTTAACCGCTTTTTTTTCTATTCCTCAAAATTTATTGAAAATAATGAATCGTTCATTAATGCATGGGAAGAGCAATTTAAATCCAACTCTGTCGATAGTCTGATCAACTCTTTCAGGGCGATGACCTTCAGAACAAGAACAGAAAAAACGGTATATGGTGTACCTGCTCTATTTGTTATGGGAAGTGAAGATCGTTTTATTTCTCAGGATCAAACAGAAGATTACGGTTCCTTATTTCCCGGCTCTCAATTGAAAATTATATCTGGTGCCGGGCATATGAGTTCGGAGGAACAGCCAGATTATTTTAACCAGTTATTGGAGAGCTTTATAGAGGTTGCTTTACCAAATAGGGTGACAAATAAATTGGTTCGTGTAACGGATGTAGGCGAGGAATGAAACTGATGAATCGCCTTTTAATCTTTACATTTTTTGTAGTCATCGCCGGGCTGATCGGTTTGACTGTCACAGCCTCGTTAAACAAACCAGCAACGTTCGTGGCTGATGTACCCTACGAAAGAGCGGGCCATTCTTCAGACGAAAAGCAGGACTATGCTGAACGCCTATCCCAAGCCATTCAATATCAAACTATATCCTCTAAAGAGGCTTCTGATACAGATCAGAAGCCATTCGCAGAATTTAATGACTTCCTATTTAAATCGTTTTCTGGTGCGCTATCGAAGCTTACTCTGGAGTATTCTTCAGAATACAGTCTTCTATTCTCGCTGAAAGGCAAACAACCGTCGTTGGCTCCCATGTTGTTGATTGCTCATAGCGATGTAGTGCCAGCACAAAACCATAGGGCAGATACTACTAGTGGGTGGCAATACCCACCTTTCTCTGGGCACATAGATGATCAGTATGTCTGGGGTCGTGGCGCGCTGGATAATAAGTCTGCCATTCTAGCGATATTTGAAGCGCTTGAAAAAAGAGCGCGCTCAAATGCTGAGGACTCTCACAGAACTATTTATATTGCTGTGACACACGATGAAGAAGTGGGCGGGTATCGAGGCGCAAAAAAAATCGCCAACTACTTAAAGGATAATAATATTCGGCCTTACTTTATTTTGGATGAAGGGCAGGCCGTGACGCAGGGTGTTATTCCAAACGTAGAAAAGCCTGTGGCATTGATCGGTGTTAGCCAAAAGGGTTATATGACCGTTGAATTATCGGCCAAGGGTGAGCCAGGGCACTCAATGATGCCTCCGGAAGCTACCGCAATTTCCAGCATCAGCCACGCTATTAATCTGTTAACTAATTCGCCTATGTCTCCGAAAATGACCGGTCCGGTCAAAAGCATGTTTCGTGAGTTATCGCACGAAATGGGTTTTCCTACGAATGTTGCACTTTTCCATAACTGGCTTTCAGAGCCTCTGCTGATCGCTCAACTAGAGAAAAACCCGGCTACCAATGCGTTGATCAGAAGCAGTATGTCGGTCAACGTTATATCAGGAGGTATTGCAGATAATATATTACCCAAGCAAGTGACGTCATTATTGAATTACCGTATTGCGCCTCATAACACCAGTGATGAGATTCTTGCTCATATCCGGAAAGCCATAGACGGAACCGGTGTCGAGATGAAAGTGGTCTCCGCGATAGAGGAGGCAGCCCCGATTACCGATCACAAGGGTGATGCTTATCAAATTGTCGAGCAAGCGATTACGGATATTTTTCCTGATGTAATAGTTGCCCCCTCAATCACGCTTTCAACCACTGACTCCAGGCACTTCGCTGACTTGTCACCAAACATACTGCGCTTTTGTCCAATTTTGCTCAATAAACGTGATCTTAATAGATTTCATGGTGTTGATGAGCGAATTTCAAGGGAAAACTACATACAGATGATCGATTTCTACGGTAGGTTAATCGATAAAATCTAGTAGTTACAGGCATTAGAAAATTGGAAAAGGATGCATCATGTTAAATGAAATATTACTGAAGACTGCGATTTTTTGCTTGCTCATCTCCTTCATGTTGGGCTGGATATTAGCGTTTATTCACTATGTAAAGATTACAAAGTTTAGCGATCTAAAACCAAGATCGAGTTACATATTGAGAGCGCATATAGGTTATATAATGATGTTCTTTGCGTTGTCTATTTTCTATCTGCTTTTGGAAAATGCATCAATCAGTTTAAACTCATATTACCTTTGGTATGTAAGCCTCAGCTCACTACTTCTTCCTGGGAGTTTTGTGATGGGAGCTTTTTTACCGAGACTGGACATAAAAGCAAGAGAGACTCTCAATTTAGAAGGGAGGCTGATTAGCTTGTTGATGAATCTTCTTTTTTTGTCTATTAGTCTGGGATACGTCTTTATGGCATATTCAATTTTTTGAGGCAAATTAATACTTGCTACAGGTATAGAAGTAAACATACCTTGAACTGAATCCCGAACTACAAATTCTCTGCTAATGCCAAACATTAGATAGCTCTTTGGAGGCGTCGCTTTTGTTTTCCCTGCTAGCTATCCAACCTTTCTTCAGGCGATGTTGTATATGGTGACCTACCGCCAGGATGTATTAATAATCAATATCATCTAAACAAGGTTCATGATCGTAGAGACTGGTAAAAAACCACTTAAGAACTAAAGTATACGTCGGTTGTTTTTTGGCGCTATGGTGATAATGAACAAATATAATAAATATCAGCTATCGAACCGAAAGTAGTCTCCTTAAAAACTTCAGCTCGCGACGGCTAAGTCGACATATAAAAGTAAAAAAATTAATCGTCTAATGACTATAAATGGCACCTTCTGGAAGCGAGCATGTCGGGCTGGAATGAATTGATAATTTACCTAATTCACGCTCCTAATTTCAGGATGGAAATAATCGGATACGTCACTGTTACCTGCCAACCCTTTATATTTGTTTATAGCGAGCAAAAACTAGCGGCCAGCTACAAATAGGTCTATTTTACTAAAGTAAAGGTAAGTAAGGATTTGTTATGTTTATCAAACACAAAATTGCGTTAACTGCCTTATTACTCTCTCTAGCTTTTATCTCAGTTTGTGACTCAGCAGAAACTGTAGTTGTGGGTGGGTATGAGTTCGCTCCCTTTGTTCAAAGGTCGCCCGACGGCAGTTATGATGGTGTTACTATTGATCTAATTGCGGCACTGAATAAGCTGCAAAAAGATTTTAATTTTATTTTTGTCTCGACTTTAGCAGATACTAGATATAAAGCATTTCAAGCAAAACGGTTTGATCTTATTTTTTTTGAAGACAAAATGTGGGGATGGCAAGATCTGGATGTTGTTACCAGTAAGGTATTCTTAAGAGGTGGTGATACCTATATTGCACTAAAAAAAGTAGGTAGAGATCAAAATTTTTTTGCTGATTTGTCTAGTAAAATATTAATAGGAATTAAAGGCTATCATTATGGTTTAGCGAACTTAAACAATGACCCGAAATTTCTAGAAGAGAAATACAATCTAATATTGGTCAATTCCAGTTTAAGTGTAATTAAATTGCTCGAACACGGGCGCGGGGATATCGCTATTGTTTCGCTTTCTTTTATTTTACCTTACTTAAAACAACACCAAAGATTATCTAAAAAGATACTTATCTCAGAAAAGCTAGATCACCAATATGGACATACAATCTTAACCAG
>CAJWBJ010000127.1 GCA_913020495.1 uncultured Oleiphilus sp.
CATCAAGAAAATGTCACTTATGATATGCGAGGCACCCCTTGCGAAACGGTTATTGTAGATAAGGTCGTTGAGCATCACGCCGATGATGTGCAGGTTTGTTACCCTCACGATAAACAACTATCTAAACTTAATATTCGTAGTTATTTTGGGGTACCGATGATTGGAAGCCGAGGTAACGTCGTAGGTCACCTTGCTTTACTAGGCAATAAACCTTCTTCCAGTGAGCCAAACGGACTCGCGGTACTTAAAACCTTTGCAAGCCGTGCAGGCGCTGAGCTAGAACGAATTTACATAGAACGTCAGTTAAAAGAACAACAGGAAGAAACCCAAAAAATATTAGACACCGCAATGGACTGTATTATTACGCTGGATACTGACCTAAAAATACTGACGGTCAATCAGTCGGTATTAAATCAGTTTGAAGAATCAAAAGCATCAATTGAAAAACAAAATTTTGCCTCTTTTATGGATGAAACCTCAGAGAAACAATTGAACAATGCTTTAGAACTATTGCTCTCAAATGAAAATGATGAGCAGCGTATTTGGCTACCAGATAGTCTTAAGCTTATTAAGCAAGCTGACAAACACATCATTACCGATGCCACTGTGTCATTAATCGAAAAAGATCACGGCCCCATTATCGTACTTTCTTTTAGAAACGTGAATGACCGTATTGAAGGGCTTAAACGTATTGAGTCACTGGATCAGGAACGACTGTATTTAAAATCTGAGCTAAAAAGAATATCCGAAAGCAATCAAATTATTGGCTCTAGCCCTACGATGCTAACGGTATTGGAAGAAATTAAACAAGTAGCCCAAACCGAAGCCTCTGTACTTATTTGTGGAGAAACAGGTACGGGTAAAGAGCTCGTCGCTAATGCGCTTCATCAAAGTAGTAAACGCAAAGACAAAGCCTACGTAAAAGTTAACTGCGGTGCATTACAAGCCAACCTGATTGAGAGTGAATTTTTTGGACACGAGAAAGGGGCTTTCTCTGGCGCGACTAGCCGAAGAGTTGGCCGCTTTCAATTAGCGGACGGCGGCACAATTTTTCTGGATGAAGTAGGCGATATTCCAGCCGATTTACAGGTCAAATTGTTACGTGTATTACAAGAAGGCGAATTTGAATCGGTTGGTAGCTCAACCACTCAGAAGGTGAATGTACGGGTCATTGCTGCGACACATAAAGATTTACTTCAAGCCGTCCAGGATGGCGAGTTCAGGGAAGACCTCTATTATCGATTAAATGTTTTTCCTATTATGGTGCCAGCACTACGTGAAAGAGGCGATGACATAACCGCTATCGCTCAAACGTTTAAGGATCATTTTTGTCAACAAATCGGGCGCACTATTGATGACTTTAGCCCTCTACAAATTCAACAATTAAAAAGTCACTATTGGCCGGGTAACATACGAGAGCTTCGAAATGTGATTGAACGAGCGGTTATTACGTCAAAACATGGCACTCTTAATTTAGCTCGTGCACTCCCCTCAACAAACATTGAAAAAAATGAAGATAACAACACCCACTCATTGCTGAATACACCACCGAAAGCTGAACAAGCTTCAAGGTCTGAAGCGACTGCTTTTAAAGATATTGGTGTTACAAATACTGGTACTGCAAACACCGTCATATTAAATGAAACCCAGCTTAAGGCGATTGAAAAAAGCAATATTATCCGCGCGATAGCCCAATGCAACGGTAAGATTTCAGGCGAAAAAGGTGCCGCAAAATTATTAGGCCTTAAACCTTCAACCCTAAGTTCAAGAATGAAGACTTACGAAATCGATTACGACAACTCGTGAAGACTCACGAGATCTCGTGTTTAAACGCGAAAAAAAACAAGCCACAGGCTATAGAAACTGCTAAGTTATTGTAATTATTAACTAAAATAACTTGGCACTAATTCTGCTTTTACCCTGCTATCTACATAGAGGTATTATCATGGAATTAGAACTCGTTAATAATTTTATTACTGTACTATCATCACTTTTTGTTTTTGTCATCGGCATAGCCCTACTCGCTTTGCTGGTTATATACATATTGGATGTTACCCAAACCAAACAAGCCATCAGGCGCAACTTCCCCGTGATAGGAAGGTTTCGTTATTGGTTTGAGCATATGGGAGAGTTTTTTCGACAGTACTTCTTTGCAGGCGACAGAGAAGAACGGCCATTCAATCGAGCCGAACGCTCATGGGTGTATCGTGCTTCAAAAGGTGTCGATAGTACCGTTGCATTTGGATCTACCCGCGACTTAAGCCCTATTGGCAGCGTACTATTTGTAAACTGCCCCTACCCAACCTTAGCCGAAGACGCCAAGCCTGTTCCCCCCATTGTAGTGGGACCTAATTGTAAAACCCCCTATTCCACCACGTCCGTATTTAATATTTCAGGAATGAGTTACGGCGCTATTTCAAAGCCGGCCGTTTTAGCCTTATCGAATGGTGCAAGAATGGCAGGTGTCTGGATGAATACTGGCGAAGGTGGTCTGTCTCCTCATCACATAAAAGGTGGCGCTGATATCGTTTTCCAAATCGGCACAGCAAAGTATGGAGTACGGGACGAAAATGGCCAGCTATCAACAGACAGACTAAAAGAAATGGCGGCTCATGAACAGGTCAAAATGTTCGAAATTAAACTTTCACAAGGCGCTAAACCCGGCAAAGGTGGCATATTACCGGGGCTCAAAGTGACACCAGAGATATCTGAAATTCGTCTTATCAATCTGGGTGAAGACTCGATCAGCCCCAACCGGCACCCTGAAATAGATAACGAAGCCGATCTGTTAAACATGATTAAAAAAGTCCGCGATGCAACTGGCAAACCTGTTGGTTTTAAATCTGTCATTGGTGCTTACGGCTGGCTTGAAAGACTGTGTGAAGAGATACAGAAACGAGGTATTGATAGTGCCCCTGACTTTATCACCATTGATAGTGCCGATGGTGGCACTGGTGCAGCCCCACAAAGTCTGATTGATTATATGGGCTTGCCGATAAAAGAGAGCTTGCCTTTGGTCGTCAATATTCTTAACCGTTACGGTTTGAAAGAGCGAATTAAAATTATAGCCAGTGGCAAACTCATCACTCCTGCCGAAGCGGCTTGGGCGCTTTGTGTGGGCGCTGATTTTATCGTTTCGGCCAGAGGGTTTATGTTTGCATTAGGCTGTATTCAAGCACTGCAATGTAATAAAAACACCTGCCCTACCGGTATCACCACTCACAATAAACGCCTGCAAAAAGGTTTAGACCCTAAAGATAAAGCCGAGCGCGTCAAACGTTTCGCTGAACAAATGCACTACGACCTGAATGTCATTGCACACTCATGCGGTGTACCCGAACCAAGAAGACTAAAACGCTACCACTGCCGTATGGTGACTGAAAACGGTCGATCAGTACCCTTGGATGAGCTATACCCTGAAGAAACATCACCCATCGCAACGAATTGTTAAACCCACCATTGATAGGAGAAAGAACATGAAAGCTGCTGAATTATTTGTAAAATCATTAGAAGCCGAAGGCATTGAGTATATCTTTGGTGTGCCCGGTGAAGAAAATGCCGACTTCATGATGGCCTTGCAACAGTCTGACAAAATCAAATTCATACTCACGCGCCATGAACAAGGGGCCGCTTTTATGGCTGAAATATATGGCCGTTTGACAGGGCAACCCGCGGGTTGTCTTGGAACGTTAGGCCCCGGTGCCACAAACTTAATTACGGGCGTAGCCGATGCCAATATGGATCGGGCACCCATGTTAGTGTTAACCGGTCAGGGGGCCACGCATCGCTTACATAAAGAATCCCACCAAATTATGGATGTGGTTCAAATGTTCCGGCCCGTGACCAAGTGGGCAACCACTATATACAACGGCGAAACCATACCTGAAATTGTTCGCAAAGCAGTTCGAATTGCTCGCACCGAAAAGCCCGGTGCAGTTCACCTTGAACTGCCAGAAGACGTTGCCAAGCAAGAATGCCAAGCCTGCCCTTTAACCCCTAAACGCTATCGTCGTCCGGTCGCCGATGACACCATCATTGACCAGGCTTTCAATTGCCTTAGCAGTGCTAAAAAACCCGTTATCATCGCAGGCAATGGCGCTATTCGAAAGCGCGCATCCAAGCAGCTTAAGCATTTTTGCGAACAAACAGGCATTGGCGTACTCACCACGTTTATGGCGAAAGGCGCGGTCGATATGGATGCAGAGTATTGTTTGTATACCATCGGACTAGGGAGCAAAGACATTCCAACTTTGGCGATTGATGAAGCTGACCTAGTCATTACCATTGGGGTTGATATGGTGGAATACCACCCTCGTTTATGGAACCCTAAACGCGATAAACGAATTATTCACCTCGACTTTCTACCAGCAGAAATTGATGAATATTATGACCCGACTTCTGAAGTCGTCGGAGATCTTGCACATACACTATGGATGCTCAATCAACGTTTAGAACAAGCAGAACCACTCGTATTTGATCTGGCGTCTCAAAAAGAGCTGCGCCATAAAATGAGCTTAGAGCTCAGTGAACACTCAAATGACGATACAAAAAACATCATCAAACCCCAAAAAATACTTGCAGATACACGAGCCGTTATGAATCCTGAAGACATATTACTGTCAGATGTCGGGGCGCATAAAATGTGGATTGCCAGACACTACCAATGCAATGAACCCAACACCTGTTTAATTCCTAATGGCTTTTGTTCTATGGGCTTTGCATTACCCGGTGCGATTGCTGCCAGCCTTGTTTACCCCGACAGAAATATTCTGGGTATTGCCGGAGACGCTGGTTTTTTAATGAATGTCCAAGAAATGGAAACCGCAAGACGACTTAACGTAAATTGTACGATGCTCGTTTGGGAGGATCATGAATACGGCCTGATTGCTTGGAAACAACAAGCCGAGTTTGGCTCGCATACAGACCTGGCTTTTGGTAACCCTAACTGGTTGCAACTTGCTGAAAGTTTTGGATGGAACGGCCATCGCGTTGAAAACAGTGTAGATTTCTCTGAGGTGCTGCAAAAAGCATTAACTGAAAAAGGCCCAAGCCTGATTGTTGTGCCAATCGATTACAGAGAAAACATGTTATTAACTGAACGTTTAGGAGAACTCACCCAGCCAGGACTAGCGGGTGGATAGCTGTAAAGCTTCGTTGTTGTTACTTACAAAATAATTAATTGGATTCCTACAGGTAAATAATATGAGCTCCTCACTATTAAAAGTAAATTCGCCCTACAATCAAGACGATTTGGGTTCTATCGCTAAGATGGACTGGCCTACCGTATCAGAAAAATTAGACCATGCTCTCGCGGCATTCCAAAACCGTCAACAGTGGATTCCGGTTCATGAGCGGGTCGGTATTTTAGAACGAACAACCAGACTGATGATGAAGCACCACGCGAAACTTGCCCTGCAAATTGCAAAAGAAGGTGGAAAGCCTTTAAAGGATGCGCTTGTTGAAACCACGCGGGCGATTGACGGCGTGAGACTGGCCATTGAGACCATTCGTACCGAAGCGGGCCATGTCGTTCCGGTGAATGGCACTATGGCGGCAGCAAACAAAATGGCGATGACACAGTTAGAACCCATTGGGGTCGTGGTCGCGGTCAGCGCGTTTAATCACCCCCTTAATCTGATTGTGCATCAGGTTGCTTCTGCCGTGGCAGCAGGTTGCCCAGTGTTAGTCAAACCAGCTAACGATACCCCCCTGTCATGCCAAAACTTTGTTGACTTGTTAATGGAAGCTGGCTTGCCTGAAGCTTGGTGTCAGTGTACGGTTACACAAGATAGAGCTGTAGCAGAAGCGTTAGTCACCGACCCCAGAGTCTCCTTCTTTAGCTTCATTGGAAGCCCCGGAGTTGGCTGGGGATTACGATCAAAACTCGCCCCGGGAACCCGTTGTTCACTCGAACATGGCGGTGCCGCACCGGTTATTTTAAACGACTCATCTAACCTGCAAACAACGGTTGAAGCCATCACCAAAGGTGGGTTTTATCATGCAGGACAAGTTTGTGTTTCGGTACAAAGAGTTTACGTACATGAAGCGATTTCCAATGATTTTCTTGATGTATTTAAAGAAAGAGCCGGCCAACTGAAAGTGGGCGACCCGACATTAATAGAAACGGATGTGGGGCCGCTTATTCGCAAAGCGGAAGTTGAGAGAGTCGACAGCTGGGTAAAAGAAGCCATCGAACAAGGGGCAGACCTGATTTGTGGCGGCTCAACTACCGGTGAACAATGCTACGAGCCGACCATCCTATTGAACCCCAGTGCTGAATCATCGGTTTCACAAAAAGAAATTTTTGGCCCTGTAGTCTGTGTATATACCTACACCTCAATTGACGACGCCATAAAACGGGCTAACTCTTTGCCCTTTGCTTTTCAAGCGGCTGTATTTACCACCAAACTCGAAACAGCGATGCATTGCTACAAACACCTGAACGCCTCAGCCGTCATGGTGAATGATCATTCTGCTTTTCGTGTCGATAACATGCCCTTTGCAGGTTTGAAACAATCAGGATTGGGGGTAGGCGGCATTCAACACACGATTCGTGACATGCAAATTGAAAAGATGCTGGTGCTGTCAATGTAGGTCTAACGAATGAATATCACTCTCATAACGTGCACGGTAAGTTCGCTTACAATTAGGTCAGGATATTAGCTCATGATTTGGGTCGTGCTACTAACATTAGCGTTTATTCTGGGCTTCGTCGCCAACCGTACCACACTGTGTGCGGTTAAGGCGGTGGATGAAATCCTGTTCCAGCATCAAGCTAAAGTACTCACCAGTTTTGGTAAAATCATTTTATGGGCTTTTGGTAGTACCCTCATTCTGGAATGGGTATTCGGTATAACCCCTATTGAAACTTCAAAATACAGTCTGAATCTACAATCCCTTTTAGGCGGGTTGATACTTGGTATTGGCGCGGTACTCAATGGTGGCTGTGCGTTGCATACATTAATTCGTTTAGGCCGTGGAGATCTTGGGATGTTAATTTCACTCGCCGGTATTTCAGCCAGTATATTCGTGTTCAAAAGCATACAGTTAACTATTCCAACTATTAGCATCTCCCATGTTACTTCACCGTTTAGTATCGATGCACAGTACAAACTGATTTTATCGATTACGGCACTTATATGGATAGCAGTTGAGTTATTTCGCTTACTTCAGCATTTTAAACAATCAAAGTGGCGAACACACATACTGGCAGATTGTTATCAATTATCCACGGCATCCGCCATTCTTGGTATCTGCAATGGTGTTTTGTTTTCCTTGGTTGGCACCTGGACCTACACCCACACTTTATTAAACAGTGTCACAACATTAGCCTCACCACAAAGTGGTCAAGAAAATACCGTTTCCTTAATGCTATGGGGGTTAACACTTACACTCGTAGCGGGGATTGCTGTTTCGTCTTTCATTAAAGGTAAGCTATCTATCCTCTTTAAACCGCAAAGAAAATGGCTAGGATATTTTATCGGAGGAATGCTCATGGGATTAGGCGCCTTGCTGATACCTGGCGGAAATGACGTACTACTTTTAAGTGCTATTCCCAGCGGCTCACCGCATGCAATACCCGCGTATTTATGCATGCTAATTGGCATTGGTATATCACTTTTACTTAAAGATGTATTCAGTAAATAACTCACATTTATAGGCGTGTGAAGTTCGCAGTTAGTTGCCACTCAACTACCTAGCGTATTTCAGGATATTTAAGTCAATTTGAAATTTATTATAAATAGTGAAATGAGCATTATCGGCCCTTTTTGGCTTGTCTTACTAGTCCACATTCTAGTCAGTGGTTTGATGACTGATGTAATAAAACGCAACTATAGATATCTTTACAGTTGCTTGTACTGCTCGCTTGACAAATAAGGCATGTTGAAAAGAGGAGAACCTAGGGTTTATTCTTTTGATTGCTCGATAAATAATGTTGTACGAGCTGTTGATAATATCCATTTTCCTTTAGATGATTTATTTTATCAGCAAAAAGTTTTGCAATTTTGTTGGTGCCAGCTTTTCGGGAGAAGGCAAGATATACGTCTGACTGATTGATTGGCTCGGCTTCAAATTCAATTTTTTGGAGTTTATTACTACCTCTAAATAAATAGAGTAGCTCTAACTTATTGACCAGTCCGAAATTTAGCCTTTCTAAAAGTACCATATCCAAAACCTGACTATATTTTTTTAAATAGTGTCTGGTAAATAAATTTGAAGAGTCAAATTGTTCGCCATAAGAAAACCCTCTCTGCACTCCGACAGATGAGTCTTTGAGACTATTTAGGTCGCCAGAAAAAGAGAACTTATAGTTTTCTTTGAGTCTGAATAGAAGCTGATTAGTTGTTGAAAGTACATTGCCAGGTAAAAAAAGTGCGAATTCATTTCGCTCGGGATTTTTTGACATAAAAGTCAATGCCGCAAGTTTACCCTGTTTTAGTAGGATTAACCCTCTGGACCAAGGAAGATTTATGATGGAAAACTCGATACCTAAGTTATTGGCAGCTTTTGTGATCAGGTCAATATGGATCCCTTTAAAAGCTTTACCTTCCATCCACTCATAAGGAGGGTATTGGCCATCCCCTCTGCCAATTAATAAAGGTTCAGCTCTCAAAGAGAGAGTGAAAAGTAATAATGAAACAAAAGCACCCACAAAACGAAATATAGCCATCAACGGCCTCCGCTGTTTTGACCTTAGTTTTTAGATTCGAACAGACAAAATGATGCAGCCAACGAATAATCATGAACTATTAAATATGATCCTTATTCTTTGCTACCTCTAACTACAAGATAGTAGAACTCTTGACTAATTGACAGTCTCAAATATTACTTACAGACAACTTGACGAATGCCATCAAGAAAAAGCATCTAGAAGTGAGCACTCAGATACAATGCTAAGCACCGACCCCATTAGCTCGGAGTAACTGACACACAGAAAACGCTAGAAGCCGCGCTTAAAACGACCAAAGCCTTAACTACGCAATACAAAAACATCAAACTGATTTTGTGACAAAATATGTGCAGCAATATCACTTCGCTGGCCGCCATCTTCTGTTAAATAGTAAGTAAGCGACTTATCCAACAGCGTCAAACTTCCCCTTAACTCACTTAAAGGAATATGCTGACAGTCCGGAAATGGAATATGCTCAAACTCAGAGTTTGAACGAATATCTAATAAAGCAGCCTGGTGTTCGGGATCAGCGCATTTTTCTTGGTAGGCTCGCTGAGTAATATATTGAACTAAAGGGTTATGTAAGAGATTCTCAAATGACTCCTTATCCAAACGCGCCAAACTTCCGGCTTCGCTCATCGTAACGGAAGCTGAACGCTGCGTACTAGACACAAGCGCATCTTCTCCAAAATAGGCACCGGGCTTAAGTGTCGCAAGTACTTTGTCATCATCACCTACCGCTACTTGAGCACTACCACTAATCAGTAAATAGAAATAATCCCCATCATCACCCTCTTTAATAATAGCTTGGCCACTTTCAACTTCAATACGCTCAAACTTTTCAAATAATTCAGTGATATTGGCGGGCGGTAAGTTTAGAAAAAGCGGAAATTCAAGCAAACTTGTCATCCAGTCAAAATACGCTTCATCAAAAGCTTGATCCGTATTCGTTGTAGCACCTTTGTTTGTTGATGGGTCAGTTTCACCAGGTGAATTGGATTCATTCCAGGCAAGCGCCCGATCGAGTAACTCAGGATCGATAAGAAGAAGGTGCCCGTCAGTCTGGGCTTTAACGGTGGCCGCACTGGGTATCAAAGTATTAATAGGATGGAAAGACTTATCAGTTTTAGCTTTAATCGTTTTGCTTAATAAAATGCCTTTTTTAATTGAGAGCTTACCTTGTAAGAGATAGTAGTAAAAATCAAGGTCATGATT
>CAJWBJ010000128.1 GCA_913020495.1 uncultured Oleiphilus sp.
CGGGATGATAGAGATAATGAAGCGCTGGTTGAGAATTTTCGTCAATATTTATTGAATAATCATCCAGAAATACAAGAGCTACTTTAACCATTATTAATTTTAGCTAAGGTTTACATCAAGGAAGTGAGGCTTTAGCCTCGCATGTGCCGATTAAACGAGGCTAAAGCCTCACTTCCAATCTACTTAAAGTCTCTTGTAAGTATGAAAAACCAATTCTTTCTTGTTCCAAACGAAGCAAACTTTTTTGTATCTGTTGATATAATAAGTTCTCTTCCTCAGTAAGCAAGGATACTGGATTTTGCTCTGATTTTTCCAAAGACTCATTCCCCGTTAGTGCAGAAAATTTTTCCAAGGTTTGCTTGTTCATTAGCAAGGATTGCACTTGAGGGTAATAATGTCTTAGACGAGATAAAATAGCAAAACCATGCGTATCTATATCTCCCCAGTAGTATAAGGCTCTCTTTTTTAAACTCTCAGCATCTGCTAATAAATTAACAGCATAACCTAAGCCAAAAATAACAATTGCTTTCGGATAATTTGGAAATGCTAAACCATTGACTTTATTTTCAGCAATAAAAACGGTTTCAACAGCAATATTAAATTTTTTAAACTCTTTAACCGTTAAGGTTAAATCCATTAAGCCTTGAATAGCAAGGTTAGTATCTAAAACACGTAAACGAATTAAAGGCTGATCATAAAGTAAGCCATAGCGGCGTTCAAACCCTTGGTTATTGAGTCCTGTCACATTTTCATCATAATCAGCTTCCATCAATATTTCAGTTAAAAGTTCATTTAAAATACCTTTATGTTTCTCAATAAATTTACTATCAACGCCTTTAATATCTAACTGACGAATATAGCAATTGGGCTTAGGGTTATTTTTAAAATAACAGCAAACATTGAGTAGTTGTAGCCAGACATCAGCATATTTTAGGAGTTTAAAGGGATAGCGAATCAGCCACTCTAATAAAACAGGCTGCTGATTTAAGGTCTGTTTAGTTAGCTGTTTAAAGCTTTCAAATTCAGCCGATTTAGCCAGATATTTTAAAAGTATGTCTTCCGTTTCAAAACAGATAGCTTCAGGGATACATTGATCCCCTAATTGGCGATGATTAATTACTTTATCTGTAATGATATATCCCTGTTTACTGCTATCTAAGCGCAGTAAATCAATAGCTTGTTGTATCTCAGAAAAATGAGCTAATAAAGATTTTGCAGGAATATTTTTTAATGGAATGTATAAAGGAAAACAGCTATTACCTTGTAAGTGAGCTTGATGTAGTTCTCCTTTCATCCAGATTTTTTGGCTACGTTGCTTTAATATGGCTGGAGTAATAAGTAAGTTCAATTTTAACTTGCTGGGTATATATTGTTTTTGGCGCGCAGGTTTTAACCTGCATTCTTTAGCATAAGAGCAGGCTAAAGCCTGCGCCCCAATAATGGGCTGTTTTTATAAGCTTACTTAATAATCGCTAACTTTTCCTTATGATACTCTTCAATAGTCAAATTCCGTAACATAGAGTTTTTACCGCCCTCGTTATGGACTAAGTTAACACTTTTAACATAGTTTTCAATAACATGGATTTTCTGTAATGGAGTGACAATCAATAACTGTAAATTCAATTTGCTAAATAACTCCAATCCATAACGGGCAGAATCATCAGAGCCTCGACCAAAAGCTTCATCAATCATGACAAAGCGGAAACTTTTAGATTGGCTTTCACCCCATTCTAAACCGAATTGATAAGCTAATGCCGAAGCTAAAATAGTGTATGCCAACTTTTCTTTTTGCCCACCCGATTTACCTGCTGAATCAGAATAATATTCTTTTTCCTGGTCATCTTCGCGCCAGCGTTCTGATGCGGAAAATAAAAACCAGTTTCTGACATCAGTGACTTTACGTGTCCATTTTTTATCGACTTCTGTTAAACCTTCCCGACCGCTGAAACGGTCTATCAGTTTTTTCACTTGATGGAATTTACTTTCATCATATAAATCATCATCCCCACCTAGCGTATCAGATAAACAAGCACGTAAATCTTGCTGGAAGCTTCTAATATCAATATCCTTACTGCGTTCAGAAACTAAAGTAATGTAAGTCCCTGTATTGTAATCAATAGCATTTAAAGATAGATTAATCTTATCTAGTTTTTCTTCAATTTCCTGCCGTTCTTTATCCAGGTTGGCTTGAAACATGGCAATTTTTTGAATGGTGCCTTCTTTTAGCATTTGATGAAAGCGCTTTTCATGTCGAGGTAAATCTTCTTGTTCTAGTTTGTCCAGCATTTCTCCAAATTCAAAAGCCGATTGTAATGACACATCTAAATCACGGCTTTCCAATGTATATTTAGTTTTATAAGCCAGCATTTGTGACAGCACTTTATCATTTAAGCGTTGGATCTTTTGTGATTCTGCATTTAACTGATTTTGTAGCCATTTACGCATAGTACTGCAATGATCACCGGCCGTAGCAAGAGTCAATGTGACTTCGGGTAAGGCTTTGGGCTGCATTTTTGTCAACTTAGGAAAACTAAACTCACATTCTGTTGACTCTAACTGCTCAACCATTAATTGATTAACTTGCAACTGCAGCTTATCCTCTTCAATTTGCGCTTCTAACTTACCGCCATCTTTAATTAATACACTGATTTTATCTTCCAGCTCATTAAGCTGAGTAATACTTTGTTCTAGTTGCTGTTGTAGATGTTTTAAAATATCCGACTGCTGTTCAATCTGCTTTTTTTCATCCAGTAATCTATCAATATTTAAACTAATCGTTTTCCAGTCAATTTCTTCAAATTGTTCAATATTGAGTAAATCACGTGCTTTATCGCGCTGTGTAGTTAAAGTTCTATATTGTTTATCTAATTCGCCTAGTCTGGTCATACACGCTAATCCAGCATTTTGAACCGTTTTTAAGGTTTGCTGTAAAGCTGCTATTTTGGCTTTATTATCCCAGCCTAAAATAAAACGTGAACGATCATTAATGGCATGACGATCATCTTTTTCATGGCGAGAGGCACTACTTTTAACCTGGCCTTGTTGACTGATAGCTTTGGGTTGTCGTCTAAAGTCATCTATAGATTCAGCACAATAATAATCAAAACGCTTAGCAATTTCTGCTACCAGCCAATCATAAAACTCACTGTCATTTTTTATCCGTATTTTATGAAATAAAGAGTTGGCAACAGGTGTTTCAAAACGCGCTGTTGGCTGAGGCGGTACTCTAAAATAAACCAGACGACCTTTTAAATGAGTTTTCTCCACATAATGCGCGACTTTCTGATAATGCTGTTCTGACACTAGCAAACTTAAGCCAAAATTATGCATCACCCGTTCAATTGCCCCTTCCCAGACTTGCTCTGTTTCATCTACTTTTAATAATTCACCAATAAAGGGCAATTCTTCTGCGGCTACTCCAATGGTTTCTGCCATTTGTTGCCGAATACGCAAATTATTAAGCGGGATATTACTTTGGCGCTTTTTTAATGAACTAATTTCTTCCTGTAATTGCTGTTGCTGCTGTTTATGCTCATTAACTTCAATGGTGGTATCAATTTTTTGTTTATCAACCTCCACTTGCTTTTCTTCAATTAACTTTTGTCTATGATCAGCTTGTAAGCGATTATCCAGAAAGCTGTCACTATCATGCGCAGGATCTAAATCCAATTGATCACAAAAGTTCTGATAACGAGCCGCTTGCTGTTTTTTAGTTTGCTGGATGGTTTCCAGTCTGCTTACCTCAAGGGTAATTTCATCTAAGCGTCGTCCACCATTATCTTCAATACTTTGTTTAAGATGATGTTGAGCGACTCGTGATTCAGCTAATGCTGTATTTTGACTATCTAAACGTTTTTGCTGTTTTTCTAATTCAACTTCCCGTTTTTCAATACGTAAATTAAGCAACTCTGTTTTATGCTGAGCAAAAAAAGCATCTAAAGCTTCACGACAACGAGTTTTCTCATTAAACTGCTGATCAATCGTTTGATAACTCGCATAATCGACTAACATCGGCTTTAATAAACTTAACTGATCTTTAGCTTTTAATACAGCTTCATGTGCACGATTTAGATTCTCAAATTCACGGCAAATTGAAGTAATCCGCTCTTGTACAGGCGGCGCTTCCAGCATATGGGTGCGTACAAACTCCGTCAGATTCCCTACCGCTTTCATAGAAACAGTTTGATACAAAAGCTCTAAAGCTTGCTCGCTTTGTATCCCTAAATGGCGGCGAAACTCAGCCGAATAGTCTTTAAAAGAATCAAATACCTGTAGGTGATTTCTGCGTTTTAAGCGTTTTTTTAAATCCAGAATATCATGTCCAAACTGAGAAAAATGTTCAGCAATGGTTAATGGCTCAGTGCTTAAACAATAATAGCGAGCTGGCTGGTTTTGATCTTCTTTACACCAGAAGACTTGAGCAATGGTGACATGGCTGTCATAACCTGAATTATAAAAATGACCTAATAACACACTGTAGTTATTATTATCCCTTAAGGCCACTTGTTTAGCGGATAGATTTTCTGCATCTTTTTCACTTTTATAATGTCCACGCACATAAGAGTTAAGGTTCCGCTCCTTTCCTTCTGCACCTGCCGCTTTGTTATAAGTAATCTTTTGGCTGGGGACTAATAAAGTGGTTAAGGCATCCACTACTGTCGATTTACCTGAACCAATATCACCCGTTAATAAAGCATTTTCACCATCAGGAGTAATTTTCCAGATATGTTTATCAAAAGTCCCCCAGTTTAACAGTTCAAAGCGTTGTAATCTAAAGCCAACCAGCTTATCGTCGCTGCTAAATTCCATTTCAAGCTGTTGATTTTGCATGTTCTTTATAAGTTTGTAATTTTTCGTTAAAGTCCGCTGTCCAGTCGGCATCGACCAGAGCGATAATAATGCGCTGAATTTCTAGGTTTTCATTATCGTTTTTTAATTTACGTAAAAAACCCAATTCCAACACTTTATTAATCGTGGCATTGATGGAGGCGGCAATTTGCGCTTCATTACTTTTTTCTGGCATAAACACCAGCATGGTATTGATTAATTCATCCCTAGATACAATAACCCGCGTTTCAGCCCCCGAACTATCCGCCTCAGCCATTTTTTTGCGTAATAATACGCAGAGTAAACTAATAGGATAACTTAAGGGTCGACGGGCAATTAATCGAGGTAATGGGGTTTTTTCATCCTCATCAGGAAGGGTTTGTGTAAGCCAAGCATAGCCTTCTACATCATCTATTTCTAAATTTAGGCCAATAACTTTGACGTAATCTAACACTTGAGATTGTAGTTCTAATAAATCATTCCACAATAAGGGATGCTGGTTCCTGAATAGAATACCTTTGAGTAAGTGGATTATCACTGGGGATAGATTAGGTTGGTGCTCTTCGGTCATAGTTTATTACTTTTTTGTATTTCGTATAAAACCCAAATCCACATATAGAAATTGGATAGATGATAACTGACGCTGAATTGTGCTGCAATATTGTTATAAAGCAAAACGTCGAGTAAAAACAACACTAGGCATCCGAACAGATTTCCCGACCCCTTTATCATTAACCCAAGCAATATCAACCTCCTTATCACTATCAATTAAAGCATAGCTATTATCCTGACAGGCAACATTCATATAGGCAATTAATTCACTTAATCCTTTTTCCAACGGGTGTTGCTGACATATTTCTAATAAGGTTATTTGTGATTTGTTTTGTAGTTCTTTGTTGATCCTTGCTTGTAGCATTTCTATATCAACATAATGCTGACTGTAGAGTAAATCACTATTAAATTCAGCGGCGCCTGTGGTTAATTTTTCAGTAGATATTTGTGGGCGACTGGGTGGTCTGAATAAGGCACGAGAGACAGGCAACTCTATCGGTGCTTTTATATCATCTAAAAAGCTAAAGTCTTTATTCTTAGGTGGCGTTTGTTTAATCTCAATAGCTGATTTTTCCACTTCGTGAATAATCGACATAATGCGTTTATTCTCTAACCAAACCTGATCATCCAAATAGCGTCTTAATTGTTCAACTAAACTGGAACTGGTTCTTTGTACCTTTTCACCTGCTTCTAACAGGTGATATTTCATTTTGGGTAGTAATTCATCAGGTTCACAATCTTTTACTTCTTCTAAAGCCAAAACTTGTTGAATCAATTCATTAAACTGTTCTTGTTTTGCTGGCGACATTAACAAGCCCCAAAAGGCCTGAAAACTTTTACCTTGATCAGAATCACCAATTTCATCCTGTTCGCCAAAAATATCATCCAGCAAATCACCTTTTTGTTTATTGCTAGTGGTTATTTTTTCGCGAGTACTTTTATCGAGTTGACGAAAGTTGTCTTCCACCTGTCTAAAGTCCATTAACAAACTACGTGATGTTTCTTCTAGCTGGTAAAAGCGTTCTTTAACTTGCCGAGGGTCATAGCTCATCACTTCGCCTTGTTGTAGGCGAGCTATTTCTGCATCAATTTCTATCTTTTGCGCTTCTAATTCACTAATACGTTGCTGTGGATCTGTTTGAGTTGTTTTTAAAATGGTTTCTAATAGCTCGAAAACAGTTAATAACCTTGATTCGGTGCCAATAAATTGCTTTTGTTCTAAGCTCCGTAACCATTCTATTGATTTTTCGCTGGCTGGCGTTAAATCAAACTCGGCTTCATCACTGTTTTCTGAATAATATTTACGCAGGAATGCGTTATCACCATTTGCCCAATCGGTTAAATAGGCTTTAGCTGTTTTAGGATATTTGTTTTTATGAATTTGGCGCAGATGAAATAAACTATCTTCTAGTTTTTCAGTGATCTCACTTTGTTTTAAAGAGCGGCAATTCGGTTGAATAAAGGCGCGGTAAAAAAAGCTAATAATTAAGGGTGCATTATCAACACAGAGTAATCGCCAGGTGGGGTGCTGTCGTAATTTTAGTAGGTAATCGTGTTCCATTTATCGCTAGAAAAGTGCCAAGTAATATTTCTTATTGTAAATCATATGTTGCCAAAGGTTTTGTTATTCCTCCATCATTTCAAATGGGAAAGTTAAAAACAAACATATCAGCCCAAATGATCCTGCTGTACCCCCCTGTGTCAGAAAAGATAGTATCCCATCTTAATACTGGGACTTTTATGGATATAGAGGCTTTGTCTGCTTAATATTACAGTCTAAAAGAACAAGGGATTGGGATGCAATAGTTGCTGATTTATTGCATCCAGACCACATGAAAAACAGCTTGCTCTAAGCACACGCCATGCAGGCGCTTAGTATTCCTCCTGCCCGCTGCTTGCCGCTGGTTGTGATCGAGATGAGGGGCTTATTCTAACTGGCTTGGCGGCGCGCTCAGTATAAGGGTTACCGGTCGAGTTGTGTGAATTCTTTGTCTGCAGGCAAGAGTTATATGCGTCATTTGCTGAATCCTCACAAGCTTGTTCGGAATCCTCAGTTTCGCTGTCATAGCATTTTGAGTAGGATTGATCGTATTCAGCGTCACAGCATTGCCTAAGTGACATTAAATCACCCATATCTGCTGAGCAGGCTGCTAACGGATCCGGCTCAAAATAGGTAATTGGGTCGGGCTCAGGTTCAGTAATCGTGATCGGATCGGGTTCAAAATAGATAATCGGGTCAAGCTCAGGGGCAGTATTCGTGATCGGGTCGGGTTCAAAATAGATAACAGGGTCAAGCTCAGGGTCAGTATTCATATCGATTTTGCAAAAGTCTGTATCATCACACTGTATGTCCGTTGATTCTAAATTAGTTAGGAGTTCTTCGGTGACACAGGGTTGAGGGGCTTCTCCCATACAATGGCAATCCTCCTGAAAAAACTTGATTGACTCGACCACCTTCTCCCCTGATGAACCAACTTCGTACCCGAGCCGGATAAGTTCTTTATGAACACCACTGGTCAGGGCTTCCGAAGGCATCACGGGGCAAACTGTGTCCGCGACAGGTTCCACTTCGATATTTTTATCGCTGTTACCTTTACCCAGCAGAACGCCGTCACGGTCACGATCACCTTCCCTAATCAAATTACTATTGGTAACACCAATGCCATGTTTGACAGGTGCTTGATCCAGTTTGGTGAGCACTTTTAGGGTTTTTTCTTTACCTGGTGCCATTAATGATTTACCCAATTCTACTTCTTTCGGCGTTGCCCTAGTCAGTTTGTAGTTATCAAGGTTCTTATAGATAGGTACTTTCTTTTTAGCCGTGGAGGAGATCTTACCGGGTACTGCTTTTAATTTGCCAAATAGTGTTGTTGCCTTTGGCTTGGGTGCTGCTTTGAATCCTGCGGCTCTAAGTCCTTTATTCGCTCGGCCTACACCTGACATACCAACATCCACTGCGGCAAAAAGACCTGCTCGTAAGCCGCCCGCTAAACCGCCGTTTTTGAAACCATTGACTGTGTCGGACAAGCCCATAGCACCTGCTGAAATCGGTCCTGCTGGGGTAAGCCCTAGTGCAATATTGCCGGTTGTACCAAGACCGGGCTGGACTCTGTCTAGCTCTTCTGCAGTCTTGTTGAGTAGGTTGCCAGGGCCTGTGGCGATATTTAAAGCACTACCGAGTGCACCGCCAAAATCTCCCGTTGCGACTGATCCCACGACGTTTACTAGGTTTCCCCCGGCTTTAAGCATCCCCTCACCCACATTTGCAACGGTGTTTCCTACTGCAGTTACGGTTTTTTTGATAGTGCCAATGGGGTCCTTTACAACGTCCGCTATATAAATAAAGGGCGCAGTGATGAAATCAAAGAAACCCTGTTCAATGGCCATGTACTTGCCACGAAACAGTATGCTGGTATGACCGTGTTGGGATTGTTGTAACTGATACAATTCGTTGGGGCTTATAGGGCCAAAATTACTGATGCCGCGTAGAAATATATCACCTTCCTCACCGATGGCATCAACAGGCCCAAGGCTAGCGTCGATATGGTGAGCCCATTCATGCAAAATCACATCAGATAATGCAGCAGTATCATTACGGATTCTCTCGTCGAGAAGAATTAGCCCGCCGTCTTCGGCAGCATAAGCACCGCTAGCACCTTCAAGCAAGCGGGTCGGTACAAACATAATCCTGCTGGCTAACGGTAATTGACCAAGGGTTGCTCTTTGTGTAAGCTCGCGAGCCTTATGCGCATCAAGCTTGTTACCAAAACTCTGGCGTAGAACTTCGGTGAAGGATTTTGGATCGACTGTGGCGAATTCACTGATACGTTTACGCGCCTCTATGGTGGCGAGTTCAATCTCGTTTGACGCTACTGATGAGATGGTGCTGTTTTGATGCAGGGAAAACAGGTCGGAAGATGTCAGAAGTCCTGAGCCTACGAACACAAGTAGTGTTAGCAGGCTAATAGTAAGCCAAGAATTGAGTGGGGGGTTGTTACCGATATGATTATTCATCTGCATTCTCAATACCTCCTTTTAACGTGTTACTGGAGTAACTAGTATGTAGATCAAAAAGGACCGCAAGTGCCAGCCTATATTTTTCTTCGCTAGGTTCAAAGTAAGCAGAGATAAAGGCGGTTGGCAGATTAATCGGGTCAATGAAAATAACATTTTTATCTATGACCATATAGGGGGTCATGCCGGTACGAACATTCTGCGGCAGTAAGAATAATTCCTTCGCGGATTGCGGATTATTTGCTGGTAGCAGAGCGCTTAGTTCATCTGGAGACGTTTCTGATAATGAAATTTGTAATGATTCGATCTCATTTGCGTAATTAATGGGAGCTGAGTGGGAGCGAGCTTCACTAACCCATTGGAGTAGAGAAAAAATTCGATTTTCAGCAATTGAGATGCTTTGTTGCTCGGTTTCTGCATTGATATGCTGGGCTAC
>CAJWBJ010000129.1 GCA_913020495.1 uncultured Oleiphilus sp.
CACAATATGCGCATTGGTTCCGCCGATACCAAAAGAACTCACCCCCGCATGGCGTGGCCCGACTTGGCTAGGCCAAGACTTGGTTTCAGTGTTTACGTAAAAAGGTGAGTTATCAAAGTTGATTTTGGGGTTGGCTGTTTCAAAGTGAAGGCTGGGCGGAAGAACAGTTTGCTCCAGCGCTTTTGCGGCTTTAATTAAACCCGCCACACCAGAGGCTGCATCCATATGCCCAATATTGGTTTTTACCGAACCAATTGCGCAGGCATTCTTGCCGGGCATAGTATCGGCATTGCTTTGGTCCATACTGGCGCTATGTCGAAAGGCATAATTAAGGCTTTCAATTTCAATCGGGTCACCAATAGAGGTGCCGGTGCCATGTGCTTCAATATAGGTAATTTGTTTTGGTGTAATGTCAGCGCTGGCATGTGCCAACATGACTGCCGTCGCCTGACCTTCAATTGAGGGGGCGGTATAACCACTTTTAGCTGCGCCATCGTTATTAATGCCGGAGCCTTTGATGACGGCATAAATATGGTCGTTATCTTTTAAAGCATCATCCAGACGTTTTAATAACACCACGCCAGCACCTTGACCTGATATGGTCCCTCCAGCTTTTTCATCAAAGGTTCGGCAGTGTCCATCGGGTGACATGATCATACCTTTCTTATACAGGTAACCTTCATCGTCCAGCTTGCCTAGTGAAACCCCTCCTGCCAGCGCGGCATCACACTCCTCATTAATTAAAGCCTGACAGGCTGAGTGAATGGCGACTAAAGAGGTAGAGCAGGCGGTTTGAATCACCATCGCCGGGCCATTCAAGTTAAGCTTGTAAGAGACTCTATTCGCAAGAAAGTCTTTATCGTTTCCAATCATTACCGGGTAATCACCCAAGGCATTTACGAGGCCTTGGTGGGCAGAAATATGATTCATTAAATAATTATTGATGCCGGTGCCGGCATAAACACCAATCAAGCCCTTAAACTTTTCAGGCACACAGGCGGCATCTTCAAGTGCTTCATAGGCGCATTCAAGAAATAAACGGTGCTGAGGGTCTGTTATCTGGGCATCTCGGGGGGTATAGCCAAAGAAGTTTGCATCAAAACCCTTGGGGTTTTTAATCGCGCCTTTGGCGCCAACATAGTTTGGGTCATTAACCAGGGTTTTAGAGACGCCCGCTTTGAGGAGTTCATCATCAGTGAAAAATTTTATGGACTCTTCTTTATTGATAATGTTTTGCCAGAATTCATTAACACTTTCTGCTCCAGGAAAACGACCCGACATGCCCACGATGGCAATTTTTAAACCACGAATATTTTTTAGTAAGCGTCTCCGTAAGCGCATTCGTTCTATATGTTCGTCGTGCTGAAGGAAAAAAACTTCTTCTTCATCGTCAACTTCAAGGTAGTGAGCCAGCGTATGTATGGTTGGGTATTTAAACAAGTCCACCATAGACAGCTTGGTTCTTAAATTCTCCGGCAGCTTACTGTGCACCTGTGCGAGCAATAGGGAGTGACCGCCTAGGTCAAAAAAATTCTCATCAGTACTGACATTACTCAGGTTAAGTACCTCTTGCCAGATGTCTGCAATAATTTTTTCAATTTCATTTCGAGGAAGCTGTTGACTCCCCTTTCTTTTTCCAGTGCCCAGTTCTGGAATGGGTAGAGCCTTTCGATCAATTTTCTCATTGGGTGTTAGTGGAAATGCATCGAGTAAAACAAAGCCAGAAGGTACCATATAGTCGGGTAGTTGGTTTTTTAATAGTTGTTTTAGTTCTGATGTTTGAAGTTGGTCATTTTTGGTGATGACATAGGCTGCAAGCAATGATTCACCGTCGGGGGAGCCCATCATGTCATTTCTGGCCATCACTAACACACTTTCAACCGCAGGGTGAGTTAACAGCGTTGATTCAATTTCACCTAGTTCAACTCTAAAGCCTCTGATTTTAATTTGATGGTCAAGCCGACCAAGAAATTCAATATTGCCATCAGGTAAATAGCGTGCAAGGTCGCCTGACTTATAAAGTCGAGAAGTAACATCCTTGCTAAAAGGGTTAGGGATGAATTTTTCGGCAGTGAGTTCTGGTTGATTAAGATAACCTTTGGCGAGTCCATCTCCTCCAATATGTAGCTCGCCAGGTACACCAATAGGAACAGGTTTTAAATGTGTGTCCAGAATATAGGTTTGTGTATTCGGGATAGGTTTTCCAATAGAAATAAGGCTATTGGAATCAAGTTTTGAAACAGTTGCCCAAACAGTTGTTTCGGTTGGTCCATAAGCATTATAGAAATTACGTCCTTGAGACCAACGTTTGACGAGTGATTCAGAGCAACTCTCCCCTGCGGTGATTAGTGTTTTTAGGTTTGGTAACTGGTGATCATCTAGAGTTGAAACGACTGCGGGTGGTAGAACAGCCCAGTTGATCTCTCTACGGCTTAAAATATTTAATAAACCATCTCCAATTAGCTCTTCTTTTTGAGCTAGATGTAGTGTTGACCCCGTTGAAAGAGCCATAACAATCTCAAATATTGATGCATCAAAGTTGACCGATGCAAATTGCAATACATTACTACCTTTGGGTAAATTAAAGGTGCTTATCTGAGCATTTATTAATGCGCTTAAACCTTTGTGAGTGATTTCAACGCCTTTGGGGCGACCGGTTGATCCTGATGTATAGATTATGTAAGCGCGGCTTTCAGAAAGAATGGTTTCAGTTATGTCATTGGTTGGGTATGCCAGTAATTTTTCAGTGATTTGGTCTAAAAATATAGTCGTCGTGTTTTCTGTAATTTTGAACCGTTGATTTTTCGTCGTAATGACATGAGATGCTTTTGCATCATTTAAAATATAGGAAGTTCTATCAATAGGGTAAGTTGGATCTAATGGTAGGTATACAGCTCCAGTTTTAATAATAGCCAGAATAGAAATAATTAATTCAGGTGACCGATCTAAAGATACGCCAACTATATCATCTGCTTTTACACCACCGCTCATTAAATAGTGGGCAAGTTGGTTGGCTTTATCATTTAACTGACTGTAGCTTAGTTTTATATTATTGAATTGAACTGCTGGGATACTAGGGTTGCTTGTAGCTTGTTTCTGAAATAATGTAATGAATGACTGATTTTGATTATAACTTTGTTTAGTTTCATTAAAATCTGATATCAGTTGTTTATGTTCATCCTCAGGGATTATAGAGATTTGTGATATTTGTTGATTTGGGTTTTCTACAATGTTCATCATCAAATGTTTAAAATAAGATGCAAACCTCTCAACGGTATCTGGTTTAAATAAATTGGCGTTGTATTCAAACCCCATATAAAAGTCATTTTTAAACTTATAAACTTTAAATGTAAGATCTAAATCATCTAGTTGTTGGCGGCGGTTGAACCGCTCCCAAATTCCTGCTTCGCCAAAATCCCAATACCGCTTACCTTTCTTGTCCCATGTTACAAATGGTGTCTCTCTATTTTCGAAGGCATTAATATTTTGCCAGGCAAAACTGGTTTGAAATAAAGCGGCTTTGCTTGTACTGCGCTCTAACTTAATTTTCTCAGCCACTCGTGAAAGTGGAAAGTCTTGATATGTAATTGCCTGCTTCACCTTCTGGTTCATCAGGGCAAAAAAATCTAGAACTGTCACGTCTGGAGATATCTCCGATCTGACAATGACAGGGTTGGTGAAATAGCCAAACACACCTTTGAAATCATTTCCTTTTCCTCCAGTAGGCGTACCAACCAAAATATCGGTGTTATTTGAGATTTTGTGAAGAAAAATGTGAAATGTAGAAATGTATAATGAAAAAAGCGATAGATTATTTTCTGCTGCAAACTGATTAAATTTTGAGGTTATATGCGACGGGATATATTTGTTTAAATAACCAACTGTACTCTCTATATTTGAGGGACGATTAAAGTCTAACGGGAGGTCTAGCGATGTATTAACATCATCAAGCTCACTTCTCCAATAATCCTCCTGTTCCTTGCCCGGTGGTGTTTCAAGAAAGGCATTTTGTTTACTTATAAAATCAAAATAAGTTTGGTTAATCGCCGTTAACTTTATTTCTTTTCCTTCATTTATTTGTTTATAAATAGTGCGTAGTTCATTTGCAATAATCATGAAAGAACCCATATCAACAATGATATGGTGAAAAAAAAGACAAAGAACTTGATTGTTGTTCGGCCGAGTAATAAGTACCCAGCGCATGGATGTTTCTTTATCAAGTTCGAAAGGCTTTTTGAATTCTTTGTTTAAAATCGTGTTGGATAGTTCTTCATCATTAATGTCTTCAATCTGATATTTTTCGAACCTGAGTGGTTTTTCTTTATATACACGTTGAACTACCCCTGATTCTGTTGAAATAAAGAGTGTTCTTAGCATCGGGTGCCGATTAACGATGTGCTGCAAAGAAGTCTCTAAAATGCTTAAGTTGATAGAGTCAGGGAGCTTCCAAACAAAATGACTATTGTAAATACTTTTATCGTTTGAGCAGTTATGAATTAACCATAGAGATTGTTGACCTACAGAAAGCGGTCCATCAATATATTTTTCATTACCTTGATCTGTCATTTTGAAATAGTCCCATTAGTCATTTTATTAAAGATTAGACTTGATATTAGGAAAGAACACATTTCAGGTGTTTTTTTTTAGGTTTTGTAAAAAAATTCAAGTCTCAAAAAAATAAATTGATTCACTGCTATACTTCTTTTTAACTAATTATTCTCTAAAAGAACGGCAAGTAGTTGAATTTATGCTCAACCCCAGTGACTATAAAATTACCGAAACATTGATTACCTCCCCTTCAAGTTGTGTATACCGGGCTACTAGACAAAATGATCAAAATGCTGTCATTTTGCGTACTTGTGGTGAATTAGCGAGCACATCCCAAAGGGCGCGTTTAAGTTCTTCTGTTGAAATTCTAAAAACGTTTGATCACCCCCATATTGTTAAAATAGTTGATGTTATTGAGTATTCAGGCCGGCCCTGTTTAGTGATGACTGACACGCATAGTATCGACCTTTGGCAATATGCTGAGACTTTCGAGCACAAAAAGCTGCCTCTTGAAGCGGTACTTAATATTGCAGTACAACTAGCCGATGCTTTAAGTGTGATTCACCATGCACAAGTGATCCATAAGGACCTGCATCCTGGCAATGTTGTTATTAACCCTGACACGCTCAATGTGCAAATTATTGATTTTGGCTTATCTTCACTGCTTTCCCGTGAACAGCCTACTCTAGCGCCACCTGAAAACCTTGAAGGTATTTTGTCTTATATTTCGCCCGAACAAACTGGGCGTATGAATCGCTCACTGGACTATCGATCCGACTTTTATACTTTAGGCGTGACTTTGTACCAGTTGTTAACGGGGGTGCTACCTTTTGAGGCGGATGATGCCATTGGTTTAGTTCATGCTCATATTGCCCGAGTGCAAACGCCTGTTTGTAAGCGATGCCCTGAGGTGCCTAACGTTGTGTCTGACATCATTGACAAACTCATGCACAAAACGGCAGAAACACGCTACCAAAGTGCATTAGGTTTAAAGCAGGATATTGATATTTGTCGTCGACATGTGTTGGCGGGGACAAACATACCCATATTTGAGCTCGGTTTAAATGATGTTTCGGATCGCTTTCAAGTACCGCAGGTGCTTTATGGGCGCAAGAAAGAAGTTGAACAACTGATGGCTAGTTTTTATCAAGCAGCTAAAGGTCAGCCTCAACTTCTGGCAGTGGAAGGTTTTGCCGGTATTGGTAAGTCGGCTTTGGTGCATGAAGTGCATAAAGTTATTGCTGCCCACAGTGGCGTATTCACTAGTGGTAAGTTTGATCAATTTCAAAAGAATGTCCCTTACTCAGCCCTTAAACAAGCCTTTTCAGGCTGGGTACAACATGCGCTGAGCTTAAAAGAAACCTCTTTATTAGCACTAAGAGAATTGCTTAATACTGCTTTGGGGGCCAACGCGCGTGTGCTGATCGATTTTCTTGAAAGCTTTGAACTCGTATTGGGGGCGTTGGAGTCTTTACCCACTCTTGGTGCCCAAGAAACCCAAAACCGTTTTCATTTAGTGTTGCAGCGTTTTGTTCAACTCATCACTCAAGATCGTCCTTTGGTTATTTTTATTGATGATATCCAGTGGGCAGATAGAGGTACGCTGAACCTTTTACCTTTATTAATGGGTGCAGGTAGTAATACCAGTGTCATGATCGAAGAGGAGCGAGATCGCCCGGACTGTCGTTTATTATTGCTAGTTGCTTATCGTGATAATGAGGTGGATGAAAACCATCCTGCCGTTATTACTTTGAAACAAATTCAGAAAGAATATGCTACTGCCGCTACATTAAATTTGAATCCCTTACCTGTAGAGCAAATAAACCAATTACTTGTAGACGCTCTTCATCAACGGCTTGACGTGACATTTCCCCTCGCTGAATTGGTTCACTATAAAACAGCCGGAAATCCGTTTTTTGTGAATGAGTTTTTAAAAACACTCTATAGTGAAAAGCTACTTAATTTCGATCTCAGGCAAAAGCAATGGTGCTGGAACCTGGATGATATCAAGGCGCAAGACATTACCAATAACGTCGTTGAGCTGATGTTAGGGAAAATGCAGCAGTTGCCCAAACCAACGCAACATATTTTGCAGTTGGCCTCGTGTATTGGGGGCCAGTTTGACTTACAAACCCTGAGTGTTATTTCAGAACAAACGATGTCTGAAACAGTTCGTCAGCTCTGGCCTGCATTAAAAGAGGGCTTATTGCTACAAGAAGGTGGGGACTGGTTACTGGGCGCCACAGAGCGTCAGGAAAAAACGTTATTTAAGCGTAAATCGGATAAATCGTCTGAAGGTAAAGAAGCGATTCAACTCACTACTCGTATGTCGCCATTAGTGCCTCAATGTCGTTTTTTACATGATCGCATGTTGCAAGCGGCTTACCATTCTTTAGCAGAAGGTGCGCGTCAACAAGCACACTTAACAATTGGTCGTTTACTCTATAAGCATACCGAATCAGGACAGTTTGATGTCCAACTTTTTACAATCATCGAACAGCTCAACCAAGGTCGTGCTCTGATTGACAATGAGTCAGAGTACCTGCGGTTGGCGAAGCTAAATTTACAAGCGGCAGGAAAAGCGAAACAGGCTAGTGTGTGGGAGGCTGCGGCTCAATATGCTTCAGTGGGCCTATCTCTTTTGTCTGAAGCATCCTGGCATGAGGAGTATGATCTCACCTTTGGGCTATACAATACTCTTGCTGAGTGTGAGTATCTTTTAGGGCGTCCTGAAAAAGCGGAAGAGCTATACGAAATATTATTAGTTAACACCCTTTGTGATATAGATAAAGCGAAATTATGTGCCTCAAGACTAATACAGATGATTGGTCGAGGTCAGTGGGAACAAGGTATTGAGATAGGTATTGCAGGGCTAAAAGAAATTGGGATTAACTGCCCCTCTGATCTGAGCAATATTCAGCATGCACTGTTGAAAGAAGAACAGCAGTTTGAAAACAACTTAATTAATACACCACTTGATCGGATTTCAAATTTGCCTGAAATGACTGAACCTCGTCATCTCGTAGCTATCAATATATTGCCAAATCTTAGTGTTTGTGGTCTTGTTCTTGGCCAAGAGTCAATTATGAAGTTCTTTGCGCTATTAGGTTTAAATATTTCATTGGATGCAGGGAAGTCAGACTTATTGGCAGTATTGTTGGCCTGTTATTCGTCTGTACTCGTTAAGGAGGAGAGCTATAACCAAGCATACCATGTCGCCAAACTGTCAATGGGCATTGCTGAGCAATATCCAAATTGTAGAGAGTTTGCGAATACTTGTAATATAGTTGCGGGAATAGCTCTTCATTTTAAGTCTCCATATCAATGCTCAATTGACGTTCACCAAAAAGGTTATGAGCGAGGAATTGATACTGGCGAAATAGCTAGGGCTGCACTAAATTTCTGTAATATATTATTTCTGAAAATTTCAAAGGGCGACAACCTTACATCAATAAACAAACATGCTACAGCTGCGTTGTCATTTGCAAAAAACAAATCCATATTTTTTCCTATACCAATTTTTACTCAAAAATTAATGACGGCATTGATTGAACCTAACCAAAATAGCCTAAATGCGTTGGATGATGATCAGTTTGCTATAGATCAATTAACCATAATACAGTCAAGCATTCATGTGACTGGGTTAATCCATTATCGTTCACAACTTGCTTTTTGGTATGATGAGAAGCCTCTCGCACGTGAGTTTGCGCGACAATTACAAACGAAAATTGCACTATTTTCAAAAATGAGTTTTTATATTGAACATTTGTTTCAGTATGGATTATTACTCGTTTCAAGCTTAGATTCACTTGAAGAGAATTCTAGAAGTAAAGATGATTTAAATTTTTGCTTATCTAAACTCCAAGCATTAGCAGAACTCTACCCCTCCAACTTTGAACATAAATATTTATTACTTCAAGCTGAACAAGGCCGTTGTCAAAACCAGCCTATGGAACAATTAGCTCCGCTCTATGAGGCGGCAATAGTTTCGGCAGGAACTAATGGTTTTTTACAGTATGAAGCGCTCGCCAATGAATTATATGGCTCATTCTTATTGTCAAAAAAGCTTCATAAATTAGCTGTTGGTTGCCTTCAAGAAGCGCTTTACTTATACCGGCGTTGGGGTTGTACCATTAAAGTTAATAACTTGGGCAAACGCTATCAAGACTTATTGATTGATGAACAGCGTCCTCAGGAGAAATCTGCAATACATGACTCCATTCATGCTTCGCTGTCCTCCATACAGAAAACTTCACATGCGACTACTCAAATCAGTACTCAGGAAGGTTTGGATTTATCATCAGTGATGAAATCAGCTCAAGCCATTTCGGGTGAGCTGGAAATTAAGGGGCTGGTGGCTAAAGTTATGTTGGCTATTTTAGAAAATTCCGGTGCACAAAATGGTGCATTAATTCTCAATACGCCGCAGGGAACGGTTATTGAAGCCAGCTTAAAAACCCAACCCAGCACTGATATTAACCTGAAATCCCGTCCGCTGGATAATGTAACTGATTTACCTGTGTCATTGATTAATTATGTACTGCGTACCGACAGCGATTTGATTCTTCAAGATGCCAGTTCTCATATTACCAGTAGCGCTAATATGGCGTTTATTGAAGACCCTTATCTACAGCGGCATCAGCCAAGGTCAGTACTGTGTATTCCGGTTGATTACCGTGAAAAAACAATTGGCGCTTTGTACTTGGAAAACCCTTTGATCCATAACGCCTTTCCTCAAGAGCGCTTTAAAATTATTAAAATGCTGCTTTCGCAGGCGGCGATCTCCTTTGAAAATGCCCGTTTATTTAATGAAGTTACTGAGCTGAATGTTGGTCTGGAACAAAAAGTAGAAGAAAGAACCAATGAACTGTCAAAGGTTGTAAAAGACCTAGAAGAATCTAATAAAGAAATGGAAGCCTTCAGTTATACGGTGTCGCATGATTTGCGTTCACCCTTGCGTACCATGAGAGGCTACAGTCAGATACTGCTTGAGGACTATGAAAGCGTTCTTGATTCAGAAGCGCAATACTTACTGAGTAAAATTGTTAGTGGCGG
>CAJWBJ010000130.1 GCA_913020495.1 uncultured Oleiphilus sp.
CCATAGCGAATTGGAACCACCTGATCCCATCCCGAACTCAGACGTGAAACGATTCAGCGCCGATGGTAGTGTGGGAGGTCCCATGTGAGAGTAGGTCATTGTCAGGCTTCTATTAAGAACCCTAGTAGGATATTCCTACTAGGGTTTTTTTATGCCTGAAATTTGCTGCTAACAACTATTGCAGTTGTTGACATTTACTCTTTTTGTTCTCTGATACTATTACAGATTAAAGAATATTAGGTTCAAGTGAAATAAATTTCATCACCCATTTTTTAACCATTGTGCGTTTAGTCACAGCATTGCACGGCTAAAAAACATATAGTTACTAAATACTTAAATAATAACTATAAAGATGAAATATTATAAATAGCACTGCCGAATATTAATGTATATGGATTTTAAATGAGTTATTCCGAAGGTATGGGAAATCGGTTGAAGAAATTAACCTTTATAAACTGTTTCATTTTTGCATCAGTAACAAATGCAGAACTGAGGCCAATTTCAGATGAAGACTTGAGTCAATATTCAGGTCAAGCTGCTGTTGCGTTTGATATAAGTCAAATAGACTCTACCAGTTATACTCGCATTACTTTGGGTATGGAAGCTGATTTACAAGTTAACATCGATACCTTAGAGGCCGGAAAGTATACACGTGCAGGAGAAGCGCTAGAGGCCGACTTAGCGATATCAAAACTTGGTTTTGGTTCTATTTCGACTAATGCTTCTCAAGTTCAGCTAGATGGTCAGACCTACGCAGTTAATGACATTATTCCATTTGAATTAAATGACCCTTTCTTTGAGATCGCACAAGATAGTGCTGATGAAGTAATCGGTTTTCGCTTGGGTTTTGGTGAAGCGAGAGGCCAACTCTCTGGTGATTTCAATAGTATTTCTGGGAACGTTGGCGTAGATATAACTGATTTTTTTGGAGATGATTACCGTTCTACAATGCTAGATGCAGATGGGAATGATGACAATGTTCGATCAAATTACTTTGGCGTATCTAAAGCTGACTCAGGAGGTGTAACGAATTGTAGTACTGGTTTTTATTGTTATGATCTAGCTGACTATAAGACTTTAGATGTTGGTCAGCGTAATACAACTACCGGTGATGTCGATTATACTAATGACTTCTTTATTTCTTTCCAAAAAGCACCGACTACATGGGCTACAAGTACTGGAACAATTGGTGCTGAAATGGGGGCTTTTATTAACATCCCAACATCATTGCATATCGACATGAATACAGGTGTAAATGCCTCTGGAACTGCTAGAGTGCGTACTGAGTATATTGATCGTGGTAATGATTTGTTTTAATCTTCTTTCCTTTCTGTATTAGAAGTAAGGAAATAAGTGATGAAAACAATTTTCTGGCATGATTACGAAACATTTGGAACAGATACAAAAAAAGATAAACCCTCTCAATTTGCCGGGATTCGTACAGACTTAGACCTTAATATAATAGGTTCCCCGCTTACAATTTATTGTAAGCCTTCTGACGATACTCTTCCTTCGCCTGATGCCTGCCTAGTTACAGGTATCACACCTCAAAAAGCACAACAAGAAGGCCTGATTGAAGCTGATTTTGCAAAAGCTATACATAATGTCTTCTCAACTCCTGATACCTGTGTTGCTGGTTATAATAGTATTCGTTTTGATGATGAGGTAAGCCGGAATTTATTCTATCGGAATTTCTATGACCCTTACGAGCGAGAATGGAAGAATGGTAATTCTCGCTGGGACATTATTGACGTAGTAAGGCTGGCTTACGCTTTAAGGCCCGAAGGCATTAACTGGCCCTTAGGTGATGATAAGCAACCAACTTTTCGTTTAGAAAAGCTTAGCGTAGCAAATGACATTGAACACGAATCTGCTCATGATGCAATGAGTGATGTATATGCTACGATTGCGTTAGCAAAACTTATAAAGTCAAAACAACCGCAGTTGTTTGATTATGTCTTTAGCTTAAGAGATAAGCAGTCTTTAACAAAACTATTTGATGTTAAAGCTATTAAGCCGCTATTTCATGTTTCCTCTAAGTATCCTGTTTCTCTAGGCTGTAGTGCATTAGTTGCACCACTTTTTCAAAACCCTAGAAATAAAAATGGTTATGTTGTATTTGATCTGCGACAAGACCCAAATATACTTCTTGAATTATCGGTAGAAGAAATTAGACAGCGCTTATATACAGCAACAACTGATTTAAAGGTGGGGGAGCTCAGACCGGCTTTAAAGACAATACATATTAATAAGTGTCCCATGGTAGTACCTGCTTCAATGTTGAAAACGATACCAGAGAGTAGGCGAACTGAATGGCTGCTTGATATGGATATAATGCAGCAACATTTGCAATGGCTTCGAAGTCATCCAGAGTTGATTGAAAAACTAATTACTGTTTTTGATGTTGCTTATGAAGAAGAGAGTATATTTGATCCTGATCTAATGCTTTATTCTGGTGGGTTCTTTTCTCATAATGATAAGGCTGTCATGAACAAAATTAGGAACTCAAACGAGCTTGAGTTAGCAGAAAGTGACTTCATATTTCAAGACTCTCGTTTGGCAGAGATGCTATTTCGATATAAGGCCAGAAATTACCCTGGGACTCTTACTGAAGAAGAGCATGAAAAATGGGAGCAGCATTGCGCCAATCGGATGCTTAGCTCTGATTCATCTTATATGAACATCCAACAATTTTCGAATAGGCTTATAGAGCTCTCTAGGGATAGTCAGCTAACTGCCCGAAATCAGGCAGTATTGGAAGAATTACAATATTACGCTGAGTCTATTATTCCTTATTACTAAAATGACTAAACTTAACCTTCTTTTCTAAAGGAGCTAAGGTGTCAGGTATTTTATCTTGTTTACTTTTGCTGCTTGTATAAACGAGAAGGGCGTTGCCTTTTTGCTTTATAAGTGAACTAAAAAATGTGCGTACATCTGTTGGCGTAAATTTCTGTACCAAATCTGCGAGTTGGCTTTTGGTATTAAAGTCAAAATTTTGGGTATCGATTTCTTGCCAGTTACGATTACTTCTTTGGTAGAGGGTATTATCTTTTTTGAGTAAGCGACTGATGACAGCTTGTTGGTACTGTTCAATTTCATCTTGGCTTAAATCAGCTAAATTCTCAGCTTGTTCTCGTAAAAAAAGCTCTGTTTCTTTGAACAAAGTAGCGCCGTCGGCGTTGGGTGATTGAATTATAAATGCAAGTCCAGGAACTTCTAGTAAATTAAAATTTGTTGCAAATACAATATAGCCTAGTTGTTTATCTGTTCTGATTTGCGCGTAATAGTTCGTTGATATTATTTGACTGAGCAATAAAAACATTGCTCGTTCTTTAAAGCTTTTATCATTTCCTTGAATATAGTATACAAATCCAGAGTCGGGGTGTTCTACTGAAAGGTTTTTGTACCATGCTTGTTTCCCAGTTAAATCGATGACCTTAGACCGCTCAATTTTCTTTGTAGTACTTCCAGATAGAATAATTTTTTCTAACTGTTCACCAATTTTTAAGGTACTTGAACGGCTTATATTTCCTGAACTTAAAATTGCTGTATCAATTGTTTTAAAGAATTTTTGCCTAAAGAGTTCTAGGTCATCTACCCCCAGCTTTTCTAAAGCAACAAGGCGTTGTGCCTCACCCCAAGACGGGTGAAGAATAGTTTTTTGAAGTTCTGATATTGCTTGTTCATAGGGTTTTTTATCTTTAGCATTTTGTAATTTTCGTTTTAGACGCTCTTTGAAGATTATGAAGCGCTCGTTACTAAATGGATTGTTTTTGAATGTTAATAAGATTTTTTTGAGAAGCGCGTTTTGTTTGTCGTTATAGCCACTAATCTTTATGGTGATACCACGCATATGGTTATATAGCTCATAATGTAAGCCTGCTAAATATGCAGGATAACTAAATTCATTCAAACTATCCTTGAGTAGAGAAACCATTAACTCTGTAAGATTAAGGTTTTTAGCTGACTGCATTGTTTCTGGTGAGCGTATCGTAACAAAGAGGTTTGCTTTAGGTGTGCCAAAGGAAGTGTCAGCAGAGTACCAAATTTCCATGCCTTCAGATTGGTTGATTAATTCTGGTTTCAGGTTCTTGCTCAATTCTAACATCTGGATATTTTCAGGAATAAATATATTTTTTTCAGGGACATTAAGATCATTTACTAATTTTGGATTATTCAGTTTCTTGATCAGCCCCTCAGAAAGTGACTCGACTTGATAAGGTGCCTCATACCATTTAGTTTTTAAATTACCTGTAATCGATTTGGATGAAATAGCGACGAGCATGTTTGTTGGCGTTATAAAATTTAAGTACTTTTTATATAATTCTGGGTTGTATTGGCTTAAATCGAAACTCTCGAAGAGAACTGTGGATGCTTGACTCGTATGAAGAGCTCCAGCAAGAACACTTGTTAAATGTATTGGCTCTGATTTTTCTTGATAATTGAAACTAATTTTAAGCATCTGAGCTTGCTCATCAAAGTAATGTTTTTGAATTCCTTTTATACGAAGGAGTTCAATATACGCAAATAGTGATTCAAGGATTTTCTCTTGTTGCTTGAGACCCTCTTTCGTTAAGCTCATTGTTATGATGAATATGGCGTCGTTTTGAGTATCAAACTGAGCCCCTGCAGATAAAGTATTGACGAGTTTTTTAGATTTAAGTGATGACAATAAACTGCCTTTTCCTTCGTGCCCAATCAGATTTGCTAAATATGAAATAGGCTGAGATGTTTTGTGCATTGAGGCTGAAGGCATAGGGAAGGCAACGCTCATGCTCCTTTTATCCATAATAGAGTTAACTTCTATCTTTGCTGGGAGGAAATTTGGAGGGAAAAATGGTGTTTGTATGTCGGGAGAATCTAGGTCTTTATTTGGAATATTTGAAAACTTGTCTTCAGCCCATTTCTTTAGTGTATCAATGGGCTCTTTTCCTAAGATAACAAGCTTCATCTCATTCGCAGAGTAATGGTTTTCATAAAAGTTAATCAATGACGTCCGCAAAGTTTGCTCGGATGTATTATTTAAAGTTTCTAGGTTACCAACGGAGAATTTTCTATAAGGGTGTGTATCCGAAAGAATAGCTTTAAGTGCTGAAAAAAAACGGCGCCCGTCATCTTTTATTTTGGAGGAAAACTCAGAATTAACAGCATTTACTTCTCTCTCAACATAATCTTCATTAAAAAGAGGAGAGGTAAATTGTTCTGAAAATCTGTCTAATGCGGCTTCGAAATTATCTGAATTAATATCGAAGAAATAGTTAGTATGTTCTTGTGATGTATAAGCATTATGACTACCGCCATGATCACTGATAAATTTCTGGTATTCATCAGGGTTAGGGTATTTTTCTGTGCCTAAAAAGAGCATATGCTCTAGAAAATGGGCAAGACCTTGATATGCAACAGGGTCATCTGCACTTCCTATGTTTACATCTAAAGCGGCAGAAGCTTTATCTGTAGTTGGGTCTGAAATTAATAAAACACTTAATTTGTTGCTCAGTACAATGGACTGATAAGTCTTATGGTCATTGGGGCTTTTAATTATTTTTTGGTTGTTGTTGGTTGGTGAGAACCATGCCAACAGTGCGCTTATCATAGCAATTGGGATTATAAATAATTTGGCTTTACGCACGATTTGTATTACTCCAAAAATGGTATAAATAGGGGGGAGAATTTTCTAGTGAGCATTATGTCAGCATGAGTTTTGTTTTACACGGTTCTAAGAATACTTTTAGCGACAGTTCACAAATTTCACAAATACAAGCATAAAAAAGTTAGAGTAAAAACCCTATAAATATATTGAAAAATTCCTTTATATCTGCTTCTTAAATGTTGCTCTGTGATGATTAGGCTCTATACTATGCTGTATCTTTGATTTAGTCGCATTTGGTATTGATTCAAGTGTTTATTTCAATAGAGCAAGTGCAGGGATTAAATATTTATCTTAATGAATTTGGTAAGCGAATTCTTATCGAAACGCAACAAATCTAATCATTTTTGGGGTATAAATTAATGAGCTATTTCGTAACCGGAGGAACCGGTTTTATTGGTCGTTTTTTAGTTGAAAAATTATTAAACCGTGGTGAGACTATCTATTTATTGGTACAAGAAAAAAGTCTTGACCGGTATGATGCGTTGCTAGAACGTTTAGGTGCTACAAAAGATGAAGTTGTAGCTGTTGTTGGTTCATTAACTGAACCAAATCTAGGTATTTCTGATAGCAATATGTCTACGTTGAAAAACAACGTTACTCAATTTTATCACCTTGCCGCCATTTATGACCTTTATGCAGCTGCTGAAATTCAGGAAGCTGTAAATGTACAAGGTACACGAAATGCTGTTGATGCTGCTACTGCCATGAATGCAGGTTGCTTCCACCAAGTTAGTTCAATTGCTGCTGCTGGTTTGTATAAGGGAACTTTCCGTGAAGATATGTTTGATGAAGCTGAAAAGCTGGATAACCCTTATTTAAAAACAAAACACGAATCAGAAAAAGTGGTTAGAGAAGAGTGCAAAATTCCATGGCGTGTATACCGGCCTGGAATGGTAATTGGTCATACTGAATCTGGTGAAATTGATAAGATTGATGGACCATATTACTTCTTTAAAATGTTGCAAAAAATTCGTGGTGTTTTACCACAATGGATGCCGACAATTGGTATTGAAGGCGGGCGTTTAAATATCGTTCCTGTCGATTTTATTGTTGATGCGCTTGATCATATCTCTCATACAGAAGGTGAAGATCAAAAATGTTTCCATTTAACGGACCCAGACCCATATAAAGTCGGTGAAGTTTTAAATATCTTTGCAAAAGCTGGTCATGCGCCAACAATGACGATGAGAGTTGATTCACGCATGTTTGGCTTTATTCCTCCAATGATTCGTAACGGGCTTAAGAACCTGCCACCAATTAAGCGTATTACTGGAGCAGTATTAAACGATTTTGGCATTCCCCAGTCGGCATTGGAGTTCCTGAATTACCCAACACGTTTTGATTCCCGTGAAACTGAACGTGTGTTGAAAGGAACAGGTATCGAAGTACCACGTCTTTCAGATTATGCTCCAGCTATTTGGGATTTTTGGGAACGGAATCTTGATCCTGACTTACATAAAGATCGTACCTTACAAGGGACAGTGCAAGGTAAAGTCTGTGTTGTTACCGGCGCAACCTCTGGTATTGGTCTTGCCACTGCTCACAAACTGGCAGAAGCCGGGGCAATTTTATGTATAGCTGCTAGAACGCAAGAAACTCTTGATGAAGTGAAAGTTGAGTTAGATGCAAAAAGTGATACTGTTTTTGCATATCGTTGTGATTTTGCCGATATGGAAAATAGTGACCAATTCATACAGGCGGTCTTGAAAGATCATGGTCATGTTGATTTCTTGGTCAACAATGCTGGGCGTTCCATTCGTCGAGCAATTAGCCATTCTTTTGAGCGATTCCATGATTTTGAAAGAACAATGCAGCTAAACTACTTTGGATCATTGCGCTTAATTATGGGTTTTTCACCCTCTATGCTTGAGCGTCGTCGTGGACATATTGTAAATATATCTTCAATTGGTGTATTAACAAATGCGCCTAGGTTCTCGGCTTATGTTTCTTCAAAAGCAGCGTTAGATGCGTTTTCGAGATGTGCTGCTGCTGAATTCTCTGATAGCAATGTTACATTCACCACAATTAATATGCCTTTGGTTCGTACGCCAATGATAGGGCCAACCAAGATTTATGATTCAGTGCCTACATTATCACCAGATGAGGCGGCTGACTTAATTGCGGAAGCAATTGTTCATAGGCCTAAACGAATTGCTACACGAATCGGTACATTTGCTTCTGTATTGCATGCATTAACACCTAAGCTTGGTGAAATTGTTATGAATACTGGGTTCAAAATGTTCCCGGATTCTGCTGCTGCTCAAGGAAAAGCCAAAGCTGAAAAACCTAAGGTGTCAACAGAGCAGGTTGCATTTGCGGCAATTATGCGTGGTATTCATTGGTAGGTCTTTACAGAATTAATTTGTAAACCTAAAAAAGGGAGCTGTAAATTGCTCCCTTTTTTTATTTAATAAATAGTGAAATATTTGGTTATAGTTTTTTTCTATAACCTGGATTAATATTTTCTATCGTATGTTGGTGGGATAAGTGCTCCGCTCTGTGTACTATAAGCGCAGCTGATGTCAGCCCTAAATTTCTAATGTAGTTTTCGACTTAAAAAGGTTGTTCAAGCCTTTATCTCAAACTTCCAGTAAGGAGAATATAATAATGAGCGTATTAGTTGGTAAGCAAGCACCAGACTTTACAGTTCCAGCCGTATTAGCTGATGGTCAAATTGTAGATGAGTTTTCATTTTCAGAAACGACAAAAGGAAAGTATGCACTAGTATTCTTTTATCCTCTTGATTTTACATTCGTATGTCCTTCAGAGTTAATTGCTTTGGACCACAGAATGGATGACTTTAAAGCTCGTGGAGTAGAAGTAATTGGTGTGTCTATCGACTCACACTTTACTCATAACGCATGGAGAAATACTCCAGTTAATGATGGTGGCATTGGTGCAGTATCTTATACATTAGCAGCAGATATGAATCATGATATTTGTAAAGCTTATGATGTTGAGTCAGATGGTGGCGTTGCATACCGTGGTGCCTTCCTTATAGATAAAGAAGGTTTGGTTCGTTCTCAGATTGTTAACGATTTACCTTTAGGCCGTAACATGGATGAGTTGATTCGTTTAGTTGATGCGCTTCAGTTCCATGAAGAGCATGGAGAAGTGTGTCCTGCAGGTTGGAATAAAGGTGATAAAGGAATGGACGCATCTCCAGCAGGCGTTGCATCATACTTAGCTGAGAACTCAGAAGGACTATAAGTTTCATACTAACTTATATGACTTATAAAAATGCCGAGTAATATACTCGGCATTTTTTTGTCTATATTGACAGTGGCCAGCCGCCTAAGTGTCGCCACTTATTGACGATTTTACAAAAGAGTTCTGCTGTTTTTTCAGTGTCATATTTTGCTGAATGGGCCTCTTTACCATCAAAGTCAATACTGGCTAAACTACATGATTTAGCTAAAACGGTTTGACCAAAAGCAAGGGCTGATAGCGTTGTCGTATCAAATGAGGAGAACTGATGAAAAGGGTTTCTTTTGATGCCTGTTCTCTCTGCAGCAGCAAAAACAAAACCATGATCGAATGAAGAGTTATGGCCAACAAGAATTGCACGGGTGCAGCCAGTCTCTTTAACTGCTTTTCGGATCGGTGTAAAAATCTTATCTAAAGCCATCTTTTCGGGCAATGCATTTCTAAAAGGGCTTTTGGGGTCTATTCCTGTAAAATCTAAAGCCGATTGCTCGAGATTAGCGCCTCTAAAAGGTTCAACATTGCAATGAATGGTCTCCTTCATATACAAAGAGCCATCAGATTTCATTCCTATTATAACGGCAGCTATTTCAAGTAGTGCATCTGTTTGAGAATTAAAGCCAGCTGTTTCAACATCAATGACGACAGGTAAAAAACCACGGAATCGATTAGATATGGCGTGAGAATTGCTTTTATTTGTATTATCAGA
>CAJWBJ010000131.1 GCA_913020495.1 uncultured Oleiphilus sp.
GCTTTGGTTTGTAGTGCAAAACGTAAGCTGGTTGCGATGACTGCACTGCATAAGACCCAAAACCAAGACATCGCACTTATTTCAGCTGGCCAAGTTTCAGTCATCAAAGCCGATATCGTAGCAACAAGCCCAATTGCTGCTAACTGTATGGTCGCCAGAGGCATGGCAGAAATGCTCGGCCCGTTTTTCTTTGTAAATAGTTTGCTGGTAAAAGTAACGTGTAACGCAAAGCCTATCGTCGAGAGGAGAAACAACAAATGAGCCCGTTCAAAGGAAAAGATTAGCGCTTGGTTTTCATCAACGTTTAACGATAACAAGGCTAAACCGGATACTGCGGGGATAAGCGCTAATAACAAACCGGTCGTTAAATCATCACCAAAAAACAAGCGCCCAATTAAGGGGACAAATACGACGGTTAGACTAACAATGAATGCGCCTTCACCGATGCTATCGGACTGGTCTAATGCCAAAATCCACATTAGTAGCGTTAACCCAAGCAATATTCCCGTACCAAATGCACGAATAAATTGAGCTTGACTGGTACGTTTCAATTCAGACCAGCACAAAATAGCTAAAAGCAAAGCAGCTAAGGAAAAGCGAATAGCTAAAAATGTATGTGGTGTGAATTCAGCAAGCGCATTTTTGGTAAAGACCCAGCCAGCTGCAGCAACAAGCGTTACGCAAACAAGCATTAGCTCATATTTTCGGGCTTGCTTATTAATAGTGATAGGAAGATTCCTCCCAGAAAGCTCAAATTAAAACAATATCAGAAACACAATGACAGGTAACGCTCCGATATTGATACAGACTGTTGCTTTGAGAGCCATAATTTTCTGCTTGCCAAAAGCACATACAGACAGTATCCTGCAAACTGTGACCAACAGTCATAAAACGACCATCATCCATTTATGCCACAGTATTTTATAGGTAGCTCATGATAGATCGAATCAGTAATTTCATCATTCGACACAAACTATTAGTCATTCTTGTTTCATTTATTGTTGTTCTGTCAGCAGCAAGTGGCTTGCCTAAAACCAAATTCAGTTCGGACTATCGTATTTTTTTTAGTGAAGATAACGAGAATCTAAAAGCCTTTGAAGACCTACAAGCAACTTTCACCAAAAGTGATAATGTGATGTTTGTATTGGCACCAAAAGATGGCAAAGTATTCACTCAAAACAATCTTGCCATTATTGAACAACTCACAGACCTTGCTTGGCAACTTCCGTATTCGATTCGGGTTGATTCGGTCACTAACTACCAACATACGATTGCTGAAGATGATGATTTGTTAGTTGATAATTTAATAAATGACGCCCTTCAGCGGACTGATCAAGAACTGTTATTTGCAGAATCTGTTGCCTTGAATGAACCCTCTCTTGTTAACCGCTTAATCTCTGAAAAAGCAGATGTGACGGCCATAAATGTTTCAATGGAAATGCCTGGCATTGACCCGAGCAAAGAAACACCCGAGGTAGCTTTAGCGGCTTACAAAGTCCAAGCCCAGTTCAAAGAGCAATACCCCGACATGAAAATTTATTTGGCAGGCCAAATGATTGTCGATAACGCATTTAAAGAAGCATCTATTTATGACCTGACGCATATCGTCCCACTAGCGCTTTTAATCACGCTCGTGTGCATTGCCGCTTATATGTATATCGCTAGCGGCAGTCTTATCACGCTTATTTCGGGTACAACCGCCGTCTTTATCATTATTTTTGCGTCAATATTTTTTGCAATTGGTATTTCAGCCTGGCTGGGTATCGATATCACGACCGCTTCAGCCAATGCCCCCACAATGATTTTGACACTTGCCGTCGCAGATGCCATTCATATTCTCGCCTCTTTTTTCCAACAAATGCAGGCGGGAAAAGATAAAGCCGCTGCGATGATTGAGAGCCTGAGAATCAATCAACAACCTGTTTTTCTAACGAGTATTACCACGATCATTGGATTTCTATCACTTAACTTCAGTGACTCCCCTCCTTTTAGAGATTTAGGTAACATTGTTGCCATAGGCGTTGCCGGTGCTTGGGTTTTCTCCGTTTGCTTACTGCCTGCATTAGTCGTTGCACTACCCTTTAAAGTAAAAGCTATTGATAAACATGAACACGAAAATAGCTGGCCGAAGCAACTTGCTAACAGGATTATCAAACACGCCAGAACTATTCTTGTGGCAAGTATTGCTGTAATGGCCGCATTGATATCATTCTTACCCCAAAACGAATTAAACGATGTCTGGGTTGAATATTTTGATGAGTCCATGCGTGCCCGAGAAGCCGCTGACTTCACGCGCGCTCGTTTAACAGGTTTAGGCAACATTTCGTTTATTGTTAAAGCATCAGAAGCCGGAGGGATAAGCCAGCCAGAATACCTAAAAGGTTTAGAAAAAGCGGCTATTTGGTTACGCTCACAGCCAGAGGTTCAACATGTTTCCAGCTTTACTGATGTCATGAAACGCCTTAACAAGAATATGTATGGTGATGCAGAAAAGGCTTACAAACTCCCTGAAAATGCAGAGCTCGCTGCGCAGTATTTATTACTATATGAAATGTCACTACCTTATGGTCTTGATTTAAATAATCAGGTTAATTTTGATAAGTCAGAAACTCGCCTGACTGGCGCTTTAGCCAAAACATCAACGGCCAAGTTACTCGCGCTACAAGAACGTTCCACTACCTGGTTTAGAGAAAATATCCCCGAAGTCGAATTTTCAAATGGCGCAAGCAGTGATGTCATGTTTGCCCATATTGGTCAGTCCAATATAAAATCCATGTTACAAGGCACTTTCATTGCTTTGATTATTATCTCGATCATTCTTGCAATTAGTCTTCGATCAGCTTATTACGGCATAATTAGTTTGCTCCCGAACTTATTGCCAGCACTTGTCGCCTTCGGTATCTGGGGAATGGTCAATGGTCAAATAGGCATCGGATTGTCAGTCGTTTTTGGCATGACGCTGGGAATTGTTGTTGACTACTCGGTGCATTTCCTTAGCAAGTTTTTACGTGCAAAACGAGAAAATGAACTTTCGACAGAAGATGCCATTCGCTATGCTTTTAATACTGTAGGCGTTGCATTATTTGTTACAACCATTATTTTGTTTGCCAACTTCTCAGTGCTCGCGATTTCAGATTTCTCAATGAATGCTGATATGGGGTTGATGACAGCAGTGACTATCATCACGGCGCTATTAGTTGATTTCTTCTTCCTACCACCGTTACTGCTCTATTTGGTTGGCAACAAGAAAAAACGGTTACAACACAAACAAGAGCTAAGAACAGCCAGACAGGAACAAGTTATGTCATAAAATAGGGGTCGTTTCAGAACGCTGAAAAAGACTTTCCCAAGATATATATCGAATTCAGGCGGTAAGTAATGTTAAATTCATTTCTATCAGTCGTTTACAAATAATAAATGTTAGAGGTTTTCTGAATGCTAATACGCACAAAATATACAAAATTTGTCTCTTCACTGGTTTTACTGTCTTGCTTTGGGGAGCTTAGTTTTGCTGAAACTCCACAAGAAAAAGGTTTAGCTATAGCGGTAGAATCTGATAAGCGCAATACCGGTTGGCAAGATAGTACTGCAGATATGACCATGACCTTACGCAACAAACGTGGCGAAGAAAGCGCACGAGCATTACGCGTTAAAAGCTTAGAGGTCGAGTCGGACGGCGATAAAAGCATGACGATATTCGACCAGCCTAAAGATGTGCGCGGCACTGCACTTTTAACGTTCTCACATAAAACAGCTTCAGATGATCAATGGCTATTTTTACCTGCATTAAAGCGGGTTAAGCGTATCGCTTCAAAAAATAAGTCAGGGCCTTTCATGGGCAGTGAATTTGCTTTTGAAGACTTAAGTTCCCAAGAAGTAGAAAAATATACCTATCAACATTTGAGGGACGAACCTTGTGGTGAGCTTACATGTTTTGTCGTACAGCGTTTCCCTACTGATAAAAACTCTGGCTATACCAGTCAAACAGCCTGGATAGATCAAAACGAATATCGCGTATACAAAATTGAGTTTTTTGATCGCAAAAAATCGTTACTAAAAACACTAACCGCGGTTAACTTTCAACAATATTTAGGTCAGTTCTGGCGCCCTGAAAAAATGGCCATGCAAAACCATCAAACAGGAAAAAGTACTGATTTGGTTTGGACAAATTATAAATTCAAAACTGGTTTGGAAGATGGCGACTTTACTAAAAACAGCTTAAAACGAGCTCGATAATTGTTTCAAATAGTTAAAACCAATGCACATCAAGATCTTTTCTAGCATTTTGATGTGCATTTTTCTTATTCTCCCCGCTATACTGCACGCACGACAATAAATTCCATCTTACAATCTACACGGATCATTTCTATGCAATCATTCCAAGCTCCCAGCAGAATACTAATGGGCCCCGGTCCTTCTGATGTTTCTGAGCGCGTTTTAAAAGCACTTTCACAGCAAACAGTCGGTCATCTCGATCCAACATTCATTACCTTAATGGATGAGATCAAAAGCCTGCTTCAATACGCTTTTCAAACTAAAAATGAGCTAACCATTCCAGTTTCTGCACCCGGTTCATCTGGCATGGAAACCTGCTTTATGAACTTGGTTGAGCCCGGCGATAAAGTATTAGTATGCATTAATGGTGTATTTGGCATGCGCATGAAAGAAGTTGCATCACGCGCCGGTGCGCAAGTAGAAACGCTTGAATGTGAATGGGGTGAAGCGGTTGACCCTGCTGCAGTTGAGAAAATACTAGCGAGCCAGCCAGATATCAAAATATTGGCATTTGTACATGCTGAGACCTCAACAGGCGTAGGTTCTGATGCAAAATCACTTTGTGCGATTGCTCAAAAGTATGACTGTTTATCGATTGTTGATGCAGTGACATCTTTAGGTGGAACGGAATTAAAAGTCGATGAATGGGGAATCGACGCGATCTATTCAGGTACTCAAAAATGCTTATCTTGTATTCCTGGTTTATCACCTGTTAGCTTCAGCTCAAAAGCAGTCGAGAAAATCAAAACCAAGCCAAGTAAAAACTTCAGCTGGTTCCTCGACCTAACACTAGTCATGGACTACTGGGGACAAAATGCAAAACGGGCTTACCATCACACGGCTCCCGTAAATAGCTTATATGCCCTACATGAGTCATTATTGATCCTTAAGGAAGAAGGTCTTGAAGCGGCCTATGAACGACACGCTTTACACCATAAAGCCCTTGTAGCTGGCCTTGACGTCTTAGGTATCGAAATGTTGGTTGATGCTGACATTCGCCTGCCACAATTAAATGTTGTCAAAATTCCTGAAGGCGTTGATGATGCTAAAACTCGCACAACTTTGCTTCAGCAGTATGACCTTGAAATTGGTGCCGGCTTAGGAAAATTTGCAGGTAATGCATGGCGCATAGGTTTGATGGGTAATGGCTGTAGCAAGAAAAACGTTCTGTTTTGTATTGCTTCATTAGGAGCCGTATTAAATGAGCAAGGCCATCAATGTGATACTGACAAGGCATTAAGTCAGGCTGAGTCGGTTTACTAAACTCTCATTTATCAGGCTAGGCAACCCGCCTAGTCTGATAGAGTATTCCTCATGACTACCAAGAATAAAACCTTACTTATCATAGCTAACACCCCATCACCCAACACATCTCGAATGGTCAGTGCCATTTTAAAAGGCGCTCAACATGAAGACATTGAAGGCATTACGGCCATTCATATTGAACCGCTAAAGGCGACACCTGAAGATGTATTAATTGCAGATGCAATAATTCTGGGGACGACCGAAAACCTAGGTTATTTAAGTGGAGCTTTAAAAGACTTCTTCGATAGGTGTTACTACCCCTGCTTGGAGAAAACACAAGGACTTCCCTATTCTTTATACATTCGTGCAGGGCATGACGGCACTGGAGCTCAAAGAGCGACTCAGACTATTGTAACGGGGTTACGCTGGCGAGAAGTCCACAAACCCTTAGTCTGCAAAGGCGATTTTCAAGAATCATTTATTACAGAGTGCGAAGAGTTGGGCATGTATATGGCTGCGGGCTTGGAATCTTCTATTTTCTAGAATTTTCTATTTTAGTAAAATACTCCTTACAACATGTCAGATTTTTACTCTAATTTACTGGGTGAATGGTAGTTTCGTATCAAGATTTTATATTTAAGTATATAAATAAGTGTAAATTATAAGGATAGATTTTCCCTCCATTGAAGTTCGGTTTAGCAGAATTCTCCCCCCACAAGTGCAGATGTGAATTGTAAAAAACTGTGAAATCGATTCACTTTCACATGCAGTCTAGCCCACAAAAAAGAAATGTCGTCAAAATAATGACTATAAAATAGACATAAATGTGCGAATTATCGACACTTTATGACTTTTTACTACATACACTCCTACCCATATTCACTGTAATTCAAAAGCAGGTAGGGTTATGACATACACACCGCTCAATATCAGCATAAGATTAAAAACTATTATTTTAATCGCCATTTGCGCCTTATTTGTAGGTTGTGGTAGCAGCGGTGGTGGTGGTAACAACGATCAAATACCAAGTAAAGACTCATCGATAGAGCTTGATGGGAGCGTCGTAAAAGGTGTGGTTGAAAATGGCATTGTGCAAGCCTATATAATTGAAGAGCAAGCAGGCGTCATGGTTACATCAACAACCCCCCTAGGCAGAGAGGTTAGAACTGATGCTAACGGACGCTATAAACTTAAGCTGCCAGGCAACACAAAATCATCCCTTGTAATGGTTACCATGACGGCAGATAACCAGACCAGTATGACTTGTGACGTCGTTGCAGGGTGCACAACCAGTGGCTCGACTTCAACAATAGCCTTTGGTGAGAAATTTAACCTAAGCGACAATTTTTCCCTGAGAAATATAATGGCAGTTTCGAAAGGAAATCGAGACAACTTTGTACATATCACACCGTTCACTCACTTAGCTATTTCCAGAGCAGAAGCTGAACCCGAAGGTTTAACAGCCGAGAATATCAGTGCGAGCAAACGTTATATAGAAACGGTATTCGGTCTTGATGCTGACGCTCTAGAACTGGCCATACCCGACATCACCAAGCTTGATCAATACGCAAGCCTTAGCAAAACGGAGCTGGAAACAGCCATTATGTCGGCTTCTTTTCTGGCACTAGTAAACTCTCCTGACTGGGAAAGTATTGACGAGGTACTCAACCATGCCGCTCAGAAAATGTCATCTTCCGGCGCTCTCTCATCTACAAATATGGGCACCTTACCCGATGTAGCCTTAGACGATTTATTCTATGAAGCGGGAGAAATTGTTCAGGGCTTGCTTTCAGATACTAATATTACGACTCAGACAACACTATTAAACAACATTGGCACAGAGGTTCAGCAAGAATACGAAGAACTTTCTGCTACTCCAGATATAATCGAACCGGTAACCATTACCCAACAACCCTCGTCTTTAAGTGTTACAGAACATAACAATGCGCTTTTCACTATTCTAGCGATAGGCGGCGGAGAACTTGATTACCAGTGGCGCAAAGATGGCGTTGCGATTACAGGAGAAACTAACACTAGTTACCAGATACTTGATACGGAAACAAATCAGGCAGGTGTTTATGATGTTGTTGTTTCCAATAGCGTCGGCTCGGTCATCTCATTCGGTGCGTTGTTAACCGTCAACGTAGTTGTGAACCCAACAAATACAAACCCGGTTGCTGTCAATGATTTAGCATCAACTGAAGAAGATTTTTCAGTCACCATCAATGTATTGGCAAACGACTCAGATAACGATGGCGATAGCTTAAGCATTACAGGTGCTACTTCAACTCAAGGTAATGCTCTTATCAATTCAGACCACTCTATTACCTTTATTCCTAATAGCAACTTTCACGGCACAGCATCAATCACCTATACTTTGAGTGATGGTCAGGGAGGTCTGTCAACAGCAACTGTATCGATCAGCGTCAATGCTGTAAATGATAGCCCTGTTGGCGCCAATGATGCTGTAAGCACATTGGAAGACACCTCAGTTTCCGTTAACGTATTAGCGAATGATACTGACATAGATGGGGATAACCTGAACATTCTTTCTGCGAGCGCGATCAATGGTTCAGTCTCAATTAGCAGTCTAAATACTCTAACCTTTACACCCACTGCAAACTTCAGCGGCACTGGACTTATTACCTATAGTATTAACGATGGTCAAGGTGCTTCGGCCGAAGCCACAGTCACCGTGACGATCAACGCTGTCAATGACAGCCCTGTTGGCACCAATGATGCCGTCAGCACAGCAGAAGACACTTCAATATCCATTAACGTGTTAGCAAACGATAGTGACGATGATGGCGATAACTTAACAATTACCAGCGCAACAGTGAACACAGGCACCGTTACAAGCACCCTTGAAAATACGTTAACATTCTCACCTGATACTAACTTCAATGGAATGGCCACCATCAATTATACAATTAGTGATGGTCAGGGTGGAGTCGCTACCGCCATCGCATCAGTAAATGTTACCGCAGTCAATGATGAGCCAATCGCCGAAAACGATAGTGCCAGCACAGATCAGAATGTTCCTGTGAGTATTAATTCACTGTCAAATGATGTTGATATCGATGGCGATAGTTTAACGGTTACTAGCGCGACAGCAGCGAACGGTAACTTGGTACTAGAAGGCAACGGCGTCATTACTTATACACCATCACAGGACTTTAGTGGCTCTGACACCATTACCTATACCATTGATGATGGTCAGGGCGGTGTCTCAACGGCTACGGTTTTAGTAACGGTTAACGCAGTCACGACCCTCGCTTCAATAGAGTTGAGCTGGGATATTCCCCTGAAAAGAGAGAACGGTGACGATCTTGAACTATTCGAAATAAATGGCTACATGATTGCTTATGGTGTCAGTGACTCAAATTTAGACTCAGAAGTTATTGTTAATGGTGCTTTAATCGATAATTATCTGCTGGAAAACTTGTCGGCAGGTACTTACTATTTTGCGATTGCCACAATCGATAGTGATGGTGTTCAGGGAGCTTATTCGAGCACAATCGTTAAAACGGTAATGTGATTACTCATGTTATCTGAGCACATAAGCTGAAAATTTAATCAGAAAACATGACAAAAAATTGATTTAGAATCTTGATGAAAAGGCCATGATGCGAGCAGCATTTGCTCCCACATCACT
>CAJWBJ010000132.1 GCA_913020495.1 uncultured Oleiphilus sp.
TAGAGTCGTGAAAGCGGAAGGATTCAACTTAAGCTAGATGAACGGTCAAATACTAAGGATAGACGGTAATTTCGATCCTGCATTTGTGAACTGACTCTAATTGATTGATTTTGGCTATATTCTTAGGCGCAGGTTAAAGGTCGACCATAAGCATCATCTACAACACCATCATGATTAGTATCTCTCGACACTCTGACACGACCGGTAAAGCTAATCACGATCTGTCTGGCAAATTTTATATTACCGGTATTAGAGCAAAAAACGATATTCCCAGGCGTACCATGAGATAAACCTGTTCCCGAGTATTGGAAATAGTTTTTACGACTAGGATGAATTTCAAGCTTGATACCATTATCTTGAGCATTGTAGGTTTGAATTAAGCGGTCACTTCCAGTGATGGATTTAGTATTATCTTTGTCAGTAAAGACCATTAATGGGTGACGCCAGTCTCCCGAGCAGTTAATAAAATCACTTGTGGGACAAATTGTGACAATTTGACCGGATAACACGGCACGACTACGTGCCAGACTGAAGAGCGTTAGAAATGTCTCAACTGTTGAATCGGCCTTTCGATCGCCAATCAATGAAGAAAACGAGGGTAACGCAGCAGAGAAGGTAATTCCAATTACCGCAATAGTAATTAGCAGTTCTATTAGGGTAAAACCCTTTAGTTTGACCATGGCTATCATTCCTTGATATCGCGAGACACAAAATCCTTTTATGTCACTTTCATTATAGAGCCATGTACTATACGAGGTTTTTACTTATTTCAAAATATAATCTTTCACATCCACTCCATACGTACCATTAGTAATACCTTCTTTGATCACATAAGGTGAGCCGGAGGTATCTGGTATACCATCTAATAAATTAATAATATATGGCGGACGAATTTTTTTATCGGCAGTCAAAACCAATTCAACTTTAGGCCTTAGACGAGAGTCTGCATTGGCTGAGACGACGATACCTACTTCCCCATTCGTCATTTCAACCAACGTTCCAGGCGGGTAAATTCCAACCATACGAATAAAAGCTTCAACCAGATCATTGTCAAAATGCTTACCACGCTCTGAGAATAATATTTTCAGGGCATCAAATGCAGGGGAACCGTCTTTATAGGGTCTAGCACTCGTAATTGCATCGTATACATCGACGATAGAAACCATACGGATATATTTATGCAGGTAAGCAGCATTAACCTGCTCAGGATAACCTTTACCATCCACTCGTTCATGGTGATAATGCGCAGTATCTATAATGAGTTTTTCAACACCATCATACTCGAGTAAAATATCTTTACCGAATTGCGCATGCTCTTTCATAATATCAAATTCAATTCTCGACAAGCGGCCAGGCTTGTTAAGGATATCGTCAGGAATTTTTGCCTTCCCAACATCATGCAGCATGCCACATAGACCAAGTAACTCTAGATCATACTCATTAAAATCAAGGAAACGACCAAATGCAATCGCTAAAATGCCCACTCGCAAAGAATGCTCTGCCGTATAGTGGTCCTGCTGCTTAACTTGAGTTAGCCAGAGTAAGGCATTGGCGTTATTGAGTATGCTTGTAACGCAAGACTGAATGGCTTTGCGGGAAGCATCCATATCAAAGGTCTCGCCACTACTAATACTTTCAAGTACTTCATCAACTTGATCACGAGCAGTATCAAAAGTGAGTTTTGCTCTTGGAAGCTCGTCATGAATATCAATTTTCTCTCGAAAACCAGGAAAAACCTTTTCTTCTTTTTGTTCCACAGACCCTTGTGCTATTTCTAACCAAAACTCTTTTTCAATTTCAATATACACGTAAACACAATGATCTCTCAGCATATCGATATCATCAGGCGTTTCAATAGTGAGACCTTGCATTAGCACCGGCACTTCTGTCCAAGGACGATCTAAACGCGTAACATGCATCCCTATTTCTAGAGAGTCGGAGGGAAGCTTCACTTCAATCAATTTGGAGTTAGCATCTGCAGCTGAAGAAAACTTGTTTGACATAACGAAAACGGTTACCTGACCAATAATATTCTTACGTATAAATCAGTCTAGACAATGCTTTGAGATCTAACCAATTTAGATTAGCTATTTTTTGTTAACAAATATTATACAGATGAATCTTTGCCGGCTCTCATCTCAATAGTAAAAGCATTCAAACTTTAGTTCTCTATGTTTTTTACCGGAATCCTAAGTTCTTTTGGCATACTAAAAACAATATTTTCTGGTCGGCCATTAACCTCTTCAACATTATTTACACCAAGTTCTTTAAGCCTATTTACCACATTCTGAACTAAAATTTCAGGCGCAGAAGCACCGGCAGTCACTGATACCGTTCTCACACCTTCTAGCCACTGGTCTTTAATCTCGGACTGATCATCAATCAGGTAAGCACGCGTCCCCATTCGTTCAGAAAGCTCACGCAAACGGTTTGAATTTGAACTATTCGGAGAGCCTACAACCAGCATGACATCTGACATGCCAGATAATGCCTTCACAGCATCTTGTCTATTTTGAGTGGCGTAGCAAATATCATCTTTTCTCGGCCCACGTATCTTAGGGAACCGTGACTTTAGTGCATCGATGACTTTTGCAGCATCATCAACAGATAAAGTTGTTTGAGTCACATAAGCTAACTTTTCTTCATCCTGAACTTGTAAATCGGCCACCTGTTGCTCATCTTCAACCAGATAAATTTCGCCACCATTTCGAAAATCATACTGCCCCATTGTTCCTTCAACTTCTGGGTGACCTTCATGCCCAATAAGAATACACTCCATGCCATCAAGGCTGTATTTACTAACCTCTAAATGCACTTTAGTCACTAAGGGGCAGGTTGCATCAAAAATGTTTAAATCACGATTTTTAGCTTCTTCCTGAACAGCTTTAGATACACCATGAGCGCTGAAAATCACTAAAGAGTTGTCAGGAACTTCATGCAGCTCATCAACAAAAATAGCGCCTTTATCTTTTAAATTATCGACCACGAAACGGTTATGTACCACTTCATGACGAACATAAACTGGCGCGCCAAAAACCTCCAAAGCCCGGTTTACGATTTCAATCGCACGATCAACGCCGGCACAAAACCCCCTCGGATTCGCTAGTTTCACTTTCATAACGCTATTAACTCTTTTTTTCAAAGGATTCGACTGCAATGATTTCAACCTTAAAGCAAAGTACCTCGCCAGCAAGAGGATGATTAAAGTCGATCGTCACTTCTTCTTCATTAAATGATTTTACAACGCCTGGAAGCTCTGATTTATTCGCATCTGCAAATGAAACAACCAGACCTTCTGCCAGTTCAATATCTGCTGAAAAGTCTTTGCGCTTCATTACCTGAACATTATTAGGGTTAGGCATACCAAAGGATTTTTCGGGCGGCACTTGCCATTCATTCTTTTCGCCGGCACACATTCCAACCAGATAAGACTGAAAGCCATCAGGTAGCTGCCCATCACCAAATTCAAATTTGGCAGCTTGTTTTTCAAAGGTTGAATCGATGAGATCACCGTTACTCAAGTTTAAAGAAAAATGTAAGGTTACGAGGGTGTTCTCACCCACTTGAATAGACGAACTAGTAGACATAATCGTTAATACCGATGAGTTATTTACAAAGAAGTAATTTTAAAATTCAGGATTCCGATTTCTTATTTTTAAACACATCAATGATCATTAACCCTGCACCAACTGTAATGGCAGAATCAGCAATATTGAATGCTGGAAAGTGATTATCATTCCAATAAAAATGTAAAAAATCGACGACATAACCTAGCGTAATCCGGTCATATAAGTTCCCTAAAGCGCCGCCAAGGATTAAGGCAATCGCAACGCCCATCCACGGATCATCTTTTAAGGTTGCTAACCAACGGACCAATGCAATGCTGACCACACTGGCAAGTATTGCAAAAAACCATCGCTGCCATCCAGATTCAGTCGCCAGAAAACTAAACGCAGCACCAGTATTGTGAAGCAGTGTTAAGTTAAAGCTAGGAAATATTGCAACCGGGACGGCATATTCCAAGTTAGCACTGGCAAAATATTTTGTGGCTAAATCAGCAACAATTACGACAACACTCAACCATAACCAAGAGATCATGGACTTTCCTTGTTGTTCACTCATGCAAACTGTCTCTCTTCGCCTTCACCGTCAATATTATCAATGCAACGTCCGCATAATAGAGGGTGTTTTTCATTCTGACCTACTTCTTCACGGTGATGCCAGCATCGGTCACACTTCTGGTGCTCCGCAGGTTTCACCATTAATGATAAGCCTTTAACATCGCTCTCTTGTGCTGAGGCTGCATTGCCTTCTGATAGGGGGTGTACGGTTGCTTCAGAACAAATTAATACGAAGCGTAATTCATCACCTAAAGATACAAGTAAATCATGAAGTTCACCATCACAATACAGGCTAATCTCTGTTCCTAAAGAGCCTTTTACATTGCCAGTTTTACGTTCTTCTTCAATGCGTTTATTAACGGCATTTTTTACGGACAGCACTTGCTCCCAAAAATCACGATCAAGCTTGCTACTGTCATCAAGTGCTACAAGTCCCTCATACCAAGTACTTAGGAAAACACTGCTTTCACGCTTTCCTTCTGCCGCAACAGGTAAAGACTTCCAGATTTCATCAGCAGTAAAGCTAAGAATTGGCGCAATCCAACGCGTCATTGCTTCAAGTATGTGATACATCGCTGTTTGACATGAGCGACGCGCCAAGCTATCTGCTTGCGTCGTATATTGGCGATCTTTAATGATATCCAGATAGAAACCACCTAGATCAATACCACAAAATTGGACCACTTTTTGGAAAACAGTTAAAAAACTGTATTCGTTATAAGCTTCTTTTAATTCATTTTGAAGCTGTAAAGCACGATCGACTGCCCAGCGATCAAGCGCTAACATTTCACTTTCAGGCAGCATATCGGTTTCAGGGTTAAAGCCATTAATATTCGACAATAGAAATTTAGCTGTGTTTCGAATTCGACGATATGAATCGGCTGAGCGTTTCAAAATCTCATCTGAAACGGTCATTTCACCACTATAGTCTGTTGCAGCAACCCATAGACGTAAAATATCTGCACCGAGCTTATTCGTCACCTCAAGTGGCGCGATTACATTCCCCACCGACTTAGACATTTTTTTACCATCGCCATCCACCACAAAGCCGTGTGTCAGTACTTGCTTATAAGGCGCTTGATTGTTAATGGCCATGCCTGTTTTAAGTGATGACTGGAACCAACCCCGGTGCTGATCAGAACCTTCAAGGTATAAGTCTGCTGGGTATTGACCTAGCTCTTCACGCTGCTTTAATACCGCCGCATGCGTGACTCCTGAGTCGAACCATACATCCAGAGTGTCGGTAACTTTACTGTAGTTTTCTGCTTCGTCACCTAGTAATTCTGAGGCGTCCATCTCAAACCATGCATCAATGCCTTTTTCTTCAACTCGCTTGGCGACTTGCTCGATCAATGCACTGGTATCAGGGTGTAATTCTTGCGTATCTTTATGAACGAATAAGGTAATCGGCACTCCCCATGTTCGTTGACGGGAAATACACCAGTCAGGGCTCTGCTCTAACATCCCCTCTATTCTACTTTGCCCCCATTCCGGAATCCATTGCACACCTTTAACTGCATCCAAAGCTGACTGCCTTAAACCATTCTTAGTCATACTGACAAACCACTGCGGCGTAGCTCGATAGATTAATGGTGTTTTGGTTCTCCAGCAGTGCGGATAACTATGTGTAAATACCTTCTTTTTAACCAGTTTGCCATGCGTTTCCAGCTCAGCCAATACATTTACTTCTACTTTATAAACATGCTGGCCAGCAAAAATCGCAACGCTATCTCGAAATACGCCACCGTCATCAACATAGTTTAAAGTACTGATGCCATATTTTTTACCAACATAGAAATCATCTACACCATGGTCTGGTGCTGTATGTACTGCCCCAGTACCCGCATCCGTTGTAACGTGATCACCCAAAATGACAGGCACCTTTAACTCACGATAAAACGGGTGAATAAGCAGTTGTTTCTCTAAAGCGCTGCCTTGACAACGCCCTAGTACTTCATGATTCTCTAAACCATAACGTTCAATGTTTTCATCCACTAAAGCCTCAGCCATGATCAATAGCTCAGGACCTTGACCTAAATCGCACCTCACAAGGGAATAGTCTAAAGCGGCATTCAGAGATACGGCCTGATTTGAAGGCAAGGTCCAAGCAGTTGTCGTCCAGATAACGATCGACATTGGCTCACTTGCACCTTCAGCACCAAAAGCACTTAACACGGCAGCGGCATCAACGACATCAAAGCGCACATCAATGGCAGTAGATTGCTTATCTTGATATTCAACTTCAGCTTCAGCTAAGGCTGAACCACCTACCACACTCCAATAAACAGGCTTAAAGCCTTTCTGTAAGTGACCATTTTCAATGATCTTACCTAAAGAACGGATAATATCGGCTTCGAAATCAAAGTCCATGGTGAGATAAGGCTTATCCCAGTCACCTTGCACACCAAGTCGAATAAAATCGGTTTTCTGGCCTGCCACCTGCTTTGCAGCATATTCCCGGCAGGCTTTGCGGAACTCAGGGTAACCAATTTTTACACCCGCTTTACCTTTTTTCTTTTCAACGTTGTGCTCAATCGGTAAACCATGGCAATCCCAACCAGGTACATAAGGTGCATCATAACCACTCAGTGTTTTCGACTTAATGATAATATCTTTGAGAATTTTATTAACGGCATGACCCAAGTGAATACCGCCATTCGCATAAGGAGGTCCATCATGCAAAATGAACTTTTCAGCGCCTGCTCTAGCTTGACGAATTTGATCGTACAAGTTCATATCCTGCCACTGCTTTAACATGCCAGGTTCACGCTGAGCCAAGTTGCCTTTCATCGGAAAGTCCGTTGCAGGCAGGTTTAGGGTATGCTTGTAATCACTCATATTATTATCACTTTTCTAAACACGTAAATCGTTAAATTGAAACCAACACTTATTTTGAAAAATAGCGCTTGGCATCGTTTATATCTTTACTGATCTGTTCTTTTAGCGCTTCAATACTATCAAAGCGCTGTTCATCTCGAATTTTGTCACAAAAAATGACGTTTAACTGCTCGCCATAAATAGTGTCATTAAAATCTAATAAGTGTATCTCTAGTGAGGGTAAAAAATTTCCTACTGTTGGTTTAACACCAATATTAGCAACCCCTAAAACCTGCTCACCATTTTTAAAATTAACTTTTACAGCATATACACCTGTAAAAGGCACTTTTATACGCTGCAATGCAATATTCGCCGTAGGAAACCCTAGTTGCCGGCCCAATTTTTGACCATGAATAACGCGACCCATCATGCTATATTCGCGGCCTAAAATCTTTTGGGCTGCAGTAAATCTTGCTTGATTTAGTAAGTCCCTGACAAAAGTACTACTAATTCGATCATCATTTTCTTCCAGCGTTGATGCTATCTGGGTTGGCGTATTCTCAACAGTAAACCCTCTGGATCTGCCAAGTACCTGTAAAAGAGAAAAGTCACCCTTCCTGTCGCCTCCAAAACGAAAATCGTCACCAATAACAAGATGACAAATTTTTAAATGAGACACTAAAACAGTTTCAACAAATGATTCTGCTGACAAGTGGCTAAGTTTTGAGTCAAATTTTAAGCAAAACACGTAATCTAAACTGAAAGAAGACAGTGCCTGATATTTCTCTCGAAACCGCATTAGCCTCGCCGGAGCATCCTTACCCTGAAAAAACTCCATAGGTTGGGGTTCAAATATAATGACAACAGAGGGTACCCCCAAGCTTTTAGCTTTGCTAACCACTTGCTGAATAATAGCTTGGTGCCCTAAATGAACGCCATCAAAATTACCTATCGTGGCAACACATTTTGTCTTTGTTAACCCTGGGTTGTGAAGCCCCCTTAATAACCGCATTGCCACCACTGATTAGATCCAAAAAAACAATAGATTCACAAAAATAGTTGCCGATTATACGTGCTCATGCCCTCAACATTCAATCAACAGCCCTCAGGTAACAAAAAATATTACAATGATCCTCTAAAAAATAAATAAAACGCATAAAAAAACCCCTTTATCAAAAAGATAAAGGGGTTTCAAATATTTGATAATCAATAGCGTTGAATTATTCCCACCAACCAATGACATTCATATATACAAGTGTCAATGGAACAAATACAAAGGTCAAAATACCAATTGTTTCATCGGTTGATTCTTCATTGTTTTCATTTACACGAAAGCCATTTTTCTTACCAGAAGTGTAATAAGTTCGCCCACTATCACGTGTAAGGTACTTTGCAGTTTCATCTTCCATGGAACCGTACTCATCTGAACTATAGTTACCTTCATTTTGGTACGCAGGCACAAACTCATCTTCGGCAAAGGCATAATTCGCCCCTATCGAGAAGACAAATAAAAATAACAAACTTGAAAAAAAATGTTTTACCATAATAAGCTCCAGAGATGTTTCGGCTCACTCCTTTAAACCGCTAAAAAAGCTAAACCGTCAGTTTATCAATCATTAATGATTTCCAGTTAACGACCTAAAAACCATAGAACAATATTTAACCAACCGTCCATATTTGCTATTAAAAGCTTTCCATTACAAAAAATAAAGCCATTTCACATTCAATTACAGTTTGATCGCTCAGTACGCGACACGGTTATCAATTTTATTGCTTTTTCAATGTAGCATTAGTGCTTTAAAGCCCCGCCCAACATAGCCTTTAAATTCAAGCCACTTAAAACCAGAACGGTAAAATAAGCAACCACACCAAAAACAACCAGCTGCGTTAAAGTACTAGCTCTTGCCCAAACATCCATCAAAAACCAACTCTCTGTCGGCACCTGCATCCAGTAAATTAAAGAAATCATAACAACATTAGCGAATACAATCCGAAAGATAAATATCCCCCACCCTTTACTTCGGCGATATACATTTTGATTCACCAAACCATGCAATAGCCATAACGCATTCATCCAGGAAGATATTGCTGTCGCCAAAGCAAGGCCGGTATGCTGCAGAGGCCAAATCAGTATAAGATTAAACACCATATTGGCACACATCGCCCAAATACCTATTTTGAC
>CAJWBJ010000133.1 GCA_913020495.1 uncultured Oleiphilus sp.
ATGAAGCTATATGGTACCTTTGGGTATATTACGGTGAGATTAAAAAAAGACGATCGCCTATATGTCCCTCTTCCCTTTTATCATGCAACAGCGTTAGGTGTTTGTTGGGGTACCGCACTTGCTAGCTCATCCTGTTTAGTAATCGCTAGAAAATTCAGCGCCTCTCGATTTTGGTCAGATATCAGAGAGAATCAAGCGACGGCCTTTGCTTATGTTGGCGAGCTCTGTCGTTATTTAATTGAACAAGCCCCCGCCCCTGATGATGCCACTAACCCTGTTCGTGTCATGGTAGGAAACGGTATGCGCCCTGCCATCTGGTCTGAATTTAAAAAGCGTTTTGGCATACCCCGTGTCATGGAATTTTATGGTTCTAGTGAGGGTAACATCGCATTTACTAATTTATTAAACTTTGAAAAAACCGTGGGAATGAGTCCGCTTCCTTATGCCATCGTAAAGTATGATAGAGAAACAGATAAACCATTCCGTGATGCCTCTGGATATATGTCAAAAGTCGGTAAAGGTGAAGCAGGCCTTCTTATTGGCCATATCACAGAGAAAGCCCCTTTCCATGGTTATACCGACCCATCCAAAACAGAGTCAAGTATATTAACCGATGTGTTTGAGCACGGTGACCGTTGGTTTAATACCGGCGATATTATGCGGCAGATGGGATTTCGACACGCCCAATTTGTAGATCGAACGGGAGATACTTTCAGATGGAAAGGTGAAAACATTTCTACCACCGAGGTTGAAATGCTGTTAGAAGAAGTTGAGGCCGTTAATGAAGCCGTGGTATATGGCGTAGAAATACCTAACACCAATGGTCGTGCAGGTATGGCATCTATCAGGCTTAATGTTTCCGTTGATGAGTTCGATTTCTCTCAGTTTTTACACCAAATGAAAACCAATATGTCGGATTATTCGATCCCAGTTTTTCTCAGCATCAATGAAGAGGTTGAGTTAACTGGCACATTTAAGCACGTTAAAGGCCCTTTAAAAGAAAAGGGTTTTGACGTACAAAAAAATACCGACCCACTTTATGTATGGCTACCCAAGACCGATAGATACGTGCCTCTTACACATCAAATGCAAAAAGATATAGAGCAGGGCATATACCGATATTAGATCAGTCATTTAAAATTCACTCAGTTATTTGAAGGGTTATATGATGAAAATACCTGTTCGAATTGCAATTACCCGCGCGTCAGGCCCTTGTATCAAAAGAGACAGTTCATGTTTTGTTGATGTTTCAAGTTCAAAGTACGTTTTTCGCACTTAATTCACCCTTCTAAGTTTTCAGGTAAACCTTCTTCTTGGCTAGCGTCTGCCCGGTCCGCTTTTGAAATATAAGTTGATTTGTTTTTAGGCGCTAGCTTAGCTTTGGCTTTTTTGATTCTTTTCTTAAGAATCGTATTTCTCTGTTTCTTTCTGTTCATTTTGTGACCATGCTGAGTTGAGATGTCTATTCTAATCGCAATTGGTTAGATAACAACAAGCGCGACACTTTTCTTAACCGTTTCTTGATACTCACTAGTATAAATTAATATTTCCTTCATTTGATCTTTACGAACATTCTTCAAACTCCTTCTCGTCTTATTGTTATCGCTCTTAAAAAAATGAATCTAAATGAGAAAGGAAAAAAGAATGAAGAAACGAAATTTGCCTCTAGTTGTTGGTATGGCATTTACAAGTGCTGCAACGTTGTCTCCTGTTCAGTCTGTACTTGCATCAGATATCTCGGTGTACGGTAAAGTAAATTTATCGCTTAATAAAATTGAGCAGGAATCAAAAACACCTGAAGTAGATGAATGGCAATTGAACAGTAATGCTTCACGTCTTGGTGTGAAAGGGAGTCATGAAATTGAAGAAGGCTTGAAAGCAATTTACAAAATGGAGTTTGAGGTCGCTGTGGATGATGGCGATAAAAAAGACGGTCATGCTTTTGGGCAGCGAAATATTTATGCGGGTTTGAAAGGTGATTTTGGAACTTTAATTGCTGGTATGCATGATACACCGCTCAAAATGGCTCAAGGAAAAGTTGATCGTTTTGGTGACCTGCCTTTAGCAGATATTAAAAATATCATGGAAGGGGAGGATCGTTCGAAAAATATCGTGATGTATACCTCACCTAAAATGAATGGCGTATCACTGACGGCTGCCATTATTCCGGGTGAAAACTCTCCTGATGATGACGGTGTTGCTGATGGGACTTCTTTTTCTGTCAACTTTAAAAATGATCTTCTGACGGCAGCAATTGCTCAAAATGGTGATGTAGACGGACAGGATACCACGCGTGTGGTTGCAGACTTCAATCTGGGTGACTCTAATGTTGGTTTACTTTGGCAAACTGCCGAAGATAGTGACGACTCAAGTGTTGATGAAGATTCTTGGTTGCTAAGTGCGCAGCATAAATTAGGTGCTTATGTGGTGAAAGCGCAATACGGGCAAACAGATTATAGCGATGATGATGAAGATACGCTCATGACGGTCGGTTTAGACAAGAAACTCGGAAAAAAATCAAAGTTATTTGCTTATTATTCTGCGATTGAAAAGGACCAAGGTAGTGCTGTTGCCGATGATCAAACCTTAGCTGTCGGTTATGAAATTAAGTTTTAAGTCAGGTGAAAGTTTAGGGGAGTGTTAGCAGAAAAGTCGCTTGCACATCTGAATTTTTCACTCTTAAAGCAATTTTTAAGATTTCTTAACATAACCTTTATAAACACTCTGTATATTTTGCGATCAATACATAATAAATCGTAATTGACGCATTTCTTAATAGGAAATTAACATGAAAAAAGTATTAATCTTTTCACTATTTATCGCTTCTGCACTTTCTGCGCAATTTGCTTCTGCGGGCCGTAGTAATATCAATATTGTCGGTTCTTCAACTGTTTATCCATTCTCTACTGTAGTCGCCGAACGTTTTGGCCGCTCAACAGATTTCAAAACTCCTAAAGTTGAGTCTACGGGGTCAGGTGGTGGCATGAAGTTATTCTGCCAAGGTGTTGGTGTGCAGCACCCGGATATTACAAATGCTTCAAGACGAATCAAAAAGTCTGAGTATGACCTTTGCCATAATAATGGTGTGAACGAAATTATTGAAGTGTTGATCGGTTATGACGGAATTGTGATTGCCAACTCAAGAAAAGCAACACGGATGAAGTTGACGCGTAAGGATATATTCCTAGCCTTAGCTGCACGTGTGCCGAACCCTAATGGCACAGAGACCTTAGTTGATAACCCATATAAAACGTGGCAAGACGTTAATAGCGCGCTACCTAATACTGCGATTGAAGTGTTGGGTCCACCACCGACTTCCGGTACGAGAGATGCCTTTGCTGAACTGGCTTTAGAAGGTGGTTGTAAGAAAGTTTCATGGATCAAAGCCATGAAGAAAAAAGATAAGAAAGCTTACAAAGCCCTTTGTCACACTGTGCGTGAAGATGGTCCTTTTATCGAAGCCGGTGAAAATGACAACTTGATTGTACAGAAACTGAATGCGAACAAAAATGCACTTGGCATATTTGGTTTTAGTTTCCTTGACCAGAATATTGATCAGGTTCAAGCATCCATCGTTGACGGAAATGAGCCGACGTTTGAAACTATCGCTGAAGGTTCTTACCCAGTATCTCGACCACTGTATTTTTATGTAAAAAAAGCCCACGTTGGTGTTGTGCCAGGCATTGCAGAATATTTAGCAGAATTTACACGTGAGAGTACTTGGGGGGATGAAGGTTATTTGACTGAAAAGGGCATGATTCCTTTAGATGCCGCTAAGCGTGCTGAGACTTCTAGTGATGTAAAGAAAATGCGTAACTTAGAATTATAAGTGCATTGTTATAGTTAATATCCCAGCAAGACCTTAGTGGCCTAAACGTGAAGTAGTCGTTGGCGCTAAGGTCTTGCTATATATGTAAATTAAGCAGGAACCTGTATGAGCTCATCTGTTTTATTGCTTGTTATCGCCATGTTGTTCGTCTTCTCTTATTGGAGTGGACGAGGAAAAGCCATTACCAGCGCTCAGCATCTCGGGGGGGTGACAACGCTAAACTCCTTACCTTTTTATTACGGTATGTTAGCAGTGCTCTGGTGTGCGATACCTTGTCTTGTACTGGTTTCATTATGGTCAATGTTTGATGAAACGGTTATCCAGCAATTGTTGGTGTCTCAGCTTCCTGATAACAGTGCGGATATGTCTTCAGGTGAAATGACCTTACTACTGAATAAGGTAAATAATATTGCCAATGGCATTACTGCGGCGAGTGGTCAGCCTGTCTATATGCAAGATGCGGCGAATTATTTGTTAAGTTTAAGAGCAAATAGTCATCTGGCCATGTCAGTCATTGCACTGAGTTTGGCTGTTTGTGGTTTGAGCATAGCTTGGGTGAAAATAAACCCTGAGCTTAGAGCAAGAAAACAAGTAGAAACTGTTTTTAAACTTATATTATTACTGTGTTCATGTATTGCGATTTTAACAACGGTTGGCATCGTGTTATCGGTTTTGTTTGAATCGATTCAGTTCTTTAATAAAGTACCGGTCTCTGAATTTTTATTCGGCTTGCATTGGAGTCCGCAAGTTGCGATTCGAGAAGATCAAGTGGGTGGTTCAGGGGCTTTCGGTGCCATTCCTCTATTTGTCGGTACGTTACTTATTTCAGCTATCGCCATGATCGTCGCAGTGCCAACGGGTTTAATGTCTGCCATTTATTTATCTGAATATGCGAGTAAACAAGTTCGTAGTTGGGTTAAACCGCTGCTGGAAATATTGGCGGGTATTCCAACCGTTGTCTATGGTTTTTTTGCGGCCTTAACCGTTGCACCGCTTATTCGCGACACGGGCGACTGGTTGAACGGAAGTTGGACTTTCGAGTTGCTGGGCTTGAGTTTACAGGTCTCTTCTGAGAGTGCTTTGGCTGCAGGCTTGGTTATGGGGGTGATGATTATTCCGTTTATTTCATCCTTGGCTGATGATGTGATTAATGCTGTACCTCAGTCTCTACGAGATGGTTCTTTAGGCTTGGGCTCAACGCATTCAGAAACAATTCGACAAGTCGTTATACCTGCGGCATTACCCGGCATTGTTGGCGGCGTACTACTCGCAGTTTCTCGCGCGATCGGTGAAACCATGATTGTGGTGATGGCAGCAGGTCTAGCAGCCAATCTCACCGCAAATCCACTTGAATCGGTTACTACGGTTACTGTGCAAATTGTCACCATGCTGGTGGGTGATCAGGAATTTGATAGTGCGAAAACCTTATCTGCTTTTGCCTTGGGGTTGATGTTATTTGTTGTCACCTTAACGTTAAATATCTATGCCTTGCGTGTGGTTAAAAAATACCGCGAACAGTATGAGTAACATGTATGAGTACGATTGAGATAGACATTGAGAAATCGAATGAAAGTAACTGTACCAATGAGAGTGAAATGAAAAAAGTAAATACCATTGAGCTGGTGAACAAAAACCTGAAGAAACGCTATCGCGCCGAAAGGCGGTTTAAGGCTTATGGTTTGGTTTCAATTTGCTTCGCGCTATTATGCTTAGTGGTGCTGTTTACGGATATTATTAGTAAAGGCCATGGCGCTTTTTTCCAAACGTACATTCAGTTAGAGCTTAATCTGGATGAGGATGTTCTTGAAGTTAATGATATCCAAAATATGAAACAACTTGCGAGTGCTAACTATCAAGGTGTTATTCGTCAGTCATTAAGAACACTTTTTCCGGATGCAAAAAAACGGCACGATAAACGCAAATTATATGCCTTGGTTAGTAGTGGCGCGAGCTATCAATTGGCTGACCAAATAAAAGCACAACCCGCCTTGGTTGGCACAACGATATCTGTTTTTGTCTTAGCCGATGATGATGTGGATACCTGGTTTAAAAGTCTGGATGATGCCAAACCTTTTATTGGTCGAATGTCAGAAAAACAACTGGTATGGCTTGAAAGCCTAAAAAAATCAGGGAGTTTACATAAAAAATTCAATACAACATTTTTTAATAATGGTGACTCAAGAGAGCCAGAACTAGCAGGCATTAAAGGCGCAATGATTGGATCCTTGTTTACGATTCTAGTGACATTTTTACTCTCATTTACGGTGGGTATTTCTACCGCTATTTATCTTGAAGAGTATGCACCTAAAAATTTATTTACAGACTTTATCGAAGTCAATATCAACAATTTAGCTGCGGTGCCCTCTATTATTTTTGGTCTTCTAGGTTTAGCCATTTTTATTGGTATGTTTGGCATGCAGCGCTCGATCCCTTTACTAGGAGGGGTTGTGCTTTCTTTGATGACCTTACCTACAATTATTATTTCCAGTCGTGCAGCGATAAAAGCGGTGCCTCCTTCCATTCGTCAAGCTGCCTTGGGTATGGGCGCATCGAAAATGCAGGTGATTCTTCATCATGTACTCCCACTTGCAATGCCGGGTATGTTGACGGGAACCATCATTGGCTTGGCTCAGGCTTTAGGTGAAACCGCTCCTTTGCTGATGATTGGAATGGTAGCGTTTGTGGTTGATGTTCCGGGAGCATTAACTGACCCATCAACGGCCTTACCAGTTCAAATATTTCTTTGGGCTGATAGCCCTGAAAGAGCGTTTGTAGAACGAACGTCGGCAGCTATTATGGTGTTACTGGCATTTTTGATTTCAATGAATACGGTCGCTGTTTTCTTACGCAAGCGTTTAGAGCGCCGTTGGTAGAATTAATTTTTTGAAAAGGTTTATGTTGTGGAACAATCAATTGAAAAAATAGGGCCGACGATAGGTCAGTCATTACTAGAAAATCCAAAAATGTCGATGCGCAATGTCGATGTATTCTATGGTGATAAACAAGCCATTTATGATGTGAATCTGGATATCGGTAAAAATGAAGTATTATCGATGATCGGGCCTTCAGGCTGCGGGAAGTCGACTTTTCTACGCTGTCTGAATCGAATGAATGACACGATTGAAGGGTGTAAAGTCACGGGCTCATTTGATTTGGAAGGTAAAAATATTTACCACCCAAAAATGGATGTTGTTCCCTTGCGTGCGCGTGTCGGAATGGTTTTTCAAAAACCAAATCCTTTTCCTAAAACGATTTACGATAATGTCGCCTATGGCCCTAAAATTCATGGTTTGGTCGAAAGTAAAACAGACTTGGATGAAATTGTAGAAAGCAGCCTTCAAAAAGCAGGCTTATGGGATGAAGTCAAAGATCGACTTGATCAACAAGGAACGGGCTTATCTGGTGGGCAGCAACAGCGGCTTTGTATCGCTAGAACAATAGCAATTAGTCCAGAAGTGATTTTAATGGATGAGCCTTGCTCAGCCCTTGATCCAATCGCGACATCGAAAATTGAAAACTTAATTACCGAGCTTAGCGAAAATTACACCATAGCAATTGTCACGCACTCCATGCAGCAGGCTGCAAGAGTTTCTGACCGAACGGCATATTTTCATTTAGGCAAGCTGGTTGAAGTAAATGATACCCAGCATCTTTTTACCAATCCAGACCATGAGTTAACGGAAGCGTATATCACGGGTCGATTTGGTTAATTGTTCTGTTTAATTTATTTGCTTGAACAATTTACTTGAACACAAGGAATACAAAAAAATGTCGTTACACTTACAGCGTGACTTGGATTCGCTGAAAAAAGAAATTCTTCAACTCGGTAATATGGTTGAGTCATCCATTAATAAAGCCTTGGTCGCGCTATCGGAACGCCGCCCTGAACTAGTTGAAGAGGTACTGCAGGATGAAATACAAATAGACCTTCAAGAAGTGTCTATTGAAGAAAGCTGTCTGAAAGTGCTGGCTTTGCATCAACCTGTCGCGGTGGACCTTCGCTTTATAGTTGTTGTTTTAAAGGTCAACAATGATCTGGAACGAATGGGCGATTTTGCGGTAAATGTAGCGAAGCGTGCTAAAGAACTCAGTGAGCAAGACCCAATCCCATGTCCGGCAGGGTTTACCGATGTGGTTCCTCAAACTATTCGAACGATGGTTCGTGATAGCCTCACTGCGTTAGTGAAGTTTGATGTTGATATCGCTCGTGAAGTCATTCATATGGATGATGTAGTCGATCAGGCAAATCGGTTGATGTATAAAGACTTAAAAGCACTAATGGTCGAAGACTCATCAACGGTAGATCGTGCGGTTAGTTTACTATCCTGTTCACGTTATCTGGAAAGAATCGCTGACCTGACGACCAATATAGCTGAAGACGTAATTTTTATGGTTGAAGGCGAAGTAGTACGTCACCAATCAACGGGGCTTTAAAGTGTTTAAGCTGTCACGGAGTAATAAATTCAATTTCATTCTCAAGAGGTTTTCAGCCAATCTCTTACAGCTAATCCAGTCCCGAAGTTCCAAGGTTTGAGTTTAGACTTTTCGATTAGCTTGTAATTATCTAGCTCTTCGTTAAGTGTTATTTCTCCGGTACATTTGGCGTGATAGGCAATGATGACTTGGTTCATTTGTTCAAAAGGGTAGGCGCCTACTAACTTAACTTCTTCTGTATCGAGGTTGAGTTCTTCTTTGATTTCTCTTTGGACGGCCTGATCGGGGGCTTCTCTTTCATCAAGGAAGCCACTGACTAAACCAAACATTTTTTCAGGCCAGCTGACGTTGTGTGCTAATAGCACTTTGTCGTTAAATTCTATGATTGCTGCTACCACTGGTACAGGGTTATTCCAATGCACAAAACCACATGCAGTATCAGGGCAGGCCAGATATGTTTTTCTTTCTTTTTCTGTCGTGGTTAATTCATTAGCGCAAAGTGGGCAATACTTCATCTAAATCTCCTACTGACTTTTGACGTGCATATTTCAATATTACGGCGTTTGGACCAGACTTTCATGATTGTAACAGCCTATAGTAATAGGGTGTGAAGAATATAAAATGTGAATGCGAAACTATTGCTAGCGCCGCATTTTGATGAAGAGCTATTGGAATTTAGTACTCTGTGCTTCTTTAATTTGTCTAAGGGTTAACGCCATTTCTTCATCTGACTCTTTCATATCTCCGCTCATCCAACCTTCTATTAGATTAAGAATTCCGCCACTGGCATATTGATAATAGTATTGTAG
>CAJWBJ010000134.1 GCA_913020495.1 uncultured Oleiphilus sp.
TCATATGGGGTGGCGGAAAGTAACAGCGCATTTTTTATTCTGGGTATAAACTTACCTTCGTTTTTAACACCAAGCACCTGAGAAAGAACTCTATTTCTATCACTACTACCAAAACTGTGCTTAAAATTATGACTCTCATCAATTATAACCAGATCGAAAGTCGGTAAGATATGATTTAAGGCTTTAGCAAATTCATCCTTAACGGCCTCTTTTTCCAAGTTACCTTTTTCAATTTCTTTAGAGGTATAACCTGGAAGAATATGCTTCAAATCCTTTAGGTTTCTATTTAGGTTAGCTGGGTCATCTCCCATCCCCATACTAAACATGCCTTTACCCACGAAAAAATCGGCACAATAACCAGATGCAGAATGCTCAATTAAATCCCTGACACGTCGACAGTTCACATAGGGTATTGCGGGTTTTCCTTGAGGTGTTCTAATTCGATACTGGCTCACACGTAAATTGCTCTCAGTAAAACTGCGATATTCTCTGATCCATTTATCCTGGACGTTATTACTTGGGCAAAGATAGAGTACTCTTAATGACGGGTTAAAATACCGCATCAGGGCAACGACCCCTAAAGCTATATAAGTTTTTCCCATACCCACTTCATCAGCAAGATAACCCAACCCAATAGAGTCATCAGCGATCATATTGTGCAGCGCTACAGCCCCTTCCATTTGGATAGCCGCTAAGGGCTCTAGACCCTCTTGACCTCCTGAAAAATCTAATATGCTCTCAGCTGTTTTTATATTTATTTTTTTTATGCTCATACCGTTTCACCCTCTAAAATCTCAGGATTAACTTGTTTGAACTCTTTATAGAAGTACTCTTCAAACCACTTATAAAAAACTTTGGGATTTTGGTCACCTAATTTTATTCTAGGTCCGGCTTTATGTAGTGGTACGGTGAATTTGGCCACCTAATTAGAGATGTTATTATACATCTCTTAGAACTTTAGGTGATGCAATGACTAGAAGAACTAGAGCAACTTTTACACCAGAATTTAAACTTGAAGCAGCGCAGTTAGTTGTTGATAAAGGCTACTCAATTAGAGAGGCGGCCGAAGCCATGAATGTTGGTAAATCCTCAATGGATAAGTGGGTTCGTCAGTTACGAGGTGAGCGTAACGGCATGCCGAGCAAAGCAACTCCTTTAACTCCTGATCAATTAAAAATACGTGAGTTAGAAAAGCGTATAAAACGGATTGAAGAGGAAAAAGAAATCTTAAAAAAGGCTACCGCTCTCTTGATGTCGGACTCACTGAACAGTTCACGATAATCAAAGCCCTGAAAGGGAGCCATGCAGTTAAAATATGCTGTGATGTATTTTCTGTGCATCGCAGTAGTTATAAATATTGGGTTGGTAGAGATCAGCTAATAAAACCTGAAAAGGTTGAAGCCTTAGCGATGGTTAAAGGTATTTATCGCGAAAGTAATTCTTCAGCAGGCGCAAGGACGGTGTCAGGCATAGCGACAGCTCGGGGTTTACCCATGAGTCGTTACATCGCAGGACGATTAATGAAAGAGCTCAATTTAGTTAGCTGCCAGCTTCCAAACCATAGATATAAGAAAGCAAAACAAGAACATATAGCGATACCTAATACCTTGGCGCGAGGATTTAACGTCCATAAACCAAACCACGTTTGGTGTGGTGACGTAACGTATATTTGGGCAGGAAATCGCTGGGCTTATCTCGCAATAGTTATGGATTTATTTGCTCGTAAACCGATTGGTTGGGCGATGTCATATTCACCAGATACTAAGTTAACAGCTAAAGCGTTATCGATGGCGTTTGAGTCTAGGAATAGGCCCAAGGGAGTTATGTTTCATTCTGATCAAGGAAGTCATTATACAAGTAGAAATTTCCGACAATTATTATGGCGATATCAAATTGAACAAAGCATGAGTCGTCGAGGAAATTGCTGGGACAACAGCCCTATGGAGCGATTCTTCAGGAGTTTAAAGACAGAATGGGTACCGCAAACAGGTTACCGTTCTTTTGCTGAAGCAGAGCAGAATGTAGTTAGATACATCATTGGCTATTACAGCCAGGTTAGACCTCACAGCCATAACAGTGGTTTAACACCCAATGAGTCAGAGAAAAGATACTGGCTTGAATATAAAACCGTGGCCAGTTTTACTTGACCACTACAGGGAGCCAAGCTTGAATCAAACAAGGCTAAGTAAGGGAGAGATAGTTCGTTTAATTGACCTACTTTACGAGTCGATTATTAGTTACATTGTTCCTGAACGGCCAGGAAGAAAAGAGCCCAGAGTGGTTAAGCGAAGACCCAAGCCATACCAGAGTTTAACCAAACCTTGGCATTAGATGAATGAGACCAGACACAGAGGAAAAAAGTATGGTAAAAAGACTTAACTTAGCGCCATTCGGCTTTGACCCCTTTAATTTCTTCTAAACAAGGGAAGCACTTCAAAAAATATAAGTATGGAAAGCCAGAGATATCAAAGAAATTTTGATTTCCATACTTAGCAGATCTTCCGGCTGGATTGGCTAACATGTAAATTCGACCTATACTTAATGCAAACTAAAGAACGATTTTTACTGGCGGAGAAAGGCCTCTTTCAAAGGGTGGAAAGATCAGATGTCGTTACTCAAAGAGTTTAATATCACAAACGAGTTGATGGCAAAATACTCGCCTTTGGGGCAATTGTCGTCAAAGTATTTAGCCCAGATTCTCAAAAAGTGTAACGTTCTTACCTTTGAAGAAGATGAAAAAATATTTGAGAAAAAGCATACGTTGTACACCTTATATTTCTTGCTTGAGGGCAAACTCAAAATTAAAACGGGCTTATTTTCATCCGAAACACTTGATGCCAGTAGCTCAGAGTGTTTCAACTCCATAAACAGTAAAATCCCTGACGGAGTTAGTGTTAAAGCCATTGAAAAAGGTTATATGATAATGATTGACGAGACACTATTAGATAGAACTCTAGGCTGGTCTGAAGCCGAGAAGGATAAGTTGTCTGGCTCTCTACATACAAAGCCTTTTGTACCACCAGATATGGATACTGTTCAACCACAAAAAAAAGAACCAATCATTGAAAAAATAGAGAGCTTTGATGAAGATCATTTCACTTGGTTAACCAGCTTGATGGAGTTTCCACTTTTCTTTAACCTGCCGCCTTCGAATATGGAACAGTTACTCAATAAGTTCCATAAAGTACGGGTTTCGGTAGACGAGGTAATTATCAATGAAGGAGATGAGGGCGATTATTTTTACCTTTTAATGGAAGGCTGTGCTCGAGTGATTTTCGGGGGTGACGAGACCCGCCCTATTCGTATCAACCGTGGATCATACTTTGGAGAAGAAGCACTTATCTCCGATACTGTCCGATCCGCCACAGTTATTATGGATGAAAATGGCTTATTGGCTCGACTGGATAAAGCCTCATTTCAGAGCTTACTGAACGACCCTTTGGTTAGTCATGTGAGTAAGCAACAGTTTAAGGAAGAAACCCAAGATAGCTCACCATATGAACAACTTGATATTCGTTCTTTTTCCGAGTTTGAACATACACCCTTGCCTAAATGCCTTCACATACCACTTTCTGAGTTGCGCCAGAAAATACCAAGTCTAGATAAATCCAAGGTATATTATCTCACGGAGGAAGGTGGACATAGAAGTGACGTCGCGGCACACATTCTGTGCCAGAACTCAGTACAGGCCAAGGTTATCCGCTCTTAAGACAATAATTGTATCTATTCAAATTCGACCTGACAGCTTTCGATTTATTGAATTAAAGATGGCCGGGTGAATTAATTCACGGCGCCTCCTATGATTCTAGATTTAGCGACTTACCCTTGCTCAAAAGGTAGTGCTTTAACTTGTGATTTCACATGGTCTAACTCAGGCGGTCAGAGCACCACGCTCGGCGGCAACCCCCACTACCAACTAACCCTAACAAACAGCGCAACTGTCCAGATCGATCTTGACTCTAAAGTTGATAACTTCCTGTATCTGCTGGACAGCTCAGGTAGCATTCTGTCGAGTAATAACAATAGTTGGCCTGGTAAAGATGCACGTATTGTTCTGAGCTTAGCTACAGGCACCTATGAAGTCGTCGCTGCAACCTCTCGCAACCGGAAATCTGGCAGCTTCACCTTGACGGTCAAAACTGGTGATTTAGGCGCTTTATAATCTGGCCTTAAATTAAGGGTAGGAGCATCGGCTCCTACCCTTAATCAAGCTCGTTTTTTCAAACTGAATCCTTCGTTAACTCTGCACTCTATGCTAAGCGGCATGCTTCCCCCCTAACATTCTTGAGCTTTTTCCCCAAACAATTTTCTAACACTGCCACCAACCTCCCCCAATCAGCCTGAAGGCAATTGGCCATATATAACATTCCAAAAGATATTGAGTATGCAAAACTGACAGTGAAGGTAAGAAAGAAAAGTAGTTAATCGAACCTTAAGCTTATAAAAATAACTCAGCACTATAAGGATCACCCATGACAACACTTAAAAAGAGACTCGCCATATCAACTGCCCTCATTGCATTAGCTGGCTCATTTTCAACCTATGATGCTTACGCTGGAGGTAAAGGTGGAAAGAATGGCGGAACTAACAACGTTACCAGTGAGTATAATATTGGCACTGGAATCTATGATATTACGGGCCCGGCAGCAGAAAACGGCATGTTCGGTTACGCCGATACCCATCAACAAACAACAGGGCTTCATCAGCGCTCACGATCACGCGCATTCATCATGCAAAGCCAGGGCACCGGAGACAGAGTTGTATTTGTCAGCGCAGACTTAGGCATGCTGTCACAAGGCGTAAAAATCGAAGTTATTAAAAGGCTCGATAGTTTATATAGCGGGACCTACAAGCACGACAATGTGATGCTAACGGCTACCCATTCCCATGTCGCTTCAGGTGGTTCGTCTCACTACTCTTTATATGAGCTGGCTTCGGCAGACTCCTCACAACTGCTCGGAGGATACAGCTCGGAAAACTTTAATGCCATTGTAGACGGCATTGTCAAATCAATTCAACGCGCACATGATAGTATTGCACCCGGCTCAATTGAATTGGTGCAAGGCGAACTCAATGACGCTACCAGAAACCGCTCATTAGTGGCGTATCAGAATAATTCGGATGCAGGACAATTCGCTACCAATACTAACAACACGATGTCAGTGCTTAAGTTTAAGCGCAGTAGCGGTGAAGACGTCGGAATGATCAACTGGTTCTCGGTTCATCCAACCAGTTTCAGCAAAAAATTCACCCTTATAAGTGGTGACAACAAAGGCTATGCGCAAAACAAATTTGAGAAGCTAAAAAGCACAGATTTTAGTGCTAACGAGACCTTTGTCGCCGCATTCGCCAGCAGTGACTTGGGTGACTCTGTGGCCGTAGATGGCAACGCCTATTCAGCTCCCGGCTATCAGGGAAGCAGTGATGAGTTTCTAAATGTCAAAAATGCAGGAGAGCGACAATATAACAAAGGTATTGACCTATACAACCAGACCGGAGTGAGCTTAAGTGGCACGGTTGATTATCGCCACCGCTGGGCGGATTTTGAAAACTATACGGTGAGCGATGCATTTACGAATGCGGGTGATCAACCCTTATGCAGCTCATCCAGAGGATATTCATTCGCAGCGGGTGCAGAAAATGGCCCCTCAGAAGTTGACCCAACCGTCATTGAAGGCATCACTATCGAAGATACCGACGGAGTCAACCTCCCTGAGTTTGCCATCTCCTTTGTTTCGAATGATGACCCTTGCCAATACCCAAAGCCAAACCTGTTCTCGACCGGCGAGATGGACTGGGTACCCGAAGTTCTACCGTTTCAGTTATTTGTGCTAGGCGAATTGGCAATTATCGGTGCCCCTGTTGAAGCAACGACAATGGCAGGTCGTCGACTCCGTCAGACTGTCATGGATCAACTAGCGCCTGAAGGCGTAACAAGCGTGGTCATTGCAGGGCTGGCCAATACCTATAGCGGTTACCTAGCAACCTATGAAGAATTTCAAAAACAGCACTATGAGGGTGCGTCTACCGAGTTCGGTCCCTATACGCTGGCCGCTTATCGCCAAGAACTAAATGGTCTGGCCGCTGCCATCAAAAATAATGACTCTGTTACGGATGACAAACCGCCACGAGATAGGATCAATGATTACCGAAATGAGCGTGCCGGAGTGGTATTTGATGGTAAATATTTTTGGGAATCCTTTGGTCAGGTGTTAACAGATGCAAACGCCAACTATAACCCGGGCGACTCCGTCAAAGTAACCTTCCGAGGTGGCCATCCTAAGAATAACCTACGCATTCAGGACACCTTCCTGAAAGTGCAGAAAAAGGAAGGCTCCAGCTGGGTAACAATATCCAACGACTGGGATTGGGATACGCTGTACGAATGGGAAAGAGATGGCAGTGATCGATCTTTTGTCCATATAACCTGGAAAATAGCTAGTGAGGCAGATCCCGGCACCTATCGAATACTCCATCAGGGAGATTGGAAGAACGGTTGGAGCGGAGCCATTTCAGAATACTCAGGCACATCTCGGGAATTCCTTGTTAACTAGATTAAATTCAAGAGGGCAAAATATTGTTTGCCCTCATTCTTTGCTACTCCTGCAGCCCTTAAACGTCTACCGGTTGTACGTCGAAGGTCATGAACCTGACATCAGATAAGCCAACTGTTTTCCTGTGACGCTTCCAATCTCCTTCATTTAATCCCGCTAACGGTTTGTCCTTATAAGTAATCACCCTTTCTTCATGCTTACCCCGTTGACGGTATACGACTGCCATTGCGGTTGAGTTAAGTACAACAACCTATCACAAACAAAATTAACTGGGCTTTGATCCGAATGGCACTAAGTTAAGCCTCTTTAGGCTAATTTAATTCCTAAAGCTATAATCGCAAGTTATAGTCATCGAAAATTCGATTCAACCTGCCATCATTTGTAAACTCTTTTAAGCCAAGATTAAAATCATTTATTATTTTCTGAGCGTTCTTATTTTTCTTTGAAATAACCAGATACTGCTGCCTTATTTCTATGGGCGGTTCGATGAACTCAAATTTATCACGTTGAATTTGGTAATAAGATTTTAGAAGGTATTTCCCTTGGAGCCTGTCAATAATGGCTAAGTCAATTCTCCCTTGCACTAATTTCGTTATGAGATTTTCATCATTATAAAACGTTGAAACTCTTAACCCTGCGTTCATAAATTCAGGTGAATAGGCGTAACCTAGCACAGAACCAATTGCATATGGTTTTAAGTCACCTAAAGTTGAAAAGGTAATGTCCATATCTTTTCTTTTGAAGAAACCGATAGCATTATGCGGGGGGATGGGCTCTGAGAAGATAAACAAGCGCTCTCTTTCTACTGAATACCAGAGCGTAAACATGCCGTCGGACTCTCCTTTTTCGGCCATCATTTTGCACCTCAACCAAGGGTAGAATTCAATTTTGACTCGATACCCCTTTTGCTGCAAAACTTGTTTTATTACTTGGGCAATGAAACCGTTATGTTTTAATTTTTCACCATAATAAGGAGGGTAATCGGTCGTCGTTAAGAAAATCTCTTTTTCAGATGCATGTACAAGAGGTAGACATAAAAGCGTTGAAGATACCAAAACCAAGAAAAGCTTTTTAAACATTTCAGCCTCCTCACTCTGTGGGAGAGTTATTTTTCTACCGTATCTAAATAGATCAAAACAGGCAGTTATCCGACAATGAACTTTCGGTACCGTATATGGAAATCGGTATATAGCTTATAACTTAGTACAAATTTTTTTTAGAGCAAATAAATAAACGTGACTTGGCTCCAAGCCCACTAGAGGTCGCATCAGCTGAAGCTGACGCAGGAAGTTTTTTTGAGGTTATTTTTTCTGATTAGTTGAACTACTTTGCCCTACTGGGTCAAAAACATTACCTACCACGACCAAAACTAAAACAACCACGCTGAGGCCGGCAAGTAACGTAATTTTTTATTAGGCATTCTTTTACTAAACATTCTAATTAAGCCTTAGAAAAGTCTACGACCACCTATGAAACGCTGTAAAAAAAGGATAGCACTAATACAACTTAGTAAAGTACTACCCCCATGCTGCTGTTACTGGCACTGCTTAGCAAGCCACCAATTTGTCTTCGGCTCTGCTTACTTCAATAACTGTGCCGAAGACCTGAACAACAACCAATTTTTGTGACTTAGAATGTCACTTTCCATTTCTCCCAACTTCCGATTGCGCTACGGTTTGCATTTGCACTACCATTACTTTCGGCAACAAGGTATTTATTGTGCACGCTCTTCAAAGAGATGCTATCACCGTTTGCCAAACAGCCACTACCATCAGAATGATTCACTAAAGTAAGTTGCTCCCATGATCCGACGACACTTGCCTTTGCATCCAAGTCGCCTCCTGATGTTGCTCTTAGATAGTGGTTACCTTGTGTACTAACCGCTACCGTTGCGCCATTGGTAATACACGTACCGGATGACAATAACTTCACATTAAAAGTTTCCCAAGATCCAATAGCAGAACGGTTCGCATTCACACTGCCGCCGCCATTTCCTTCTGCTACCAGATATTTGTTATGAGCAGACTTAAATGCCACGTTGTTTACGCTATGCGTAACCGTGTTTATAGCTGTACAACCACTAATTCTTGAGGCCATATTGCCGCTACCGCAATCCAAGCCATTCGTAATTGACTTATTACTTGGATTCCCTTTTCCACCGTTGCGCTCAGAGTCATGATCTTCATCTAAGCTAAAGGCATTGTACGTACGCGGTGTACCTTTGTTGTTGTCATTACAGTCATACGTCGCACTGCCATATGGAATACCGAGAATGTCTTTATATGTTTTTAGGTCATTCCAAAGGTTACGTGTTGCCGAACCAGAACAACTCATTTGCGATGCTAAATTTATATAACCATCGTCGTCACCACCGAGCAATAATGAAGATGCCGAAGCAATGCCTGGGAATGTTGACCAACCACCCAGTACAAA
>CAJWBJ010000135.1 GCA_913020495.1 uncultured Oleiphilus sp.
ACATTGAACTTTCCCCAGAAAAAGCCAAATCCTCGTGGGACCATCTATTGGTTCATCGCTCTGAAATGATGCTTGCCTTAGGACGACCTATCAACCTTGTTACTGTGATGTGTGATTATTTTTCGATACATGGAGACTCTATTTGCGAACCAAAGTTGGTTGAAATGGCCGCTTTTGAAAATGCAACTCAACACTCTACGCATGATAGTTTAACCGGTTTATATAACCGGCAATATTTTTCTAATGCCCTAACGCAACATTTCTCTCTGGCAGCGCGTAACCAAAGTGATCTTTCTATTTTATTTATTGATGTTGATGACTTTAAAGATGTGAATGATGCTTATGGTCATAGTGTTGGGGACAATGTCTTACGACAGGTATCCACCACTATTTCCCAAGCGGTCAGACAAAGTGATATTGCTGCAAGATATGGCGGTGAAGAATTTATTGTATTACTGCCATTAACAAATAGCATCGAAGCGTTGATTTTAGCAGAGCGTATTAGAACTAATGTTGAAAATACTAAACTGGATAATAATGGAAAAGCCTTAAACGTGACGGTTAGTGGGGGGGTTGCTTCTTTTCCTGTAAATGCGCAAAACGCCGATGATTTAATAAACCTAGCGGATAGTGCGCTATACAGGGCTAAAGGCGCAGGAAAAAATAATATCTCATTATTTAAAGAAGATAATCGCCGGTTTTTAAGAATTGATCTAAGGAAAATGATACAGGTTAAAGAGTTGGGGTTTAGTCAATTAGATACATTTTCCGCGATTAGTAAAGATATTTGTGTGGGAGGTATTTTATTTGAAAATAACTGTTCTATAGAGCTAGGAACAAAAATTCAGATCAATGTCCCGATTGGTGAAGAGGAGCCCGTTTTAATTATTGGTACCGTGGTTCGGGTAGAAATGTTAGAGCTAGACAGGTTTGATATAGGCGTCGTTATTGCTTTTAAAGAAATGGATAAATTAGCTAAAAATGAAATTTCGCGTTTTTTAGTCAGTCAGGCACGAAAATCAAGTTGAGATTTTTTATCAATCGGACAAATTCAAATAAATTTTAATCTGTTTGTCTTCGTTGAGGGTTTCAAAAATTGTTTACCCGGTATTTCCTGTTGAATCAAATTGTCATTTTTTCCCCTTTGTACTTTTCTCGTGGATCAAGCTATAAAAAAATAATGCAGTTAGCCCAACTTTACGTCAGTTTCTATTTCTATCGATAAGTATTAGACATCTAAAATATTGTAACTTTGAACCTTGTCTCAAGTATCCCTCCGTTTTTAACCTAAGAAACCTAAATTGCCCGACTTTGACAAAGCTATTCAACTATCTGTTTTATATGATTTTCTGGCTTCTCAGATGAGAGGAATAATAAAAACACATGAAACCCATAATAAAGTGATTAATATCGGAGTCGAATTATGAAAAGCTTAAAGTTTAATAAAGTAGTGGCCTGTGCGTCATTACTGGTTGCAGCATTTACGGTCAACGCGAGTGACTATAGTAACGTATATGTGTTTGGCGATAGTTTGTCAGATAATGGGAACTTACATGCGCTGGCTCCAGAGCAAACCTACGGTGAGCGATTTACTAATGGACCAGTTGCTGTTGAAGTGGTTGCCGGTGCTCTTGGTCATGTTTTAAGTCCTTCATATCATTTGGCTGGTGGAACGGCTGGTAATAACTTTGCTATTGCGGGTGCAAAAGCAGTTGATGAAGATGGTGATGAATCAACACCAGACATTAACTTGCCGACTCAAGTCAATGCTTTCTTGGCGATCAATGGTGGCGTAGCGCCTTCTGACGCACTATATATTATGTTGATCGGCGGTAATGATATCCGTGCCGCACGTGAAATTCGTTCAGCGGCCGTTTTTGCTGCAACAGCAGTAGAGCGTCAAGCGATACGTAAAGCGGCAAATGAGTCTCTAACGACTGCTGTTAGTTCACAGCAAGCTCAGTTACATAAACTAATTGCGGCCGGCGCAACGAATATTATTGTATCAAACGCACCAGATATTGGTGCAATTCCAGAGACAGATCTTGTTGCAGCAGGATTATTGGCTAACGCTCAAACTAAAAGCCAAATCCGTAAAGCGACTCGCCTACCAGCGGTCACAACTAAGCTATCAAGCAAGTATAACCGCAAGCTTGCACGTAAGTTAGCGCGTACTGAACACCAAACAGGTGTGGACATTATTGAATATGATTTGTTCAGCTTCTTGGCTGACCAAGTTGAAAATTCTGAAGACTATGGTTACACCAATACTGATGATGCATGTGCATACATGCTTTCTCAAGGTGGTGCATTGCATCCTGAGTGTGATGGTTACGTCACAGCAACAGGATTTTTATTCTATGATGAAATTCACCCAACAACTCAAGCTCACCAAGCTGCAGGTATTGAAATTGTTAGCGAATTATTAGACCAATAATAGATAAAAAGAAATGCTCTAGGGGCTCTTAGTCTTTTAGAACAGTTTATTGATAAGCCCTGGTTTTCACCGGGGTTTGTTGTTTTTGAGTGTTGAAGGTGTAGGGTATCACCGGATACGGATTCATCAATGTATACGAGCAGTAAAAAAATCCCCGCACGATGGCGAGGATTTTGTCAGCAATCTGAGCTCAGGTTAACCTGAGCTTTAATCGATTACCTAATACTTATATTAAGTATTATAGAGAGTAGTACATTTCAAACTCAACAGGGTGAGTTGTGCTGTTTAGTAGCTCAACTTCGCCACGCTTCAGTTCAAGGAAGCCTTCGATCATATCTTCAGTGAACACGTTTCCTTCAGTTAAAAAGGCGTGATCAGCTTCAAGAGCGTCAAGAGCCTGATCGAATGTAGCAGCAACTGTTGGAATTGCTTTACCTTCTTCAGGAGGTAGGTCGTAAAGATCTTTGTCAGCAGGGTCGCCAGGGTGGATCTTGTTTTTGATACCGTCGATACCAGCCATTAACATAGCTGCGAATGCTAAGTATGGGTTAGCCGTTGGATCTGGGAAACGAACTTCTAAGCGACGTGCTTTAGGGCTGTTTACGTGTGGGATACGAATCGATGCAGAACGGTTACGTGCTGAGTAAGCAAGCATAACAGGAGCTTCGAATCCAGGAACCAAACGCTTGTATGAGTTAGTTGAAGCATTCGTGAATGCGTTCAATGTTCTCGCGTGTTTGATGATGCCGCCGATGTAGTATAAACATTCATCAGAAAGACCAGCATAACCGTCACCAGCCATGATGTTAACGCCATCTTTAGATAGAGACTGGTGAACGTGCATACCAGAACCATTATCGCCAACTACTGGCTTAGGCATAAATGTAGCTGTTTTGCCGTAAGCGTGAGCAACGTTATGTACACAGTACTTAAGAATCTGAACTTCATCAGCTTTCTTAACAAGTGTGTTAGCGCCAACACCGATTTCGCACTGACCAGCAGTACCAACTTCGTGGTGATGAACTTCGATCACAAGGCCCATAGATTCCATTGCGCCACACATTGCAGCACGTAAGTCATGTAGAGAATCAACTGGTGGTACTGGGAAGTAACCGCCTTTAACGCCTGGACGATGTCCAGTGTTACCGCCTTCAATTTTAGCGTCGCTGCTCCATGCTGCTTCTTCAGCATTGATTTCGTACATAGCGCCGCTCATGTCAGCTTTCCATCTAACGTCATCAAATACGAAAAATTCTGGCTCAGGACCAAATAGAGCAGAATCAGCAATACCAGTAGACTTTAAGTATTCTTCAGCGCGGCCAGCAACAGAACGTGGGTCACGCTCGTAGCCTTGCATCGTTGTAGGCTCAACGATGTTACAACGGATAATTACTGTGTTTTCTTCAGTAAAAGGGTCAATTACCGCAGTATCGTCAACAGGCATTAAAATCATGTCTGATTCGTTAATACCCTTCCAACCATTGATAGAAGAACCATCAAACATTTTGCCTTCTTCGAAGAAGTCGTCATTAACTTCTGAAGCAGGAATGCTAACGTGGTGCTCTTTACCACTTGTATCTGTGAAGCGAAGGTCAGCCCAAGTTACTTCGTTATCTTTGATCAGGCCGAGAGTTTTCTCTGACATTCTATATTCCCCGTTCTATTGGATGTTTGGTTGAAGTAATAAATTTACTTCATGGTTCTCTTTTTTGACTTACAACTTAAAAAATTGCGGAAGAGAATAGCATGACTGTTGCTAATATTCTTCCACTTTTTATTGACTTATCTCTAAGCAATATGGCTGCCAAGAATTGGTTTTATTATCTTGTTGATTTTTAAGGATAAAAAATATACCAGGGTAGGTGTTGGCCGGCTTTTGCTTTCATTTGGTGCGGTAATGGTTTTAATGTTCTAGATTGGTGCGTCTTTAAATGTAGTCAATTGCAAAATATTTACCAACTTGTCTTTGAATATAGTTGTCTTGCTGTATAATTCGCGTCCAATTTAAGCTCAGCTACTTTTAATTTAAGTCTTGAATTTAGTATTTTCAGGGCCGATTTTGTAGTTTTCAGGAAAACAGGTACCCGTATTGTGATAGAGAAATTAAGAAATATTGCCATCATTGCTCACGTTGATCATGGTAAAACGACGCTTGTAGATAAGCTGTTAAGCCAATCGGGTACACTCGAGCGCAGAGATGAAGGTTCTGAGCGTATCATGGATTCTAATGACCAGGAAAAAGAGCGTGGTATTACCATCCTGGCAAAAAATACAGCTATTCAATGGAATGATTATCATATTAATATCGTTGACACACCGGGTCACGCTGACTTTGGTGGAGAAGTAGAGCGCGTACTATCTATGGTTGACTCGGTATTATTGTTGGTCGATGCCGTTGATGGGCCGATGCCTCAAACTCGTTTTGTTACCTCAAAAGCGTTTGAGCAGGGTTTACGCCCTATTGTTGTTATCAATAAAATTGACCGTCCGGGCGCTCGTCCGGATTGGGTAATGGATCAGGTTTTCGATTTGTTTGATAACTTGGGTGCGACCGATGAACAGTTAGATTTCCCGGTTATTTATGCTTCGGCTCTTAATGGTATTGCAGGTGCAGATCCTGAAGATATGGCTGAAGATATGACGCCGCTGTATGAAATGATTACAGAGCAAGTGCCAGCGCCGGATGTTGACCCTGAGGGAACGTTCCAAATGCAGGTGTCTGCATTGGCTTATGATAGTTATGTTGGTGTTATTGGTGTAGGGCGTATTACGCGCGGTACATTGAAGCCAAATCAGCAAGTTATTATAAAAGATGCTGAAGGTAAAGAGCGTAAAGGTAAGGTGTTAAACGTCAAGACCTATATGGGGCTTGAACAGGTTGAGACTCCTTTGGCGAGCGCTGGCGATATTGTTTGTATCAATGGTATTGATGGTTTGGGTATTTCGGATACTTTGTGTGATCCTGAGTGTGTAGAGGCTTTACCAGCTTTAAATGTTGATGAGCCGACCGTAAGTATGACGTTTGTTGTCAATGACTCGCCATTTGCAGGCTTGGAAGGTAAATATGTTACGACGCGTAATATCAAGGATCGTCTTGATCAAGAGCTAATTCATAATGTGGCATTGAGAGTAGCGCCTGGTGATACGCCTGATAAGTTTGTTGTCTCGGGTCGTGGTGAATTACACCTATCTGTATTGATTGAAACGATGCGTCGTGAAGGCTTTGAGATGGCTGTGTCGCGTCCAGAGGTCGTCCAGAAAGAAGTTGATGGCAAGATTCACGAGCCTTTTGAGCAGGTTGTTATTGATGTTGAAGAGCAGCATCAAGGTCCTGTGATGGAAGCGATGGGCTTGCGTAAGGCTGAATTAACCAATATGGAGCTGGATGGTAAGGGTCGTGTTCGTCTTGAGTTTGTTATTCCTTCTCGTGGTTTGATCGGGTTCCGGGGATTATTCCTGACGCTTACTTCTGGTTCTGGAATAATGACAAGTGTATTTGATCATTATGGCGAAGTGAAAGCAGGTGGGTCTTTTGAACGTCAAAATGGTGTTTTGGTTAGTATGGTCAAAGGTAAGACCACTGCTTATTCGTTGTTTACTGTTCAGCAGCGTGGCCGTTTATTCTTAGGTCCTGGTATTGATATTTATGAAGGTCAGATTGTGGGGATTCACTCTCGCTCTAATGACTTGGTTGTCAATACGGTCAAGGGTAAGCAGCTAACGAACGTTCGTGCATCTGGTACGGATGAAGCATTGACCTTGGTTCCGGCTATTACGCATACACTAGAGCAGGCGCTTGAGTTTATTGAAGACGATGAATTGGTAGAAGTAACGCCTGTTAGTATTCGTATTCGTAAAAAGCTTTTGACAGAAAACTTAAGAAAGCGTGCTAAATAGTAGTAAGTAATTGCTTAAACTTAAAATGCGCTACTTAAAGTGGTGTGTTTTGAGTAACTTTAAAGCCAGGTTTTTTCATTCAATTGAAAGCCTGGTTTTTTTATGGGTGTTGTTTGGAGGTTTAAGGTAGGTTTTGAAATGTATATTTTAGATTGGCTTGGTATGACTCTGCATTGTCATGCCAGTAGTCTCTTGAGTCGGTATCCACCGTTTTAAGAGTGGTTCGGTCATTGTTGTGCGAGTAGGATTTAAATAAAGTCAATTTGGCCATATAAGCTTAATAAAGGAGGGGTAAATGAAAGCGCTAATTCAGCGAGTTACGAGTGCTTCCGTTAAAGTGGAAGGTCAAATTGTAGGTGAAATATCCAAAGGTTTATTGCTTTTCCTGGGGGTCGAGAAAGATGATGATGAGAAAAAAGCAGATAAATTATTGGAGAAAGTGCTTGGGTACCGAGTTTTTCCTGATCAGAGTGGTCGGATGAATTTGAGTTTGAGGGATGTTCAGGGTGAATTGTTGGTAATTTCACAATTTACTTTGGTAGCAGATACTCAAAAAGGCTTGCGACCAAGTTTTTCATCAGCAGCTTCGCCGGAGCAGGGAAAGGCTATGTATGACTACTTTGTTAGTGAATCTGCCTCTTCGGGACTGAAAATTCAAATGGGCTGTTTTGGTGCGGATATGTCTGTGGGCTTGGTGAATGACGGTCCTGTGACGTTTAATTTGTCTGTTTAGCGTCAATTTTTTTAACTTTAGAAAATATTTAATAAAAAGTTTGCATATTTATCAGTGCTGTACTAAAAAGTTATTAAGCTTAACTTTAAGAATGACGGTTAAGGTATTGTTTATTAAATTTAATTGCCGAAATATGCAATATATTTATAGCAGTATTGTGCTGAAATCCATGATGTTAGGCAGGGGGCTTGTGTTATCAGAGCAGTTTATGAAAAGTTCCAATCTTATGTTAACAAGCTGTAACGTGCGTTATGCCGCAAAATTGACTTAAGATACTGCTTGATAGGTAGATGACCAGTTTGTTTTGTTAATTACTTAGCAGATAAAACATTAAGAAAATGTTGGAAATGTGGTTTTGACGTTGATTCAACAGCAATTCTGACATAATTTGAATAAATGGGCAGCTGAATGCCTGTTGACCATAATAATTATTTTAATCGTCATTAAATTAACGAAAATAACGGGCAATAGCCTGACTATTTCAAACAGAAATAAAGGAAGATAAAAATGAAAAAGACTCTTATCGCTTCAGCAGTTGCAGCAGCAGCTCTTTCAACCAGCGCTTTCGCAATGGATCCAGCAACTGATCTAGCTGAAAGACTTGATTCAATGCCTACTTTTTACGGTAATGTTCAGCTTGCCTATGCTAATAAAGAAGATGGCGCTGGAAACACTACAAATAACGTTGTAGATAATGGTTCTACTTTTGGTATTACGCATGAACATGCTATTTCAGAAGGTACTACCGGTTTCTTGAAGGCAGAGTTTGAATTTGATGCTGATGAAGCTAGTACTGGTATTGACGAATCAGATGAAATATATATTGGAGTCAAGGGTGACTTCGGTTCTGCTCAAATTGGTAATGATGATACTGTATATGAATGGGTTGATATGGTTGATACTTATGAATTTACAGGTATTGACGGTGGCGAACTTGCTGCAGATAAAGAAGCTGAGAATTTTCAATACGTTTCACCTGAAATTGCTGATGGTCTAGTTGTGGGTGTGACACTTCCTCTTGAGAGCGATTCTAACTTTGCTGGTGCATTAGCGGCTAAATATTCAGCTGATAACCTTGAGGTTGCATTTGCATACTCTATGGGCCGTGAAGAAGCTGGTGTTGATGCTGAAGACACAATCGGTCTTGCTGGCTCTTACTCAATGGATGACCTTACATTGATTGGTCAGTACGAAACAATGACTGATACTGCAGACTTTATTGGTTTGCAAGGCATGTACGCGATGGGTGCAAACTCATTTGCGCTTGGTTATGGCATGACTTCATTTGATCCTTCTGGCGCTGAAGACCAGTCAAGCATTACTGTTCAGGCTTTACATAATGTTTCAGATAACATGTATGTTTACCTAGAATATACTACGACTACTGACGTTGGTGGTGTAGATGGCGCTGATTCTGATACATTAGCGCTTGGTACTGCATACGCATTCTAAGTTTTATTCTAAAACTTAGTTAAGCGAATACTAAAAAAACCGATGTTTAGGCATCGGTTTTTTTATGTCTGCAATTTATGCTGGGCACAGCTTGTTTAAAAAACATACAAGGACTAACAATTGGCTACCGAAATAGAATTGAAATTACGTATTGTTGAGGTGCATGATCAAGATGTGCTGTTAGAAATTACAAAATGTTTAGCGTTATTGGGTTTAGCGAGTGAGTTTCAGGCAAATGAGCTAAAGAATGTTTATTTTGATACCGCTGATTGGCAGCTGAATGCAAAAAAAATTGC
>CAJWBJ010000136.1 GCA_913020495.1 uncultured Oleiphilus sp.
CTTCCTTAGTTATATAATGCGCTAACTTAATTATTAGTCTGGAAGGAGTATAGCATGCCATCATTTGATACGGTCTCGGAACTTGACATGCATGAGGTCACAAATGCAATTGATCAAGCAAAACGTGAACTAGGTAACCGTTGGGACATGAAAAACGTCGAAACCGATATCGTTTTGGAGAAAGAACGAGTGGTTTTTTCCGCTGAAGTTGAGTTTCAACTCGATCAATTGATCGATATGCTACGCATGGCTTTCGCAAAAAGAAGTCTGGATGTACGTTCTTTACATCGAGCTGATGATGGTAAAGCTGGCAAGTTGGTTAAACGCTTCTACGATATTAAGCAAGGTATCGATCAGGATACAGCTAAAAAAATGGTGAAGATGGTTAAAGAAGCCAAAATGAAGGCTCAAGTGTCTATTCAGGGTGATAAGGTTCGTGTGACGGCTAAAAAACGTGATGATTTACAACAGGTTATGCGTCTGTTTAAGGAATCTGAGCAGATTGAAGTACCGTTACAATTTGATAATTTCAGGGATTAATTCTGAACAAGCCCAGTAAAAATAATAACAATAGCCAGAAAGATTCATTGTCTGCTCCTGATTTGTCTGTCCCTACATGGGGACAGGCGATAGGGCTCTATTTTGATAAACGCTTGTGGTTGATATTCGGCCTGGGGTTGGCTAGTGGCTTTCCTTGGGTCATGATTGGTTCTGCCATGAGTGCGTGGTTAGCCGAAGAGGGTTTATCACGTTCAAATATTGGCTTTTTCGGTTTTATCTTTGTTGCTTATTCAATAAATTTTCTCTGGTCTCCATTATTAGACCGTTTCTCAGTACCGTTAATCGGACGCTTTTTTGGTCAGCGGCGTAGCTGGATTATATTGATGCAGGTGTTGATTGCACTGTGTTGCTGGTTTATCGCCTCAGTGAACCCCTCCTCAGATTTAGCGTATGCGAAAACAATAGCCTTCGCTTTGGCGCTTGTCTCGGCGACGCAAGATATTGCGATTGATGCCTTTCGAATAGATTCACTTCCTGCAAATGATTCTCGCTTAATGGCGGCGGGCTCGGCGATGGCAACCGCAGGTTGGTGGAGTGGTTTCGCCGGTTTAGGTGCGATTCCTTTATTGCTGGTAGATTTTGATGCATGGGCATGGAAAGACGTTTATTACTTAATGTCAGTGTTAATGTTAGGTCTCATTATTGTGCCATTGCTGGCCTCTGAACCTGAAACTGAGCGAAAAGCTCTACAGGCGAAAAGTGGTGAGAAGTATCGGGCGCTTATCGCTGGAAGTGAGCAAAATTCGTATACGCTATTTGGTGTTGTGATGGTTTTGGTTCTTATACTTTTAGCTTGGTTTATGACTGGTTTGCCGGGCATTCCAAATGATTTTTTGAGTGCTGGCAATACGCTGGTATTAGGCCTTATTGCTGTATTAATTATGTTTATTGTGTATACGCTTGTTGGCATAGAACGGAATATTCATTCAAAATTTCCATCGCCTGAACTCCAAAGCCCGCTTTCATTCGCACAAAAACTGGTCGTTTGGTTGATGGTGAGCTTTATTGAACCCTTAGCTGAATTCTTTCGCCGTAATGGCGTTCAGCTTGCTTTGTCTGTGTTGCTGTTTATTTTTCTATTCAAGATTGGCGAGGCCTTTTTAGGCCGAATGTCGATTGTATTTTATAAAGAAGTTGGTTTTAGTAATACCGATATTGCCTTGTACTCAAAGCTCGTCAGCTGGTGGGTCACGATTGTATTTTCATTAATCGGTAGTCTAGTCACGATCCGGTATGGCATTTTGAAGGGCTTATTTGTTGGTGGTTTAGCCATGGGGGCAAGTAATTTAATGTTTGCGCTGCTCGCTTCTGTTGGACCAGATAAACTGTTGTTAGTTTCGGCTGTTGTCGTTGATGGTTTTACTTCTGCATGGTCAACGGTTGCATTTGTGGCGTTTCTGTCGATGATGTGTAGTCGTGCCTTTACTGCGAGTCAGTATGCTTTAATGGCTTCTTTAGGAACGCTCGGACGTACGTTATTAGCCTCTTATAGTGGTGTATTAGTCGATTTTCTGGAGGGGGACTGGTCAGTATTTTTTGTCATCACCTCGCTAATGGTTTTGCCTAGTTTATGGTTGTTATATCTAATCCGGCACCGCTTACGTTCACTGGCTGCTGAGTTTTAACTACTGAAGCGCTACCCTCTCAAACCAACGGGGTTGGTTCGATTGCCCCTAACTATTTTGGTTTGATAAGGTAGTTTGATGAGTGCTTGTGTGTTTGTAAGTTGTTGTTTTGTTTGGTTATTTTTTGATTTGATAGCCGCTTTTAAATATCCACCAAATAGTGAGCATGCAAAGCGCTAAAAAGCCCAGTATAACGGTCACACTGGTTGTGAGGCTGACGTCAGAAATTTCATAAAAACTCCAGCGAAAACCACTAATCAAATAAAGCACGGGATTAAATAAAGTCACAGATTGCCAAAAAGCAGGCAACATATTGACCGAATAAAATGTGCCTCCCAAAAAGACGAGAGGGGTAACGACTAACATTGGAATAATTTGCAGTTTTTCAAAATTATCTGCCCAAATGCCAATAATAAACCCAAACAAACTAAAGGTTATGGCTGTCATGACCATAAAAAACAGCATCCAAAAAGGGTGTGCTATTTCAAGCGGTACGAAAAGTCCCGCCGTAGCTAAAATAATTAAACTAAGCAAGATTGATTTGGTTGCCGCTGCACCGACATAACCTATTAATACCTCGTAATAAGAGATGGGGGCTGAAAGTAATTCGTAAATTGTGCCAGTAAATTTAGGGAAGTAAATACCGAAAGATGCATTTGAAATGCTCTGGGTCAGCAGTGATAGCATAATTAAACCTGGCACGATAAAAGCGCCATAGCTCACCCCGCCGATTTCAGTGATGCGTGAACCAATGGCCGAACCAAACACCACAAAATAGAGTGATGTTGAAATGACTGGCGAAATAATACTTTGGAAAATAGTACGTTTGGTGCGGGCCATCTCGAATTTATAAATGGCTGATATAGCATAACGATTCATACAGCGTCCCTCACTAACGAAACAAAAATATCTTCAAGTGAACTTTGATCGGTTTTTAAGTCATTAAATTGAATGCCTAGTTTCGACAACTGTTGAAGCAAAGCGGCAATGCCGCTGTGCTCCTCGGTGGTATCGTAAGTGTAAATTAAACGCATGCCTTGACTTTTTAGCTGGATGTCAAAGTTTTCTAGTTCTGAAGGTAGGTCGGTGAGATTCTCTTTCAGATCAAGAATCAATTGTTTTTTACCCAGCTTCTTCATTAAGGAGACTTTGTCTTCTATTAATATCAGCTGGCCATTTTTGATCACCCCAATTCGATCTGCGATCTCTTCAGCTTCTTCAATATAATGTGTCGTTAAGATAATGGTGACACCATTGCTGCGAAGTTTTCGTACCAAATTCCACATATCTTTGCGTAGCTCTACATCGACACCGGCGGTAGGCTCGTCTAAAAATAACACAGTAGGCTCATGGGAAAGGGCTTTCGCGATCATTACCCGGCGCTTCATACCGCCAGACAGTTCCATAATCTTGTTGTCTTTTTTATCCCAAAGTGACAAGTCTTTGAGGGTCTGCTCAATAAACTGAGGGTTCGGTTTTTTGCCAAATAAACCCCGGCTAAATGATACCGTATCCCAAACTGTTTCAAATGAATCTGTGGTGAGTTCTTGTGGCACGAGTCCGATAACTTTTCGTGTATGTCGATAGCCATCAATAATGTCGTGGCCGTCAACTGTCACGCTACCTGAAGACGGATTGATAATGCCGCATATCGTACTGATTAATGTGGTCTTTCCAGCACCGTTAGGGCCAAGAAGCGCGATGATTTCGGCTTTATCTATCGATAAGTTAATAGTATCGAGCGCTTGAAAACCTCCTGCATATATTTTGGAGAGTTTGTTTATTTGAATAATGGCTGGCAAGGTTAGGGTTCCATTTTGTTTTGAAGTTATCTTTACGTTATATGATTTAACTTCCAAATGACTAGGGCGATAAATAGAATTCTGTTATCTGTTTTGATCTTTATGATAGATCCATACAATATATCTACGTTACATGATGACTTGGTTGTTTCCTAACCTCCCGTCGTTGATTTATAGCAATCTATAGACTATTAATCTATAGATTGTTTTCTCTTTATCAAGCATCGCTATTTTCAACTTAAGATACAGAAACGAACCTGAAGCCCTGTGTGCCCCTAATAATTACGTAGAGAAGAATGCCGATGTTGAGTACTAATGTGTTAAAAACCTCACTCAAGCGCTTACCCTATATCCTGTTTTCACTCGTCCTACTGATGTGTGCCGCTCAGCTTCATTCAGAAACTTTATACTTGGGTAGCATTGGTGATGACCCCGATGAAGAAATTAAGGAATTTCAGAGTTTAGCGAAGTACCTTAAAAAGTACCTCAAGCAAGACGGGGTTGATGACGTCAAAACAGTGGTTGCACCCAATCAAGCCACAATGGTTAACTACGTTACAAGAGGAAAGGTTCACATTTATATAGATAGCCCTTTTCCAAGTATGACTATTGCTAAAGAAACAGGCAGTACTATCTTTTTAAGGCGTTGGAAAAAAGGAGTCTCCGAATACCACAGCGTTATTTTTTCACGAAAAGATAGCGGTATTGATTCATTGGATGCAATTAATGGCAAGATCATCGCTTTTGAAGACCCCTTTTCTACCTCGTCATATTTTTTACCTAAAACAACTTTGTTAGAAAAAGGCTTCAAACTACAAGAAGTATCACAAGGTGGCCAAATTAGTGCTGACCAGATAGGTTATTTATTTAGTGATGATGATCGAAATACGATGCTTTGGGTATTACGAAAAAAAGTTGCTGTGGGGGCCATGAACAGAGCCAGTTACGTAAAATATGCCAAGAAAAGGATAAAAGACTTACAGATTATTGGGTCAAGCTTATCAGTTCCACGTCATGTTGTGAGTTATAGCGCTAGAGTTTCTCAAAAACGAGTTATAAAAATCAAAGAAATTCTGACCAATATGCATCTCACCGAAGAGGGTAAAGCAGCATTAACAAGTTTTTCTAAAACCAGTAAATTTGATAGTTTTCCCGGAGGGATTGATACATACCTGAAGCCTCTACAACCGCTCCTAAAATATAAATAGCTAAATTAACTATGCGAATTGGCCTGCGTTTACAACAAGCACTATATATATTTTTAGTCTCGATATTTATTAGTTCGATGATTACTGTATTTGCCGTAGTGGGGCAAAAGAAAATTATTCAGCATGAATTTTTGGTCAAAGGTCGTGGTCTTGCCCATTTGCTATCGGCAACACTGGTATCGCCTCTTTATGAATTAAAAGTAGATCAAATCGACCGTTTACTCTCGCATGTATTAGATGAAATCGACATCAAACGTACATTTGTTTTAGATTATGAAGGTTATGTCTTAGCTGACGGCACCGAAGAAAACCTACTCAGTGATGAACTGGTGCACGATATTATTCCGAGCATACCCAATAGAAATATACCAGTAGGGGATGTTCAATTAGGTAAAAGTAAGAGTCTTCTAGTTTTTTCACCGGTCTTAGATGCATCTGGGGAGTATTTAGGTGCTTTGGTGATTGAACTGTCACTAGAAAGAGCCAACAAAGAAGTTCAGGCATCAGTCTATAAAATGGCATTTATATCTCTTGTGGCAACTATTCTGGCGTTAGCCTTAGCGTATATGGTTGCCAGCTTTCTGGTAAAGCCACTCAAAGAGCTAAAGCGCGTGGCAGAGGATATCACCAAGGGCAATTACAGTGTTCGACTAAGTAGTCGTCGCAAAGATGAGTTGGGTGACTTGTCTAATGCTATAGATAAGATGGCTGACAGCTTAAATACAACAACTATCTCAAAAGATTACCTTGACCTTGTTATTCATGACATGCCGAACGGTCTGTTAATACTGGACCACCAAGGTCTAATAAAACAAACAAATACTTATATTAATAATCTTTTTTCTCTGACACAAAATGACTTATTTGGTGAGCCCTTTAACGATATATGCCATCAAATTTTAGAAGACCAAACGACCAAAAAAATTTCAAAAGATCAGTTGAAGTCAAAGTTCGCAGGTGAATGCAGTATTCTCATTAATGGTAACTATTATCCTGTTTTTATCGCCATAACAGAAATTAATCTGGCTAATGATCATATTGAAACCTTGGTGGTGTTACATGATATTCGCCAACAAAAGATTCTAGAATCGGAGCGTGAAACAGCCTTGGTAAAGGCGGAAGAGTCAGCACAGTTAAAATCAGAATTTCTTGCTAGCATGAGTCATGAAATTCGTACGCCGATGAATGGCGTACTCGGGTTGTTACGTCTTTTACTAAATGAACCACTTAACGAACACCAAAAGCATTATGTGACGCTTGCGCTGTCCAGTGCAGACACTTTACTCACACTCATCAATGACATTCTAGACTTCTCCAAAATTGATGCAGATAAGCTAAGTCTGGAAGAGGTAGACTTCAATATTGGTAATTTATTGGGTGAATTCACAGAATCTATGGCTTTTCGTGCTCAGGAAAAAGGCTTGGAGTTAGTCCTGGATCAAAGTGGTATTCATCAAACTCATGTCAAAGGTGATCCCAGTAGATTCAAACAAATTTTAGCTAACCTTGTAGGCAATGCTATCAAATTCACAAACTCAGGAGAGATTGTTATTCAAGCATCCTTGAAAGCACTCGATAATAATCTCTTACGATGCTCCTGTAGTATTTTAGATAGCGGTGTTGGTATTTCGCAGGATAAGGTTGATAGCTTGTTTGATGCATTTATTCAGGCTGATGCTTCTACTACCCGGAAATATGGAGGCACAGGTCTCGGGCTAGCCATCGCTAATCGACTTTGCAAAAAAATGAGCAGCAGTCCCATACAGGTGGAAAGTAGGTTAGGAGAAGGAAGTTGTTTTAAATTTGATCTGGATTTTTCAATCAGCTCACAATCCAGTGCTGTGACATCGGAAGTATCTTTAGAGCAAGTTAATATTCTGATTGTTGATGATAACCAGCACAGCTCTCAGGCAATAGCCAATCAATTAAAATGCTGGGGAGCAAATGTATCGCAAGCAGCAGATGGAGAGAGTGCTTTAAGACTTTTTCAAGCTGATGAAATGCAAATAGAAGAACCCTTTCACATCGTGATGATTGATCGAGACATGCCTTATATGGATGGCTGTGAACTTGCCAAAGCAATACGCAAAAATACTAAGTTCAGTAATACGCGTCTAATTATGATGACTTCAATCAAACCTCATGAAGGTGAAAATAAGGAATATTTCAGCAGTATGGGGGTTTGTACAAGTTTCCCAAAACCTGCCACGCTTTCGGACCTATCAAGGGCAATAGCAATAGCGCTTGAAAGAGAATTACCTGAAACGGAACTTTTTAGTGCTTCATCATCAAACAAAGAAACCGAACTTAATGAGTTAGCTCATGCCCACATACTTTTAGTTGATGATGTGATGGTAAACCAACTTATAGGGGTCAACCTGCTTGAAGAATATGAGTGTATTGTTGATGTCGCAGAAAATGGCATTGAGGCTCTCGGAGCTTTAACTAAGTCATCTGATAGCACTTCAAATAGTTCTTCTATTAGTAGTACGCCTTACCAACTAATACTAATGGATTGCCAAATGCCCGAAATGGATGGCTATGAAGCCACTCGTCAAATTCGAGCCAATGCAGGTGGCTCACAGTATGCACAAATTCCTATTATCGCTATGACTGCGAATGCAATGAAAGGCGATAAAGAACGATGCCTTGAATCAGGCATGAATGACTATATTACCAAGCCGATTGATCATGATGTTCTAGTAGAAAAATTGAAATACTGGTTAACCTATAACAAATAATCAGGAACACGATATATAAGGAGATGCTTTTTACCGTAACCCCTTGTCTAACAGTGCTTTAAATTCAATTGCTGGGACTGGCTTGCTGAAAAGATAACCCTGTGCAAAATCACAATCATTTTTCTTTATAAACGCTAAGTGATCAGCGTGTTCTACCCCTTCTGCAATAACAGTAAGGCCTAAGCCATGCGCCATTGCAATGGTCGCTCTGACCAACGCTTGGTCTTCAATACGGTGAGTTAAATCCATAATGAACGAACGATCAATCTTTAGAATATCGAATGGGTATTGTCTAAGGTAATTAAGGGAAGAATAGCCAGTACCAAAATCATCCATTGAAATATTCACCCCGAGCGCTTTGATACTTTCTAGTAGCGCGACAGTGTTTCCGAATGAACCTAGAAACAACCCTTCAGTAACTTCAATATCTAAATTTTCAGCTGGAAATTTTGTAGCTTTAAAGATGGATGCCAAGTCATCTAAAAACGTTAGACTCCTGAATTGGCGAGGCGATGCATTCACCGCTATCTGGAAGTTTTCATTAACTTGCTGGCGAATTTGTTCACCCATACAACAAGCCTCGTTCAATACCCATAGACCGATGGGGACAATTAGTCCGGTTTGTTCTGCGATAGGAATAAATTCGTCGGGGTAAACATCTCCCAATGTGTCGTTATGCCAGCGAAGGAGTGCTTCCGCACCGGTAATTTCATTTTTCTTGATGTCAATAACCGGTTGATAATGTAGTGAAAACTCATTGTTATCTAATGCGAGATGCATATGTCGTTCAAGATCTAGCCTTCTAATAGCCGCCTGATTTATTGA
>CAJWBJ010000137.1 GCA_913020495.1 uncultured Oleiphilus sp.
GCTCAACTTTTTATGAGGATGCCCTTTAATGGCAAAAGAAGATGTCATTGAAATGGAAGGTACAATTATTGATACCCTTCCCAACACGATGTTCCGAGTTGAACTAGAAAATGGCCATGTTGTTACGGCACATATTTCTGGAAAGATGAGAAAGAACTACATTCGAATTTTGACTGGTGACAAAGTCAAAGTTGAAATGACGCCTTACGACTTAACTAAAGGTCGAATTACTTACCGAGCCAGGTAGTAATTTTTAAAGGCAAGCTTAGAATAGCGCCTTAAGATATAAAAGGGTGGAGACGAGGATCATACCTCGCCTCTACTGACTTTTTAAGCTGGCATTTCCTCAAAATCGAAAACGATTGAGCCTTCGCGAAGGTTAATATTGACTTCCCCGCCTTTAGATAAATCACCAAACAGTATTTCTTCTGCTAATGGTTTCTTAAGTTCTTCCTGAATTAAGCGCGCCATCGGCCTTGCACCCATTTTATCATCATAGCCCTTTTCAGCTAAGTAGACTTTCACCTCATCATCAACATGCAGCAACACGTGCTTTTCATCAAGCTGTACCTGAAGCTCCATCAAGAACTTATCAACAACATGACAAACCACATCTCTAGATAGCGAGGCAAATGGGATGATGCCATCCAGCCTATTTCTGAATTCAGGCGAAAATAGTTTATTCAGCGCTTCCATTCCATCCGTTGAATGATCTTGCTCATTAAAACCAATAGAACGCCTACTAATTACCTCCGCACCCGCATTGGTTGTCATCACTAAAATGACATGCCGAAAATCGACTTTACGCCCATTATTATCCGTTAAGGTGCCATGATCCATTACCTGAAGCAGAATATTAAATACCTCGGGATGAGCTTTTTCGATTTCATCCAACAACAACACACAATGAGGATTTTTATTTACAGCTTCAGTCAACAAGCCGCCCTGATCGTAACCAACATACCCCGGAGGTGCACCAATCAGTCGACTAACTGTATGGCGCTCCATATATTCAGACATATCAAAGCGAACCAACTCAATACCTAGCACCGTCGCTAATTGCTTAGTAACCTCTGTTTTACCAACCCCTGTAGGACCAGAGAACAGGAATGCACCATCAGGCTTTTCAGGGGATTTCAAACCAGCTCGAGATAATTTAATCGCAGTTGAAAGTGATTCAATCGCTTTGTCCTGACCAAACACCAGCATCTTAAGGTCACGCTCAATATTACGCAGCATATCTTTATCAGAAGTAGACACATTACGTGGAGGTATTCGAGCAATCTTCGCTACCACATCTTCAATTGCGGTAACATCAATCACTTTACAACGCTCAGCTTCTGGCTTTAAGCGCTGACTAGCTCCTGCTTCATCAATAACATCTATTGCCTTATCTGGCATATGGCGATCATTGATATAACGGTCAGCCAGTTCAGCAGCAGAACGCAAAGCCTGCTCTGTGTACGTTAGCTCATGATGGCTTTCAAATTGAGTTTTTAAGCCCTTTAATATCATGATAGTGTCTTCGACACTCGGCTCATTCACATCAATTTTTTGGAACCGGCGCGCTAACGCACTATCTTTTTCAAAGATGCCTCTAAATTCAGTAAAGGTCGTTGAACCGATGCAACGAAGCTCACCAGAGCTTAACAATGGTTTCAATAAGTTTGAAGCATCCATTACGCCACCGGACGCAGAACCAGCACCAATAATGGTATGAATCTCATCAATAAATAGTATCGAGTTATCACGCTTTTGTAATTCAGCTAATAAGGCCTTGAATCGTTTCTCAAAGTCACCGCGATATTTAGTTCCTGCAAGCAAAGCTCCCAGATCAAGTGAGTAAACAACTGATTCAGCGATAATATCAGGCACATTACCATCAACAATCTGTTTTGCGAGACCTTCAGCAATAGCCGTTTTACCTACGCCAGCCTCACCGACAAGCAATGGGTTATTCTTTCGGCGACGCGCTAGAATCTGAACAACTCGATCCACTTCTTTCTCACGACCAATTAAGGGGTCAATACGCCCTAAAGCCGCCTGCTCATTTAAATTTGTTGCGTAGTTTTCAAGAGGATTGTTTTGAGTTGATTCTTCAGCACCTTCTTCAGAACCATCCTCTTCACTCTGCTGGTCCGATTCGATTTGCCCTGGTACTTTTGAAATACCGTGTGAAATGTAATTTACGATATCAATCCGCGCGACATTCTGCTTTTTTAATACATAAACAGCTTGGCTTTCTTGCTCACTAAAAATAGCAACAAGCACATTTGCACCAGTTACTTCTTTTTTACCAGAAGATTGAACATGAAACACCGCACGCTGTAATACACGCTGAAACCCTAGCGTGGGCTGTGTTTCCCGTTCATCATCACTACTTGGAATAAGTGGAGTGGTAGAATCCACAAACTCCGTTAATTCTTGCCTCAAATCAGGCAAATCGACCCCACACGCATTAAGCACTTTTACCGCTGCGTCATTTTCTAGTAACGCCAACAGCAAATGCTCAACTGTCATAAACTCGTGACGCTTTTCACGTGCATTTTTAAATGCATCATTTAAGGTCAACTCCAAGTCTTTACTTAACATCTCTTACCCCAAAAATACTTATTAATCTACTTTCTGCATCTCACACATAAGCGGGTGTTCGCAGTCAGCAGAATATTGATTTACTAGCGCGACTTTTGTTTCTGCAATATCTCTTGTAAACACGCCACAAACTGCTTTCCCTTGTGTGTGAACAGCCATCATGATTTGCGTCGCTTTTTCTTCATTCATTGAAAAAAACGTTAACAGCACTTCGATCACAAAATCCATCGGGGTATAGTCATCATTTAACAAGACAACCTGATACATCGCTGGACGCTTCAATGCAGGCTTAGTCGGAGCGACTAATAAGCCCCCGCCATGATCTTCATCATGACTAGGATTACTTCCTGTAACCTGCACTTTATTTGTACCTTTAACTGCTTCTTTAGTTAAGGATAGTCGACAATCTTCATTTTTACTCATAGTAGGATACGAATTTTTACATAATTAATAACTGGAAAGGATTCTATATTCTGCAACATTTTCATTTATAAAGAAAAAGCATTCCTAGAATCTTATAAACTTTTTTAAGCATTTAGTACTCATAAAAGGGTAAAACACACAAAACTCACAAACAGACACTCTTTATCATCTCTTTTCCCACAAACACTTGACACTATAATAAAAATATTCGAGAGTAACCTGTTGATGCAGTACAACAACATATGGCCAATAAAAATAAAACTTCAGGCATTTGATTAATCCTACTTTACTTATAAATTTAGGCACTTCAAATGCGCGACACGGGAGTCGATTATGCCTCAAGGTACAGTTAAGTGGTTCAATAACGCAAAAGGGTATGGGTTCATCATCGAGGATGGCGAAACCGAGGATCTTTTTGCGCATTTCTCAGCAATTCAGATGGAAGGATATAAAACACTGAAAGCTGGTCAACCAGTTTGTTTTGAAAAACAACCGGGGGACAAAGGAACACATGCAGTTAACATTACTGCTGTAGAGCTAAGTCGTCCATCGTCAAACATCGATGATGATGAGTTTATTTCTGTAGAGGAAGAAACCGTCAGCTATCGCAATGAAGAACAGACGAAAGAATCGACTAAACTTTCCGAAAATACCGCTACTGTTTAATTTTTAAGCTTCAGAGATATAACTATAAACCTGAAGCTAAAAATAAGTCAGACAACTTGCTGAGCCCATCAGCAGGTTTTTTTGTGCCTAACTGTTTTCTATCTTCACCAGACTATCACTACATATCATTTTAGTTTCATATTATAATTTCTTAGATTTCTCTCGCCCTCACTACAGAGCCAACATTTACATGCCCACCCTTTATTTACTCAACAAACCCTTTCAAGTTCTATCTCAATTCACAGATTCAGAAGACAGAAGCACCTTAGCCAATTATATTAAAACCCCCAAAATTTACCCTGCCGGCAGACTGGACTACGACTCCGAAGGCTTAATTATTTTAACCGGTGACGGCCCAATGCAAGCTCGCATAGCAGACCCCAAACATAAGCTTGCTAAAACGTACTGGGTTCAAGTCGAAGGCAACATCTCTAATGAAGCAATCAAACAACTCCAACAAGGCATACTTTTAAAAGATGGCATGACAAAACCAGCAAAAGCACAAAAAATGGAGGAGCCTGATATTTGGCCAAGAACCCCACCCATCCGAAAACGCAGCAATACCGAAACATCCTGGGTAGAGCTAAGCATTACTGAAGGTCGAAACAGACAAGTAAGACGAATGACCGCAAATGTAGGCTTCCCCACCCTCAGACTGATAAGATATAGTATTGGCCAATGGACACTAGACGGACTCTCCCCAGGAGAGCATAAAACCATTGATATTCACTTACCTAAAACCAAAACCCCCACAAAGCCTGCCCGAAAAAGAACTAAAGCCTCTAGAAAACCCAAAAACTAATTATCACCCATCCTCTAACAACCATGCTAGAAAGAAAAGAGTATTTCATATTACAGACAGAAACGTCATTTAACTCTCCACAAATGCCCGTTCAATCACATAATGCCCGGCATCTCCATGCCTGGCTTCTTTAAAACCTAAACCGTCCAATATTTGGCAAGTGTCTTTCAACATACTTGGACTACCACAAATCATGAAGCGGTCATGCTCTAGATTTAATTCAGGCAAACCAATATCAGAGGACAACTTCCCACTTTGAAGCGCATCAGTTATTCGGCCTTGAGTTTCAAACTCATCACGAGTCACTGTAGGGTAGTAAATCAACTGCTCACTTATCGCATCACCAAAATATTCATTCCCGGGCAACTCATTATTTATCTGGTCACGATAAGCCAATTCTGAAGTATATCGAGTCCCATGAGTTAAGATCACCTTATCAAAAGCCTCATAGGTTTCAGGGTCTTTGATAATACTCATAAAAGGCGCCAGACCAGTCCCTGTACTTATCAAATACAAGTTACGTCCTGGCAAAAGATTATCCAGAACTAAAGTTCCTGTTGGCTTACGACTTAATAGGATTTGATCCCCAACCTGAATTTTTTGTAGTTTTGAAGTTAGTGGTCCATCTGCTACTTTAATACTAAAGAACTCTAATTCCTCCTCATAGTTAGCACTCGCAATACTGTATGCACGCATCAGAGGGCGACCTTCATGCTCCAAACCCATCATAATAAAATGACCATTTTTAAATCGAAACGAAGCATCTCTACTACAAGTAAAACTAAACAAAGTATCATTCCAATGCTTCACGCTTGTCACGGTTTCTTTCATAAATCCAGCCATTTCATTGCTCCTACTTATTTATCAACTTGAAGCACATATTAATAAGCTCTAAGATATCTGTAAAACAGGTATTACTAATAAAATTAATCGGATTTATCGATATGAAGTTTACCATAAAGCAAATTGAAGTTTTTCTAACGACCGCAGACTGTCAAAATATCACTCAGGCCGCCGAGCAATTATCCATGTCTCAATCTGCCGCCAGCGAATCCCTGAAGACACTGGAAGCTCAATTCGATATCCAACTTTTTGACCGCATAGGAAAGCGCCTGCAGTTAAATGACCTGGGAGTTTCTGTAAAAAAACAGGCGAAGTCTTTTATCGAACGCGCCAGAACATTAGAGGAGTCGTTACAGCAACATGCCGAAATAAGCCTTTTAAAGGTCGGAGCTACACTTTCTATCGGCAATTATCTGGCAATAAATATTTTGTCAGAGTTTCGTGAAAAGCATATCGGATCCAATGCGACATTAGAGGTTGCCAATACCACCATCATCGCGAACAAAGTCGCAAATTTCGAGCTCGATATAGGGCTAATAGAAGGCGAAGTGTCACATACTGAACTAGAGGTCACTCCTTGGAGAGAAGATGAACTAGTCGTATTTTGCTCACCAGACCATCCCTATGCGTCTAAGAATATATTAAATGATCAGGAATTATCTTCAGCACACTGGATATTACGTGAAGCAGGCTCAGGGACTCGACAAGCATTTGACTACGCCATGCATGGGCTAACCCACAATATTCAAGTCACATTAGAGCTGCAACATACCGAAGCAATTAAAAGAGCAGTTGAAGCTGGCATGGGGTTAGGCTGCCTATCCAAAATAACCTTAAATGATGCTTTCTCTCGCGGTAACTTAATTCCATTAAATATTCCCCACAGAAACTTCCACCGACAGTTTTATTTTATTGTGCATAAAGACAAGTATCGCAGCCATGGAATCAATAACTGGTTAGAACTATGCAAACAACACGTCATGTCTTAAGCGATAGACTATCCTGCTTTTTAGACTAAACTTTATACAATACTAGCTACAAAAACTCAGACGCGAAAATAAAAAGGAATGATACTATGAACAAACTCATTAGTTTTTTTCTACTTGCGCTTTCAACCGTCTCGTTCAACCTCAATGCCGAAACATTTACTGTAGTCGGGGAAGAGTTTGCACCATTTGAATTCAAACAAGACAGCAAGGTCGTCGGTATTGATGTCGATATTGCTCGCCATATTTTAACCAAACTAGGCATTCAGCCTGAATTTAAAATCCGCCCATGGAAAGGAGCGTGGAGCCAAGTTGAAAACGGCGAAGTTGAAGCCGTTTTTACAACAAGCAGAAAAACTAAACGAGAGCCTTTCGTCATCTATCCCAAAGAAGATATGTGGGTGAGTGATTTTGTTTTTTTTGTCAAAACAGATCAAAAGAAAAACAGCTTTAACGGATTTACTTCTGCAAAGTCTGAAAACCTTAAGATAGGCATTATCCCGGGTAATTCCTATAAAGATATTTTCTGGCAAACTTTTCCTTATACAAATGGAAGCACTGAATTCCAAGGTGATCTAGATAGTAACAGCACTTATAACAAGCAACTTAGTACAGCCAAAGATTTAGCTGCTAATTTGAAAAAGCTTGCAAAAGGCCGTGTTGATTTAGTTATTGCAGACAGAACTGTAGGCCAATACACCGCCAAACTCAACGGGCTATCAGAGGAAATTTCATTTTACGAAAAACCATTATACGGAAAAGGCTACCCAATGCCTTTTGTGAAAAATTCAAAATACCCCAATTTAGCCAATATTGCTGAAAAGTTTGAAGCAGAGCTAACAAAAATGAAAGCAAATGGTGAATACCAAAAAATCATGGACAAATGGTTGAAATAACACCTCCTATCGTCAAATAGAAGGCTGTATTGAGGTTAGCGACATGTGTAACAAACTTTGCTTTGTAATACTATTCAGCCTCCCTTGCTTACTTTTGACGGTGATTTCTCATGCAAGTGAAACTGAAATCCGTTACTTTCAAACAGACCTTCGTTATGAATACAGAATCAAGTTACTTGATTTGGCATTATCCAAAAATGAAAAAAAATGGGGCGCTTATTTATTAATCCCCGAATCAAGAAAGATGACTCAAGGACGAGGCGCACTTCTCTTAGAACACAATGAAGGCGTTGATGTCGCTTTCTTCCCTACCAGCATTGAACGAGAAATAAAGTTTCGAGCGATCCAGATCCCCATACTGCAAGGTATTTTAGGCTACCGCGTATTGCTGATTAATCGCGATAGTCGCTACAAGTTTTCAAAAATTAAAACCTTCAAGCAACTAAGGAAAAAATTTGTTGCCGGTTTTGGCAAACACTGGGCCGATATAACAATACTAAAAGCCAATAAAATAGAAGTTATGAGCTCTCCCCAATATGAACTTTTATTTGCCATGCTAAACAGAAACCGTTTCGACCACTTTCCCCGAGGAATAAATGAGGCTTGGAATGAAATTCAGAAGTATAAAAAAAAGTACCCTAAGATCATGATAGAACCCAACATCGCACTTTATTACCCATATTATGTTTACTTTTTTGTGTCAAAAAACAACAAAATATTAGCCGATCGCATTCTAAACGGCTTAGAACTAGCACTCAAAGACGGGTCATTCAAAGCTTTATTTCTAGAACACCACCAACACCTATTTGAACAAGCATCATTAAGCAGTCGTAGAATATTCACATTAGAAAACCCATCCCTTCCGCAAAAGAGAGGTGACCCAAAACTCGAATGGTGGCTGCCACCCCAATTACAGGAAAGGCTACTGCAGTGACCACCCAAACAGATGCAAACAAAAAGATCCACATACTACTTACATCGCAATATTTACTACCCGAGAATACCCACGAGTAATAAATTCCTTTTATGAGACATCAATGCACGCATTCTTTTTTAGAATGGCTAGCTTTTTATCAGGCCCAAAAGTTCTAGCAGCCATAACTTCGCATTAATGTATTAGCCCCCCCTGATTGAAGCAACGCTTTACCCTATTTATCTTTCTACGATGATGAGAAATAACGCGACTTCCACCACGCAAGTTTAAATAAAACTATATCGATGCATTTACACTATGCCGATCACTTTTTTGGAACTTACATCATACAATACCTTGAATATAAAAAAACTCTTTAGAAACAAAGCCAAAAAATAGTGTTTCAACATAGAAAACAGCCATTTGCACGGTAATTGTGTGACCCTCATCCCATTCATTTTTTTTCGATTTTTGTTCGATATCCAAGACAGATATACTGACACATCGCAACAAAACAAAATGATCAATATAATTTCAGGATGAACTGACAAATGAGAGTCTCACTACCCACCCTTCGTTTATTGCTCGGAATGCTTACATTTTTGCTATTGACGGCTTGT
>CAJWBJ010000138.1 GCA_913020495.1 uncultured Oleiphilus sp.
GGAGTCTTCAAGTAAACTAATTAGCAGTTCGCCCAAAACAGAGTGCGACTCAACAGATAACTCAAACACTTTTTCCAATATATCGGCTAAATCACCAACAGGCTCTATTCCGGCTAAACGCGCAGCACCTTTCAAAGTATGCAAGTCTCGCTGGAGCTGAACTAAAATATGTTCGTCACTAGGCGATTCTTTTAATTTTGCTAAAGCAGGTGAAATGCCTTGAACAATCTCATTGGCTTCTTCAAGAAATATTTCAGCTAATTCAGCATCCATAAGGTCATCAGGTTCTGTCTCTACATCGCCGTCAGTATCAAAACTGTCATCTTCGCTTACGTCATCAGGGGAGTAGGATGGAAGAACACCATCAAGCTCATTCTCTAACTCAACTAACTTATCATGTAAGGTTTCGTTCTGTTCAGGCTGAGTAGTGATATGCTCCCTAAGCTCAGCTAATAGCTTGTTATCCAGCTTGATGCTTAAACCTGCTGCTAACTGATCCATCATATCAATTAAGGCATCATGCCCACGCTTAATATCACTTAAAAATTCGGGTTCTGGTATTTTCTTATCGATATCAATACTGCCGTAGCAGTTTTCCAGGCATTCACATAGCTCAGCAATACTATCAAGCCCCGCTACCTTAGCACCTCGATGAAGTGTTTTAACTTCACCAAATAACTGAACCAATGCATCACCTGAAACCGGATTCTCACTCCATTCATTCAGAATGCCTTCGGCATCTAGCAATATATCCAAACCTTCAGTTAGGAAAATATTAATAATTTGTGGGTCTTGGGTCGTATCAGCGACCAATTCATTCTCATTAGAACGATCTTCGAATACCTCTTTTTGCAAATCCACCAATGAACTTAAGAAACTGTCTGCTTCGGAAAGTGCCTGCTGAGGCGTTGTGGATAACTGTGAAACACCTTGCTTTATTAATGACGTTGCCTGTAGAAGCATTTGAGCAATAGAGAAATTAACATCTATATTATTAGCTCGCGCTTCTTTGATGAACTTTTCAACAGGTATTGCAATCGCAGCAATCGGAATTATATTTGCAGTATTAGCACTACCTTTTAAGGTATGTAATGCTCTGGATAGGTCATCATCAACAGGAACCGTTACATTTTCTGTTACTTCACCCGCAAAATCTTCAACACTTTTTACATGCGATGCAGCTTCATTTTCAAAAATTTCAAGTAGAGCATCATCAATGCCTATAACTTGAAGTGAACTGCCTTCAACCTGAGACTCTTCTGTTGCTGCTTCAACTTTGTCATCAGCTGCAGAAGTACCAATAACGGAGACAAACTCGCCATTTGCTAACGCTTCTGCTTGCCTTTCTATTAAAGGTACATCTATATCCGTCTGTGAACCGGTTTCGAAGCTTTCTACTAAAGGAGGGATTTGATTAACAACATAACTTATCAAATCAGCAATATCTTTATTCATTAAAATTGAGCCATCAATGACTCGGTTTAACAGGTTTTCGATTCCCCAAGCGACATCACCAATCACCAAGGCTCCGACCATTCGTCCACTACCTTTTAAGGTATGGAATGCGCGTCGTAATTCAGAAAGAGCATCGCTATTATTATATTCTGCTAAGAATACAGGTAAGTGAGTTTGAATGGCTTCAAGCACTTCCCCTGCTTCTTCAATAAAGATTTCTAAAATTTCTTCATCAATCAAGTCATCGCCATCATCCATAACACTTTGAACAGCAGCATCAACTGGTTCTGGCTCTGGTTCTGGCTCTGGTTCTGGTTCTGGTTCTGGCTCTGGCTCTGGCTCTGGCTCTGGCTCTGGCTCTGGCTCTGGCTCTGGCTCTGGCTCTGGCTCTGGCTTAGACTTAGCTTGTGTAGAAGAGTCTGCAACCATATTTTCAAGTAACATTTCAGCGCGAATGGCTAAATGATCATAATTTGTTGATTCAGTTTTTTGTGCGAATTCTTCTACTAATAACGGAAGTTTAGCCATAACTGCATCAAGCAGATCAAAAATATCTAAACCAATACTCTCAGATGTTTCCAGGTATTTATTTAATAGATTTTCAACGGGCCATGCTACATCAGCGACAGCACTTGCCCCCACTAAACGACCGCTCCCTTTAAGGGTGTGAAATGCACGACGCAAAGTTTGTATTTCATCACGATTTTCAGGTTCAACCTTTAAAGCAGTCATCGCGGTCTTTATTTCTTCAATAACCTCAATCGCTTCTTCTAAGAAGATTTCCAGAATTTCATCATCGATCAAATTTTCATCACTTTCTTTTACAACAGCATCAGGCGATTCTGTTGCAACATCAGAGACATGATATTGTGATAAGACAGGTAAGGTTTCTTCACTTATTTCAGTCGTTGCACCACTTGTTGGATAACCTAGCTTTGCGACACTTTCCTCAGCAACTTGAAGAATCCGTTCGTTATCTTTGGCACCTTCAGACAGGCGCTCCATATAGTACTCAACACTGGATATCGCATCAGCTAAACGGTCTAACTCTTGCCATTCGGGAACAGTTTTATCGGCTAATAATACTTCATTGATATAACCACTACAGGATTGAAGGAGTTTTGCAGCTTGTGGAAGCGGAATAATTTGTAAACCACCCCGGATACTGTCAAGAAGATCAGGAACCCCCTCCAACTCGGAATGGTCCCATTGAGAAGCTATAAAGTTTACAATGCAATTTTTTGCTTGCTCTAATCCATTTCTCGACTCAAAAATAACCGCGTTATGAGCACTTTCAAAGTGCTCAGCCGGTACAACAAAACTCTTATTTTCTTCATCTTGTTCTGAGTCAGAGTGAGTATGTTCACTAGTCAATGAGATTAAATTAGCTTCTACATAAAGAAGAGCCCCAGCCATATCCATTAATGCTTGGTCATCTGCTGGCTCATCTTGTTTAAGCAGGTTTTCAATGGTGGTAATTTGTTCCAGTATCATCTTTCTTGATACACCTAAACCCAATACAGCAATGGTATTAGCTACTTGGGTCATGGGTTGGATCAAGTCAGAAAGCGTCTGATTATCTTTATCGTCACCACGAACATAAAGATCTAACTGGTCTTTAATTTGGTTCAGCTCATCACTTAACGCAGATACGACCGAGATCATGGTGTCTTGGCCAGGCGCTTGAAGTTTCTGACGTTCTTCATCAACTTCTTGTTCGCTTAGCAGTGCTGAGGAAAGATTAAACTGAACTTTTAATTCATCAATTCGCTCACTGCTAACACTTGTTCTTGCTACATAATAAAGAAGATTTTTTAATAGATCAGATGGCAAGGGCTTAGATAGAATTGTGTCGCTTTCTTCGATCATTAATTTAATTTGATGATCAAGTTCTCTCAACAGGTGCTTTGTTGCTGAACTTAACTCTTCAGTATTTCCTTGAATCGCGTCCAAGTACCCGACAGCAACCCACCAAATTTTTCCTATTGGCGTCCCCTGACAAAATTTCTCCAGCCTGACAATAACTTTATATAAATAGGCAAAATTCTGTTCTAGGTCTTGATTTCTAATGACACCAGCAAGAGAAAACTGAAACATCTGCCTTAACTTTCGCAGATTCGCAAGCACCTGCTCATCTTGCATTCTAAAACCATGTTCTGGTTTTTGTACCACTTCAGCGGCAGACAAGTTAGGAGTGAAAAGTGAGGTATCAGATAGAAGAGGCCTCCCTTGCAAGGCTCTCAAATCATTTAAAATAGGTAAAAGGACAACAGGTAAATCTCTTTGGCCCTTTTGAATATGTTCTAAATAATTTTCAAGCTGAAGAAGCGACTCCATCAAAACTTCAAGAGCATCTTGAATACTAGAGACCTTACCTTCTAATATTGACTGACACAACGTTTCCATTTCTTCAGCTAATAATGCTGCGCCATAAAACTCCACCATCTGCAACGTGCCATGAACCTGATGTATATAGTTCAGGCAAAAAGTCATTTGCGTCGTGTCGTCTTTATTCTCAACAAACACTTCCAAAGCTTTTTGAGCTTGAGACAAGGTCTGTTTTATTTCGCCTTTAACCCAGTCTAGGGCAATATAGTCATGGTTGTTCCCCATAACTTCTCCAATCAGTGCGTTATATTATCTTGAGCTCATGGTAAAAACAGAGTTCAAAATCATGTTAATAATCTTTATGGCGTAAAAACGCCAATGTCTGGTTATTCTCTACCCTGGAAACATGAGGATGAATCCATTCAACCGCTTCACCTTGGCCAATGACAAGCATCCCACCAGGAGCCAGACGTTGAACCAGACTATCTAAAATTGCATGTTTACGTTCTTTGCGAAAGTAGATTAGTACGTTTTGACAATAAATTGCGTCCATGTTTCGTAATGGACTTTTTTCAATATCGATCATATTCGCCATTGAAAAACAAACTTTTTGTCTAATGTCATCATTCACTTTAAACAAGTCTTTACTTAACTGCGTAAAGTGACGAACAACGAGTTCCTGCTTCATATCCATTAATTTACGCGTGTTATAAACAGCCTCTCTCGCTTTACTTAATACAGGCAAACTAATATCTGTCGCAGTAATACCAAAGAACGGCTCTTTATGAAATTTCAAAAACGCTTCAGTCGCTAAAACTGCTAGAGTATAAGGTTCCTCACCTGTTGAGCATCCTACGCTCCATATGTTCAACGACTTTTTCGAAGTATCATCTAACAGTCGTGAGGTTAAAAATTCCTGAAAAAGTACCAATGACTCAGGGTTTCTGTAAAAGCGTGTTTCCTGAACCATTAAACGATCAAGTAATATATTCCACTCAACAATACCGCTTGGAATAGCACTGATTTGTGCGTAATACTGATCAAAATCAAAACAATCAATTTCACGCATTCGAATTATCAGGTTTGACTGTAATAAAGACTTGCGCTCTTGGGCAATATACATACCCGTACGTTCTTCCAGTAAACTCTGCCATTTCAAAAAATGGACATCACTTAATACCGGAAAAGGTACTTTCTCCCAACTCATAATTAATTCTTCAGTCTAACGTTCGCTAATCTGGTATCACTAATTGAATACACCTTAACCGCCTAATAAAAACTGATTAGGCGACCTGGGAATCATCCGCATCATCAACTGGCAGTTTAAAGCCAGACACTGAATCACGAAGCTGACTCGACATTTCTGCTAAGTTACCAATAGATTTCGCTGTTGCCGTTGTACCTGATGATGTTTGAGAAGTGATTTCCTGGATAACATTCATCGTGTTAGAAATATGTCCGGCTGACAGTGATTGTTGTCGTGAAGCATTTGAAATATTTTGAATCAAATCTGCAAGACTCATGGAAACTGTTTCAATTTCTTCCAGTGCTACACCCGCATCTTGTGCAAGTCGCGCCCCTCGTACAACTTCAGCGGTAGTATGCTCCATAGAGATAACAGCTTCGTTTGTATCTGTTTGAGTCGTTTTAACCAAGGCTTCAATCTGCTTGGTTGCCGCAGATGAACGCTCTGCCAGGCGCTGTACTTCGTCCGCAACAACAGCGAAGCCTCGCCCAGCATCCCCAGCCATCGACGCCTGTATCGCAGCATTCAATGATAAGATGTTTGTTTGGTCAGCAATGTCATTGATTAACGAGACAATATCTCCAATTTCTTGAGAAGATTCACCTAGTCGCTTGATACGTTTCGATGTTTCTTGAATTTGTTCCCGAATTGTATCCATACCATGAATGGTATTCTGTACAACTTCAGCACCTTTCTTCGCAATGGTTACAGACCTTTCTGCAACTGAGGTTGATTCTGCAGCGTTAGAAGAAACCTGATCAATCGATACGGCCATTTCATTAACCGCAGCAGATGCCCCGGCAATTTCTTGCGCTTGGTGCTCTGATGAATCAGCTAAGTGCATCGCTGTTGTTTGAGTTTCCTGGGCCGAAGCTGATACTTGTAGAGCTGTATCCCGAATGGCTTTAACCAAGCCTCTCATTTGGTCGATCGCAAAGTTAATCGAGTCAGCAATTGCACCAGTAAAATCTTCTGTTACCGTTGCTTCAGTCGTTAAATCACCGTCTGCTAAATCGGCTAGTTCATCAAGTAATCGTAGAATCGCATTTTGGTTCTGTTCGTTCTGTTCTTCAGTTACTTGTAAGCGGTTTTGACTGTCCTGGAATAAAGACCAGCCAGCGAAAATGATTAATAAAATAATTAAAGCCAAAATAATATAAGCTTTATCGGGACTGATAAAACGTCCAGCGGCTTCTGTTTGAAAACGTGTTGCTAACGCCGCCGTCTCTTCAAGCAAATTAATAGAGTTCTCGAAGATGCCATTTGCCGCATTTCGAACTTTAAATAATTCTGGAGACGTTTCCAAAATTGCCTTAACGTTACTATCAACAAACTCAAATAGCTCTGTAATTGCCTCAAGACCATAAATGGCATCTTCATCGGTGACCTGACTAATATCCATCGCGTCATTGCCCTCAAACATTGAGTTCATTACACGTCCAAATAAAGTCGCATCTTCACCAAACCTATTCGCGGCAATAGCGGCGTCTTCATCACCAGTTAGAATATTGTTCACGCTTCGTACAATTCGTTCTGCTCGTAATGACTGCCGCTCAGCAACAGATATCTGATCAGCCGGGGCATCATTTTCAAGTAAAATAGAAACGACATCTTCATACTCAATCTGCAACTGAGGAATCGTTTCATTAAGTGTTTCGGCAATCTGGTGCAATGTCAGTACAGTACTTTTATTTTCAACAATCCTGTCAGCGTTATCACGAACAACCTGCCAACGCTTTACCACATCTACTTGAGCCGCCAATTCAGATGCTGGTAAACCAGTAACAGTATTACCATTGGTAATAAACTTTAATTTTCTTTCGAAATCATCTCTTGAACGCTCAAGCTGCTTAAATGCACCTTCTTTACCGCCTGCAGCCTCTGTGGCATTCTTTGCAATTTCTTGGGATAACACCCGCAAGTCGTTCGCATAACCGGCATACTCTTTATCATAATTACCATCACGCGTAATAAAATATGACACAACAAAGAGTGCAACCAATAAAACAATAAGCGCACCACCCAGTAGGAATATACGTGAGTTATTGCCTTGGTCTGCGTTAAATTTTCCAGAGATGATTTTCATTTACTGGCTCCTGGCCTTTTACTATCTAATGTATGGTTTTCAGATATTTCTGCTATTACGAGTGATTCTCTCAGATCATCGAACTGCAACATCAAGAAATTTTTTATTTTCTGTTAATACAAAGGAATCAAATACATTCCAATCGGTGCCATTCTTTTTATATGCCCCTTTAATAAAGGGCTGAACAGCACGTGATAAGTTTGGCGGGGCGCCAGCTTTAAAGTCATCGACCGCAAAATATTGCATCCCCATCACACTATCTACAATAAAACCACTTAAAATTTCGCCGTGATCTACAACCAATACCCGCTTATCTCTACTATTAAGCGAGTTATGCTCCAAACCAAAAAAACGTGATAAGTTCATTATAGGCAGCAAGCGCCCACGAACATTGGCCACACCTAGCATCCAGCTTTCAACGCCCGGGATAGTAGTATATTTTGGTAAGTGAAGAATTTCTGAGATTGACCCCATCGCAGCAACATAGTGCATACCAGCAATCGTAAACCCAATGCCATTCCATAACTCAGCGGCTTCATCCTGAGCAGGTAAGCCTGTCGAAAATTGAACGCTTAGCTGCGAAATTTCAGTTAATATCCCAAATGGGCTTGCCGGTAGTGACATAATTTATTAACTCGGCTTCAGCTCAGCAATTCATTAATTGTACTTGTTAAGCTTTCTTCTGAAACTGGTTTAACAAGGTAGCCTTTAGCGCCTTGCCGTGTCCCCCAAACCCGATCTGTTTCTTGATCTTTGGTGGTGACAATAATCACAGGAATTTCAGCAGTTTCTGGTGCTCGCGTTAACTGCCTTGTTGCCTGAAAACCATTCAGACCGGGCATAACAACATCCATTAAAATTAAATCAGGTTGCTCAGCTCTTGCTACTGCGACACCATCCGCGCCATTATCAGCGGTAATAACTTCATGATTATTACTTTCTAGAATAGTTGAAATCTTACGGATTTCAGTCGGTGAATCATCCACAATTAAAATACGAGCCATAGTTCCCCCAGGCAAAAACTTTTAAAGCTAGTGCATACCGTTTTTAAGCCGGCACACACCATTGTTTTAAATATAATTAACTACTCGGTCGATGATTGCGAATAGTATTTAATAATTCATCTTTACTAAATGGTTTTGTCAGGTATTGGTCTGAGCCAACAATCCTTCCTTTTGCTTTATCAAACAATCCATCCTTACTTGAAAGCATAATAACGGGCGTTGATTTAAAAGCACTATTATTTTTGATCAGCGCACATGTTTGATAACCATCTAATCGAGGCATCATAATATCCACAAAAATAATGTCTGGGTGGGAGTCAGCGATTTTGGCTAAAGCGTCAAAACCATCAGTTGCGGTAATAACCGTACACCCGACCTTCTTTAGTAGTGTTTCAGCGGTACGACGAATTGTTTTACTATCATCGATAACCATTATTTTAAGATTTTCGAAATTCTCTTCCATTATCTAGCAGCCTGGGGCACTTGAAGATTTACATTTACTCGCGTTTTCA